>DATDRZ010000001.1:0-72974 GCA_035291465.1 Anaerolineales bacterium
CTTGCTGGTTGGCGCCTATATTACCGACCGCGAGATCAAGCGCCGCCGCGGCGACCCAGAAAAATTCTGGGATGCGCTGGTCTGGCTGGCAGTTGCCGGGGTCGTCGGCGCCCGCCTTTGGTACGTGATTAATGACATTGCTGGTGGGGGCCGCTTCTATATCAAGAATCCGATCCACATTCTATTTTTGAATGAAGGCGGTCTTCACATATTCGGTGCGGTAGTGTTTGGATTCATCACGGCCTACTACCTTTTCCGCAAGTCGGGCCTCGATTTCCTGCTCTTCCTGGATTCGGTGGCGCCAGCCATGCTGGTAGGCCAGGCTATAGGTCGAATCGCCAATTTCATCAACCAGGAGCTTTATGGCCCCCCCACTGATCTACCCTGGGGCATCCCGATTTCTGCATCGCATCGCATCCCACCTTGGAATGACCTTTCCCTTTATCCAGAGGAAACTACTCGCTTCCACCCGACCTTTGCCTACGAAATGATATGGAATCTTGTCGGCGCCGGCCTGATCTTGTGGCTGGGCCGCCGCTTCGCGAAACAACTCAAACCCGGCGTGATGTTCGGCGCCTGGCTGGCGTGGGCTGGGCTAGGGCGCTTCTGGGTGGAATTCTTCCGGCCAGACCAGCCACGCATTCCAGGCACGGGCACCAGCTATTCGCAGGTCATCTATGGATTGCTGGCGGTGGCCGGGGTGCTTTACGTTGCGGCCAGATACGGGAAGATCAAGCTGCCATTTGTTTCTCAGGAGCCTAAGAAATACAAGGTATAAACTGAACCACGAGTCTAAATTTTGCATCTTGTATAATGGGATTGATTGATGGCGATGCAAATAAACGATCGAACTGTTTGATAGCTTTCTTTTGCCATTCGATAATGCATCCGCCTCAATTCGAGGCGGATTTTTTAACCTGAGTACAGATTATGAATGACAAAAAAGGCACCACCCAACCGCTGATCATTATCGCCTCTAACCGTGGGCCATTTTCGTTCACGAAGAGGGGCAAATCTGGCTTTTCCGTAGAACGCGGCGCCGGAGGGCTGGTGACCGCGCTCAGCGCCTTGGCTGAGCGCCACGAGGTGCTTTGGGTTGCCTCTGCCATGAGCGCCGACGATCGCGCCTGGTCTCAGGCGCATAATGGTGAAGTGGAAAAGGTCGAAGGCATTAGCCTTAAGTTGGTCGAGCCGTTATTGGAGGATTACGAGGGCTATTACAATGAGTTTGCCAACCCATTGCTTTGGTTTATCCAGCATCAGCTTTGGGATACTCCTCGCACCCCCAGCATCACCAAAGACACCTGGGATGCCTGGGAGACTGGCTATAAGCCAGTCAACAAGCTGTTTGCCGAAGCAATCGCAGAGGTAAGTAAAGCCAGCGGCCGCCAGGCCATTGTCCTGCCACAGGATTATCACCTTTATATGGTGCCGCATTATTTGCGTAAACTGGTGGGCGACACGGTGCAGATCCAGCCCTTCGTGCATATTCCATGGCCGGGTCCGGATGCCTGGCGGATCCTGCCCCAACCAATGCGTGACGCCATTTTTAGCAGTCTTCTGGAGTCCAACCGGGTTGGGTTCCAGACGGCAAAAGATGCCTTCAACTTCGTTCAATGCGCCCGTTTCTACCTAGGCGCCCATGCCTTTGGACGGCGTGATTCGGTGGAATACAAAGGCCGATATGTCGGTGCCCCGGCTTATCCGATCTCAATCGATGCGGAAAAGTTAAAAGAGATTGCCAAGGAGCAGGTGACCCAGTTGGAGCGGTCGCAATTGCTTAATTCGGTTGGGGACCACCAAGTGATCTTGCGTGTGGACCGCGTCGAACCCAGTAAGAACAACCTGCGCGGCTTTCAGGCCTACCGCGCGCTACTTGAGAGACACCCTGAGCATCGCGGCAAGATCCAAATGCTCGCACTATTGGTTCCATCTCGCATGGAAGTGGGCGAATACCAAAATTATCTGGGCGAGATCATGGCCGAGGCTGGCACCATAAATGCCCAATTCAGCGATTCCATCTGGGAACCCGTGCGCATCATCCTTGGCGATAACTACGTCCGTGCAATCGCCGCAATGCAGCTATATGACGTTCTGCTGGTCAATCCGTTGGCCGATGGGATGAACCTGGTTGCTAAAGAAGGCGTGCTGGTTAACCGTAAAAACGGAGTCTTGGTGCTTTCTGAATTTGCCGGCGCTTTCTACGAATTAGGGGAACACTCTCTTATTGTGTCGCCATTCGACGTGTACGGAACCGCTGAGGCCATGCACACGGCGCTCACCATGCCGGAAGAGGAACGCAAAAGCCGTGCCGAGGCGTTGCGCAATATCGTCACCCGCAACGACGTGCGCGAGTGGTTCCAGGCTCAAGTAGACGACGCCCTGCGCGCCTTTAACACCCAGGCCAACAAAGCTTCGACATCTTCGACGCCCGCCACCAAGAAGTCCGCAGTAGCCGCCAAGTCCTCCGGCGCTTCCTCCGATTGAACAGCAACCCCCCACGCATCGCAAGCGCCATTGGCGCGCATTTTGCGCGCAGCCTTCAGCGCGTTCAGATCGCTAACATCATCTCCGAGGAATAAGGCTGATTCGAGGCTATGCTCGCGCACCAAGAGTTCAAATGCATTGCCTTTATCCATGTCAATCGGTGGACGTACTTCGAATACCATTTTGCCGGGGAATAATCTTAAACCATGCTTGCGGATGGCATCTGAAATCATTGCCGCCTTATTCTTGGTAAATGCAATTGGGTCGGCCGCTTGTCTGTAGTGAAGGCTTAATGTTGGCCCCTTGTCTTCCACATAGACGCCCGGCTCCTCGATTTTTTGCAGTTCGATTTTTGTTGCCTGCAGGGCGGGGAGAAAACTCTGTGCCTCCGGTGTTACCTTCACCTCGCCGTCAATCCATTGCTCTAATCCGTGATTGCCGATATAGACCAGTCCGGGGAGACCCACGCGCGCCTGCAGACTGTCTGCTCGGCGGCCGGAGATCAGTGCCACTAACGGCAGCTCTTTTTGCAGTTCCGTCAGCAGTTCTCGATTGCGTGATGTGATCTGCGCGGCTTCCGGCGTTGGTGCGATCGGGCTTAAAGTTCCGTCCAGATCGCTGAATAGGCCGAAGCGCGGCTTGGAAACGAGCGACGCTAAAAATTCTTTTGAATCTTGCCAGGTTCGAGAGGCCACTTCATTTGATCCACAGATGGACACAGATAAACACTGATTCTATTCTCCTTCGCCAAGGGTTCCCAGATATCCCAGTTCGATTAATGTCTGCAATATCTGTGGTCCCGAACCCGGCTTTACCGCGATGCTGGTTGGACCTAGAGGCTCACCAAGATAGCGCGCAGCACGGGAGGCGCGCAAAGCCTTTAGCGCCCCTGCAGAATTCAGCCGCAGCACCTGCATGGCTTCGATGCGCGCCTGGACACCTTGTTGTTCCCAGCGCTTTAATGCCTGGAGTAGGTTGGGTGGCAACGAACTCGAGCTATAGCTTTTCAGCAGGCCTATTAATTGCCGCGCTTCCAGGCCCTGTTGGCGCGCCCGTTCAAGGGCGCGCGTCGTAATCTGGTAGCGGTAGGTATCTTTCTGTTTCGGCAACCAATCGCAAAAGCGCGCAATCACGTATCTAATAGTTCGTGGCACCAAAGGAGGGATAAATACATTGCCGCGAGAATCAACTTTCAACCTCAAACCTTCAACCTTCAATCCAATCGGCGCCTGGCCGTTGTGCAGCGCTTCTGCCCACCGGCTCCAGCGGAATGCCGTTGCAGCACTTGCCCCTATCTCCTCACCCAGGGCGCCGGGAAGGGATGCTGGCTGCTCAGAAGGCAGGCCCAAGTCAAGGAATCCCAGCCAATGAAGCGGCCCGCGGAGGAGATAGGCTACCAAGGCGCCGTCCACTGCCTCCCACGTTTCGAAGCCGCGCAGATATTCCCCGTTGGCTTTGTCGCGCAGGTACCAAGAATCATAGTCACCGGCCTGGCGCTGGAAGTCTGGCTCTCGGATTTTGATGTCTGCAAGTAACGCCGAGATACTCCACCATTGGTTGGCCGGTGCGGTGCGGGCGAAGGTCACCACCTTTTGCCGAGTTTGGGCGGGATGGTTTTCCCAATTCCCTTCAGCAATCAAACCTGGCATGAGGCGCAAATCGTTGACCTCGTCACCATCCAACCAAGTACGTGCTAACAAGGCCAGGGCTTTTCCTCGGTCGACTTCCAGAAACCGCCGAGTCGCTTCAGGAATCGGTTTGCCATCCTCTCCCAGGATTCTCGCTGCAGTTAGCAGCGCCATCATCACTGGGATGGGCATTCGCCAGGGTTCGGCTTCCTTCAGCTGGTCGCCGCTGAGACCGATGCGCAAGCCCGCCAGCAGCGTACATGCTTCATCTAGGATGCGGTCCGACGCCGGTATCTGATGCGCCCGTTCCTCCGGGCGCGCCAGCCGGCCGAAGGATTGACCGTCTTGGAATTTGGCATGCGGGAGCTTCGCTAACAGATCATCTGGGACAAATGCAAACTCTTGCAAGCCCTCGGCGGTGTCTAGAAAGGCGCGGCCCACTAGCGCTCGATACCATAGCCTCTCGGCTTCAGAAACTGGATGGCGATGCGGCTGCTCTTTGTCCCGTCTTCCTGGCCCCATTTCACGGACCTCGCCAAATGCGCGCGTGAACTGCGCCCAGGCCATTCTGCCTCCTTGCGCAGCCAATTCCTTCAGCACCGTTTGCGTGTTGGCGGGCAAATCACCCCATTTTTTTGCGATTTGGTCAGGTATCTCTTCGCAAAGATGAATAACAGCGTTGCGAACATCGTTCGCCCTTAGATCGATCCCCCAGCTTTCTGCGACGATTAGCAAGTGGCCAAAATCCTGGCCTTCCAGACTTTGCGCCAGGCTAGGCATAGTGTCATTCTATGGTTTTCTTATCTGGCCGCATGAGTTCCAGCGCGCCAGGCAAGACAGAGATCTTCAGGTGGTGAACGTTGCTGCTAAACCCAGCCCAGGTCTCTCCATCGGTATGCAGGGTGAGCGGCACCTCGCAGTCGATCTCAATCACCTTGATTTTACCCATACGCACCTGTTCGAATTTGCCCTGGCTCCCTGACATGAATTCTGGGATCAAACGGAACATCATGGGCCGAGAAACTTTCTTCACCGCAGTGTAGTTAAGGAGGCCATCATCGATCACGGCGCCGGGCGCGGTTTGGAACCCGCGACCTTCGCGCGGTCCATTGCATACGGCCAGCATCATGAGCTCCTCCTGCCAATGTTCGCCATCGCTCTTGATTTTCATCGGCAGGACGTCGTAACGACGGATCATGACACCCAGCACCGCCAAGAAATACATCAGAAATCCGCGCACCAGCGGCAGGGTGTGCGAGTAAATATTTACAGAGCCGCCAAAGCCGATATTCACAGAGTTGTCCCAATACTCCTTTCGGCCATGCTCGTCTTCGATGAGGCCAATGTCTATCCTGTGCGGTTTGCCGGTTAGAGCTTGCACCATGGCCGCTTCGGGTCTGGCTTCGACTCCCGCCGCGTGCGCAAAATCGTTGCCGGAACCCATGGGGACCACACCAAAGCGCGGGCGCTTCTCGGCGGGCAGCGACATGATTCCATTGATGACTTCGTGCACTGTGCCGTCGCCACCCACAGCTATCACCAGCTCGTAGCCGTCCAACCCGGCTTGATGAGCCAACTCCTTCGCATGCATGGGATACACGGTGCCGGCCCAATCTCCGCCGCCGTGCTCTTCGACGATCGGGCGCAGATCCAGCGCCTGCCGCCAGGCATTGCCCATGTCCGCGTTGGGATTCATGATGAGTTTGGTGCGAGCCATCCGGCCTCCGGGCGCAGGGATGGCGCCCAAGTCGGGCGCCGAGGCCGAATTATAGTCGTAATGAGGCAATGGCTTGCGAAGCGCTTGAATATTGCTTTCCCCGTCGACGCAGAGCGGCTCCCATTCGCCTCGCTCAGGCGGTGGCTGGGACAGGCTCTCGCACGCAACGGAAAAAAAGGCTTTCCTGGACCCTTGCAAAGCTGACATTAAACAAGGCCGCCGCGGGAGTACGCGGCGGCCGATCGGAGGAGAGGAATCTCTCGTAAACCGCTACATGGGCCAATCGCGCAAGATGCGATCAGTCTCTTCGGCGTGACCGGTTTCGTCGCTGACGATATTCTCCAACTCGACAGCCAGGCCCTTGTCGCCGAATTCCTCGGCTTCCAGGGAGCGCAGTGTGTAATCGCGCACGGCGCGTTGCTCGGCTTCGAGGACGGCTTCCAGCATCTCCTGATTGGTTATGGCTTCCTTGACGATGCGGGCTTCCGTGCTGGGTTCGCCTCCCAGGGCCACGATCTTGTTGGCCAGGAACTGGGCGTGGCGCTGCTCATCAGGAACTTCGTCGATAAAGAAAGCGGATAGTTCGGGGCGGTAGGGGCCGGTCACTTTGGCAGCGTAAGTTATATATTGGGCGAGTGCATCCAATTCGCCGGACAGATCCTCGTTCAAGTGATCGATCAAATCGTCTTTGACTTTACGATCATTGTTTCGAGTCTTGACCATAGTTTTCTTTGCCATAAATACTCCTTCCCGAAGCTTCACGGATAAGTCTCCGGGCGGCTAAAATTACACCCGAAGTCTCTCATAGCCAGTAACGACTCTGTAGGGACAAATATCACTCGCCTAAGAGCCTGATGCCCCATCTCTAAATGACGCGCAAATTAATTTTGCTTCTATCCTTCGCCCTCTTTTTGCCTTCTTGCTCGCCGAGTACCAGCCTGCCAACCTCGGAAGTCCTCCAGACAACGCCATTTCAGGCTCTATCTAACACTGCCACATCTGCGCCTGCTGCAACTCCATCTCCGACGCCAAATCCCTATGCCGCGTTGACTATCGATGCCCTTGCGGCGCGCAACTACGGTGATGGACAAGTTGTCGATCTGGGAGTAATGAGCGAGTCGACAAATTTCAGTCGCCACTTAATCAGCTATTCTAGCGATGGGTTGACCATCAACGGCTTTTTGGACCTTCCTTTTGGCGATGGCCTCTTTCCAGTCATCATTTTGCTGCATGGATATGTAGACCCCGTGGGTTACCAAATCGAAACATATAGCGCGAGGTATGCAGCCTCATTTGCTAGCGCAGGCTATCTCGTCATCCACCCCAATTATCGCAACTATGCGCCCTCGGATTTTGGTCCCAACGAATTTCGTGTGGGCTTTGCCATCGATATTCTCAACCTGATCGCCGAGGTGAACGCTCAGGTGGGACAACCAGGTCTGCTACAGACAGCCAACCCGGACGCTATTTTCTTGTGGGGCCATAGCATGGGCGGAGGGATTGCCCTGCGGGTTCTCACGGTAGGCGCCGATGTTCAAGGTGCCGTGCTCTACGCTGCCATGAGTGGCGACGAGCTCCGCAACTTCGAGTGGATCCGAGACGTTCTCTCCGATGGCGAGCGAGGCAGCGAGGAACTGACGGCGCCCGAAGAGGCGTTGCAGGCCATATCGCCGATCAATTTCTACGACCGCATTTCTGTATCGGTCAGCATTCACCATGGCGACATTGACGAAGTAGTGCCGCCTGCATGGTCAGATGAACTGTGCGCCCAGTTGCTGGCCCTGGGTAAATTGGTGGAGTGTTTTTCGTATCACAACATGCCCCACACCTTTTATGGATCGTTGGACACATTGCTGATCGAACGATCGATCGAATTCTTTCAACGGTTTACGCCGGCGCAATAATTATGTTATTTCGGGAAGATTTCCTGGCAGGCTTACGCAAAGGCGAGCTACGCACTGCCTTCCGGCGCTGGACGCAGCCGCGGGTGAAACCGGGGACTCGCATGCGCACTCCCGTTGGCGTGGTGGAAGTGGTTTCCGTCGAACCCATCATGGATATTGAGATCACTGGCACGGATGTCGCCAATGCCGGTTATCGTTCCAAATCTGAATTGATGAAGGACCTTGGCTCGATAACCCACGGGCAGCTTTTTCGCATTCGACTGAAATACGGCGGCGAAGACCCTCGTATTCAACTGCGCGAAGATGCCGATCTTACAGACGAGGATTTCGAAGCGATCAGGAAAAAACTGAAAGGCTATGAGCGCGGAGGCGCCTGGACCAGAAAAGTATTGAATCTAATCGCCAGTAACGAAGCGGTGCGTGCTAGCAAATTGGCTGACAAAATGGGAATGGAAAAATACGCTTTTAAGCACAGAGTACGCCAACTCAAAGAGCTTGGCCTTACTGAAAGCTTGGAAGTCGGTTATCGCATCTCGCCCCGCGGACGAGGTTACCTCGATCGCCTGAAAGAAGCGTAAATAGAAAGCGTCAACGATTGGGACCCGTTTTGGATTTCTTCTTGCCGGGTTTGCGAAAATCGCGGATCACGTATATCGGCCGACCCTTGATTTCTTGAAAAATGAAGCCTATGTATGTGGCGGCAATTCCCAGGCTGACCATCGTCGTTCCGCCCACAAACAGGATCACAAACATCAAAGAAGACCAGCCAGGTGCCAGCAAGTGCCCAAGACCCCGCAACCAAAAGGAGGACACATAGACCAGCTCAGCAAAAGCAAACAGGATAAAGCAGCCCCCAATGCCTATCATTAGATACAGGGGTCGAAGCGTGAATGAAAAGATGGCGTCAATGGCCAGGCGCAGCATTCTTTTGAAGGAGTATTTGCTACGCCCGCCCAAGCGCGGACCGATCTTGTAAGGCAGCGTTATAGAGGAAAACCCTAGCCAGGCTGTCATCCCGCGGAGAAAGCGATGATATTCTGGCATTTGACGCAGGGCGTTTGCCGCCGGGCGAGTCAGTAGCCGGAAATCGGCCACTCCGGGAGCAATAGGTGTACCACTGATCAAGTTAATGAACCAATAAAACAACCTGGATGTGAGTTCTTTCAATCCACCCTGACCCGAAGGTCCTTCACGTTTGGTCTGCACAATATCGTAGCCAGCTTCGGCCCGTTTGATCATTTCCGGAATCAGATTGGGTGGATTTTGTCCATCGCCATCCATGGAAATGATGGCATCGGCATCGGCCAGTGACAATCCCGCGGTCAATGCCGCCTGGTGACCGAAATTACGACT
Source organism: Anaerolineales bacterium (assembly GCA_035291465.1). Lineage (GTDB taxonomy): Bacteria > Chloroflexota > Anaerolineae > Anaerolineales > UBA11579 > JAMCZK01. The sequence continues at coordinate 9,090 of DATDRZ010000001.1, forward strand.
TAAGCTTACTATGCCCACTTTGGGATCACGGGCGGCTATCGCCTCCAATACTGTCGGGGTCTTATCCTCAGAGCCGTCGTCGATATAGATGACGGCGGTCTGTTGCCGCAGGTCGCCGATTACATCATTCAACTGACGGTGAAACTCTCGAACCACCTCACCCTCATTGTAGACAGGGATGACGATAGTAAGTGATTTGAGGCGGCGAGGATTTGTCGGGCTAGCCATAATTAAAGGATAATCCAATAACAAGAGTAAAGGGAGGGAATTGTTTGTTCAAAAAACCCGGTTCTTGGTTCGGGTCTAATTACATACCAGCGCCAACATAGCTTCTGCCGTATTCATATCCGGTGAAGGAGCGTTTGCCTGGACGCGTTGCCACAGCGAACAAAGCATTGTTTCGGTAAAGCGATTGGTATCCAACGTCTGCCGGGTAAGTTTTTCGGCGAGGGTCCAGCGGCCGGTCATCGCATAACCTTCAATAAATGGAAGAAGCTCTGTGGCATGGTTAGGATTATCCTCTAGGGCAAATGCTTCGTCCCCCAATTCGGCTACTCTGGCCCAATTCCCCTGCTGGCGGGCAAGGTCGGCCAGTTGAAAAAAGTAGCACCAACTTTCGTGGGATGGTTCGGAACCAAAAATGGCCGCGGGCTCTATGGTTGCACCGGCGATAATAAGACCGGCTGGGTTAGATAGTGGCACCGCTTCCTTTAATCCATCGGGCAGTTGTGGATAGCCGAAATCATAGACAGGGTCAAGAACTCGCAGGCAACCCGGCGGCCTGAATAAGATCGTAAGCATCCGGTCCGTTGATCCATGAAAATCCGCCACAAGATTATTTGTGTTAATTGGGCGTCCCGCTTCCAGCGGATAAAGAAAACTTCCGGGCCGCGTTCTGAGTAGGATATCAGCCGCGTAATAATCCAGTTCATCATCTTTGTTTCCCGGAGCGTAAAGCCAATTCAGCGGCGCCACCAGGGAATTGTCGGTTAGGTGCATTACTTCGAGTTCATGCAAAACGAAAGTGGTCCCAGGCTGGACGCGCGGCGCCCTCCAGGTCAATTGCCAGAAAAAGGAGAGCTGGTATCTCCAATCGTCTCGATAATCGACGCCGACCAGCAATTGGAACGCCAGCGCGCAACCTGCCAGAATAGCCAGAAGGCCTCGGCGAACGGTGGGCCAGCGGAGCAAAGCAACGAGCCCTACTAACAGAATTGATGCCCCCGCCATCATCGGCAAGGTGAGCCTGTCATTGGGAAAGGCGAACCGCATCGGCAGGCCGATTGCCCAAACAGGCAGACCCGATACAACCAGTGTAATGAAACCGAGGGCGATGGCCGAGCGGGCAAAATTCGCTTGCCCATCCGGCCGATCACGGAGAGCGAAAAAGAACCAAATCGCCGCGAGGGGAAGAATAGCTGCGGCAAGCAGGGTGAAACGCGAAGCCCAATCTGACTGCAGAAGCCTGGCAATTGGAACACCCCATGCGACTATCCCGCTTAAGAGAATCTCGCTTATTACCTTTAGCCCAAGTGAGAAAATTGTTTGGGAAGGAGCCGCTTCTGTTGCGATGCCCAGGTCGTAAGTATGGAAACCGAGAATGAAGATGCGCCAATAGGCATAGAGCAGGATCATTACTGCATAGGGCCACCATAGACGGCAAACCTGCTTGAAACGTCTGTCGATCGTCCCCCCAGGTAGGACGAGAAAAAGGAGCACAGGCCGCAACAGCTCCAGGCCAAAGAAGTACTCGTTGGCAAACAGTGCGTAGGTGGCCATGCCCAGCGCCGCGATGCTGGGAAGAGTTTTCCGGTGCACAAAATCGCTTCGATGGCCTTTTTCCGTCTCGACCGAGCCCTGAGCAATCCCGATATGCAGCCACAGTGAAACCAGAGCCAGCGCGAGCACCACATAAAAATGCCCGTACATGTTGGCGATGGGCGACTGGCTGAATCCCGGATAAAGGACGAAAAGCAAGGCTGCCCAGTTTACGGCTTCAGGCTGTTTTGGCCAGAGGCGTTTGAGCAACGCCCAAAATGCGATCCCGCTGAACCACCGCGTGATCACTCCAAATAGTTGCCACAGGATTATGGACGATCCGATCAAAGGTGTGGTTAGCTGATAAAGCCAGCCCCAGAACGGCCGGTTGGTGGAAAAATATCGGGTTAACCCCTCAGATCCGTATGTTTCGCTAATCCAGACAAAGGGCCAGCCGTCCCAATAAAAACCCAGACTGGGCGCAAACAGCGCGTAAGCTGCCACACAAGCGGCGAACAATACTAATGGGACTCGATAGCGGGTCAAAAGGGATCCCCATTTGCTCATGGAAGGGGATTATAAGGGAGAGGAAGTACGGAAACTGTTAACTTTTGAATTCGTAACGGACTATTAAGCCCAAACCGCACCCGGCTGGCTGCACGAGTGCGGTTTAGTAGTGAGGAGGAGATCTCAACTGTTGCTTTTATCCTAGTCCCTTAACCTAAAATCTCGCTAAGATTCGGGTTAGATGAGCATTAAAAGCAATAATAAACGCCAGGTGTAGCGGGGGAATTACCCGGTCTCAGCCGGTAATCGCAGAAATAATTTCGGCCTCCGTTATGGGACCGGCTCGAAGCAGCCTGGGGTCTTCGCCTGACAGATCCACCACCGTAGAAGGCCTGTCGCCAGGAGTCTGCCCGCCATCGATTAATAGTTCGATGCGGCCATCCAGCTGCTCCATCACCGAGTCAGCGTTCAGAGTGTTTTTGCTGCCTGACAAGTTGGCCGAAGTGACCGCCATGGGACCAGCGGCCGACAGCAGTTTCCTGGCTACTGCATGGTTCGGCACTCGAACGCCAACTGTGGGTCCCTGAGCCAGCGACTCCGGCACCTCAGGTTGGCGCCGAAGAACCAAAGTTAGAGCTCCAGGCCAAAAACGTTCGGCCAACTTTATGGCCGCTTTGTTTGCCTGGGCGATAATTGATAGCTGGCCTGTGTTGGCGATCAACACGGCGATGGCCTTGGTTCGCTCGCGCTCTTTGATCGCATACAGGCGCTCAATGCCGACCAAGTCGAACACACGCACGCCGACACCATATACGGTGTCGGTGGGGAAGGCGACCGTCCCTCCTGCATCTAGAGTTTTAAGCGCCTTATCGATCCAAATTTTTTTTGCGGCGGAGATTCGCAGGGTTTGCATTGATGTAATTGAAATCATAGCATGTGCCCAGCTTTTTGCATTTGGTTACAAAGATGATTGTTGCATCAGTTCACGGATCATTATCAACCACTAAGAGTCGGGGCAAGCCGGCGAGATCTTTGCGAACAGCTATATGCGCCCCCGGCCAGTGTGACCCGGCGAGTTTTTGCACCGGGTCTTCCAATGGTGCGTCGATCTCGGCCAGCACTACACCTCTCGGGCTTAGCCTGGTCGCTGCTTGCTCCAGAAACGGCTGGATGAAGCGCAACCCGTCAGGCCCGCCGCCCAGCGCAACGCCCGGCTCCCACCTGGATACTTCAAGATAGGGTAATCGCTCGTCTGGAATGTATGGGAGGTTGGAAGAAATCAGGTCGAATGGTTCTTGAATGCCATCCATTAGATTCGTTTCAACCAGATTCACCCGCTGGGAAAGCTGGTAACGCTCGATGTTTGCCCTTGCCACTTCGAGCGCTTCATGCGAAATTTCCGTGGCTGTTAGCCGAAGGTCAGGAACATTGGCTGCCAGTGCAACAGCAATGCATCCGGATCCGGTGCCCACATCCAAGGCTCGCCGGCGACCGGGATGCGCCCCCAGCCAGCGCAGTCCGCTTTCCACCAGCAGTTCGGTTTCCGGCCGCGGAATCAACACGGCGGGCGTTACTTTTAGCTTGAGGCCGTAAAACTCCCACTCGCCGATTACATAGGGCAGCGGGACGCCCATTGCGTAAGTGTCCAATGCTGCTTGCCAGCGCTCCTGTTCGTTTTCGTTTAGCTTCTGGTCACGGTGTGCGAAGAGCCACGTTTTCTCTTTTCCCAGTGCGTGTGCAAGCAGAACCAGCGTGTCCGAGGTCGTCGATTCGCTAACCACGGCCATTCGTTTGAGGCCCTCTTCCAATGCGCACTCAATTGTCAATGGAACCATTCGCGGGATTGTAGCAGACGAGCATTTAGACCTTACTACTAAATCGGTGAACAAGAAAACCTTCGCAGGTTGGACTTATAAAAAGCTGTGTTTTAATATGCCGGATTTTCGCAATCAAGGAGTGCAAATTGCTTACATCATTAGCCGTTTGGATAAAGTACATTCATGTCTTAGCTGGCTTCATGTTCCTATTAGGACACGGCGCGTCGGTGTTCGTTGCTTACCAACTCAAGCAAACCAAGGACCTTGAACGCATGAAAGTCCTCATGGATATCTCAGCCGCGGGCTGGCCGACCATGATGCTCTCACTAATTGTCTTGTTGGTCGCAGGGATCGTCTCGGGCTTTCTGGGCGGCTGGTGGGGGACGCTGTGGATCTGGACCTCACTAGTGCTCCTCATTGGCATCGCTGGCTGGATGTTCAGCCTAGGCGGAACGATTTATCACCCACTGCGCAAGATGCTTGGTATGGAATATATGATCCGGGGTAAACCACAGCCCGTGGAAAAACAACGTCCTCAGAAAGAAATCCTCGATTTTGTCGCCGCCACCCGTCCGCGAACGATGATGATCGTTGGCCTTGGCGGCTATGCATTGATTATCTGGTTGATGATCTTCAAACCTTTTTAGGCGTTATCCAATTTGAATAGGAGGAAAAAGGGCGACGTACAAGCGTCGCCCTTTTTCCTCTCAACTCAAGGCACCCTCTCCCACTATATGGGAGAGGGGACGGGGGTGAGGGGCCTCAAGGCACGTACACCCGGCTGCCGTGCACCAGGAATTCGTCGTCCACTTTCTCCACAATGTACTCGAACTGCGATACAGGTGGCATCTCCGTCTCGTCGGCCCCACAGCACGGACCTAGCACGAACAAGGTGCCGTCTGGGTTGGCAAACTCGGCCACGAAAACGAATTCTGTTTCCGATACCTGCTCGCCACTGACCACCTGCAAAATCTCCATGCATCTTAGCTGGAAAGTGCACGCAGCTTCCATCAACGCGGCCAGATCGTTGTGGTCAACTTCTGGGTTGTTTTGCTGTGCGGTTTCGAAGAATTGCGTATCGGCGTCATCCGCAAAACGTTCCACCGCTTCGGCGTATTCGCCATTGCTCAGCAGCGAAAAGAAATCGATCAACGTCTGCTGTGCGTGCTCAAGGTCTGAGATACCTTCGACCACCGGAGTCGGGGCTGCGCAGGCAGCAAGCAAGAGTGCGGTAAGAGCAAGGCCGATAAACAACGCGGTTCGCTCCACTTCTCTCTTATGCTCCCGCAGCTGCCAGGCGCTCGGCTTCATCCGCGGTGGCCAACTCGTCGAGCAGTTCGTCCAGATCGCCATCTAGCAGTGCAGGCAAATTATGCGAGGTAAACCCGAAGCGGTGGTCGCTGAGCCGCGATTGAGGAAAATTATATGTTCGAATCTTCTCGGAGCGTTCACCGGTGCCCACCTGCGAGCGGCGCGTTTTCTCGATCTCGGCGCGTCGCTTTTCTTCTTCGATTTCATAAAGACGGGCGCGCAAAATGGCCATGGCTCGCTGCCGGTTTTGCAGCTGTGAGCGCTCATCTTGGCATTGCACCACGATGCCGGTGGGTAGATGGGTGAGCCGTACGGCGGTGGCATTCTTCTGCACGTTCTGGCCGCCTGCGCCCGCTGACCGGTATACGTCCATCTTGATATCGCTGTCGGGGATTTTGATTTCCACTTCGTCAACTTCGGCCAGCACAGCCACCGTGGCCGTGGAGGTATGAATGCGGCCTTGCGCCTCGGTGGTTGGAACCCGCTGGACGCGATGGACCCCGGATTCATGTTTCAACCGAGAAAACGCCCCCTTCCCCTTGATCAGGAAGGTGACCTCTTTGAAACCGCCCACACCGGTCGGATTCGAGCTGAGTAACTCGGTCTTCCAGCTATGCCGCTCGGCGTAGCGCGTGTACATGCGGTAGAGATCGGCGGCGAAGATGCCGGCTTCGTCGCCCCCGGCGCCGGCGCGGATTTCCACGATCACGTTACGCTTATCGCGGGGGTCTTTTGGCAGCAGCAGGCTCTTGATCTCGCTTTCCAGTTTTTCGATCTTGGGCGCCAGTTCTTCGAGTTCTAGGTAGGCAAGATGGGCCAGTTCCGTGTCATCGGCGCCCACCAGTTCTTTGGCTTCCCGGTAGCTCTTCAAGGCCTGGCGGTATTCAGCGCCCCTGGCAACGATGTCTTCGATTTCAGCGCGTTCCTTGGAGAGCTCGACGACGCGTTGGTAGTTTCCCGACGCATTGGTCAGTTCCCTTTCGATTTCATGGAAACGCGCTTCGATACCCGCAATTTTGTTTAGCATGATAAAACCAGTTTTGTAGGGGGCTAACGAAAATTATAACTGAAGGGAAGTCTAATTTTTTCCATATTTTTCACGAAAGGCTTCGTGCGAAGGTACCTTTTCACCCACAATATACAAAAAGTAATACGTGCCAAATGGTCCCAGGAATTTGAATTCTGATTGAAGGGCCTTAATCGTGTTTTCAAAGTTGCCGTGCGACCGGATGTACTTTTGGAATGAACCATGCTCCTCGTTCAGCTCCAGGATTTTCCTGGCATTGTGCGCGATGGCGACCAACTTCCGGTAATTGCGGATCACGCGTCTGTCTTGGCTCAAGCGTTGGAAATCGCGTTCGTCATAATCAGCCACCTGTTGAACATCAAAATTGTCAAACGCCTCCCGAATCCCCGGCCATTTGTTTTCGACTACTTTCCATGATATGCCGCTTTGGAAAACTGCTTTGCTCATGATTTCCAGGTAATCGTTTAACGATGTCGCCTTGATTTGTGCTGGAGCGCGCTTACCTGGCATGTTGATCTCCTGGAGAAATTGCGAATGAATAGTCCGCATGGCAATTAGATAACCCGCACCGTTGAGCCCCTGGCGCCTTTCTCCACCTCGATTTTTGTGGGGAAAGCGTCCTTTAGCGCTTCGACGTGAGTGATAACCAGGATTTTGGCGAAATCCTGTCTCACCATATTGATAGCTTCGATCAAGCGCTGGCGTCCGGCTTCGTCCTGGCTGCCGAAGCCTTCATCGACCACCAGCGTCTGCAGCCGGGCCCCGGCGCGCTGCGCCAGCACCTCGGAGAGGGCCAGCCGGATGGCGAAGTTGATGCGAAAAGCTTCGCCGCCTGAGAACATTTCGTATTCCCGGGTCCCGGCGCCATCGCTAATCTGGATGTCCAGCGTTTCACGCAAGTCCTTGCGTTTGGAGTCTTTGTATTGCTCTTGAGTGACGAAACGAATGTTCATTCCACCCGCGCTAAGTCGATCCAGGATCTGGTTTGCCTTGGTCTCAATCTGGGGGAGAGCCTGCTCGATGAGCATAGCCTGCACGCCGTCTTTACCAAAGGCGCGCTCAAGCGCCTGAAACTGGCTCACCTGGGCTCCCAGTTCTTCTCGCTGAGCTTCATAGTCCTTACGGCGGGCGCGCAGAGTATCCAGCACCTCGACCTCCTGCTGGGCAGCCCCTAATGACGCTCGCGTTTTGTTTTCTTGCTCCTGCATTTCCAGCATGGCGCGCTCGGCGCTTTGCAAGTCCGGCAACCCCGTCTGGACGGAGGCGAGCGCCTCCGCGGCTTGCCGGTGCGATTCCTCTTGGGCAGCCAGTTCCTTTTCCTGAGTAGTTATTTGTTTCTGTAAATCCTTGATTTCGCGCTCCAACGGTTTGGAGGCTGCCCGCGCTTGCTCCAAGGCGCGCTGATCCTCCTCGGCAGCCCGGGTCCCTTGTTCGCGTTTGCGCGCCGCGTCGTGCTCGGTGGCATCGTAACCGGTGGCTTTCAGCTCGGCGTCGAAAGCGGCCAGTTCTTTGTGCGCCTGAAGAGCGTAATCTTCTTTTTCCAGCCTCGCCAGGATTTCTTCGAGGCGCGGGCCGCGTTTTTTCTTCCACTCCTTCGCGACCGCTTCCATTTCTTCCAATCGACTCTGCAACTGCCCTTCATTTAGTTTTTTGGCGCGCAGATCTTCTTCTTTTTGGCTGAGCCCCGCTAAAGATTGTTCTAGTTGTTCGACGCGTTTCGCCGTATCGACCACCGCTTTTTCATTTGCGCGATACTTGGCGGCTACGGATTTGCCCTCTTTGGTCAACTCGGCGATCACCGAGGCGCGGTGCGCTTCGGTCAGCGGCTGCCCGCAGGTGGGGCAGTCGGCCGACCCTTTGGCCTCTTCCATCAGATCAATCTTGGCCCGCAATGTCTTCATCTCAGCCATCATGATTGGGTTGGCTGTCTTTACCCGAGTTTCTTCTTCACGCTCTTTCTTGAGGTTTTCTTCCAATTTTGAACGGTTGGCGATTTCTTTTTCTGTTTTGGCAAGTTCTTCCTGTAAAGATTTGTGTTCTTCTTGCAGAGCAGACTGGCTGGCTTGCAACGATTCCAGATTTGCCCTTTCCCCTTCCAACGCCTCCAATTCCGTCTCGAGACGCGCACGTTCGGCCTCAATTTGACCCAGCGGCCCGCTGCGTTTGAGTTCCTGTTCCCGGAAGCGGCTGGCAATCGCGTCCCATTGGGTCAACTCGTCGCGGGCGGTTTGCCAGGCTTTGTAAGCCTGTTCGATTTCCTTGGAACGCCCCAGTAGATCGGCGAAGCCTGCCTGTTCTGCCTGCCGCTCACTTAGCCGGGTTGTCAAATCAACCAACAGCGCCTGGCCGCGTTCCACGCTTGCCGCCAAGGTGGCCACGAGGGTGGATTGCTGTTCAATTGCGGCGGCGCGCGCCCGCAGTTCTTCCAGTGCACGTTCCTGGGTTGCACGTGCTTTGCTCAGGCTATCGAGTTGCGCCTGCAGCTCTTTGAGCCGCTGTTTGCGCTGCGCCTCCTCTCCAAGCTCGGCGACTATCTCCTGGAGACGACCCTGCAGCACAGCGATCTGGTCTTCGAGCGCCTTACGGCGCTCGGCAGCTTTCAGCCGGTACTGATCCCAGATCTCTAAGCCCAGTACGCTGCTGAGGATGCGCTTGCGGTCTGACGGGTTCTGCTGAGTGAATTGATCCGCTTTACCTTGTAGAAAAAAAGACGCGTTGACGAATGTTTCATAATCCAGGCGCAATGTCTTGCGGATCAGCGTTTCAGTTTCACGCAGGGTATGTTCCGTCAAGGCTTTCCATTTGCCCTCTTTATTCCGGATGTGGAACTCCAGCAAGCTGCGTTCGTCACGCGGCGTGGTACGCTGAACGCGATAGGTGTTGCCTTCGTAGCTGAAGGTAAAGGTTACTTGAGCCGCGTTTACATCTTTGTGTGAGTTGATCAGCGCGTCGCCGCGGGCGCGCGCCTGTCCGAACAGGGCAAAGGTGATCGCATCGAGCAACGAAGACTTGCCCGCTCCGTTGGGCCCTGAGATGCAGGCCAGCTCGAATTTGCTGAAATCCAGTTCGGCCGGATCGCGATATGACAGAAACCCTGAAATCTGTAGCTTAATTGGAATCACGTGGGAAATCCCGAGGCATTTTAACGGAGATTTGCGAAAAACCAATCAGGTAAGTAAGAAAGGATGGCTGCCGCCAATCTATAATAGTGAAACATGGAGGTTACCTAACATGCAAGTTTCCCTTGATTGGAAACAGGGTTTGAGTTTCAAGGGCACGGCGCCCAGTGGGCATTCAGTCGATCTGTGCGCATACAGGGACGTGGGTGGCGGAGGCGATGGTTTCGCGCCAGAGGAGTTGGTGGCTATAGGGTTGGGCGGATGCACGGGCATGGATGTTGTCTCCATCCTGCGAAAGAAACAACAAGATGTTCAGAAATTACAGGTGCGCGTGACCACTCAGAAAAAAGATGAGCACCCCAAAGTATGGACCCGTGCCCTGATTGAATATTTGGTTACCGGAGCAAACATCGACCCCAGCGCGGTTGAGCGCGCCATCCAACTTTCCTCTGAGAAATATTGTCTTGTGCAGAACATGCTGAAAGCCAGCGTAGAGATCGAGACGCGCTATGAAATCATGGCCCCTTAGTCGCTGCCTCACCTTCTAATGATTTGATGTAATTTCAGTTGACTGAATTTCGGGGGTGGGAAGCGGTACCGCCGCCGCCGCCGAGGTGATTGCGCTGGCCGCATCCGAACAGGTGCAGGCCCGCACCTGATAGCCAAGCCTTGTGAGTGTGCCACCGTACGGGGCGCCGGCTTCCTGGGGAACCCAGCCCTCCATCACAAAGGGAATGGACCCCGCGGCTTCGATCCATTCGCCATTGTATTTGCGGGCAATGTGTACATGGGTGCCTGTAGATTCGCCGCCTTCGCATGAAGGGTGGCCTATCGGTTGCCCGGCCAATAAGTGGTCTCCCACGCGAGCCTTATCTATTTTCCCAAGGTGCAGATAAAAGATTGCCCATCCGGTACGCTCGTCGTTATCACCATCCAAATCCAGAACAACTACACCTGTTTCTGTGCGCACTACGGTTCCATCCGCAATTGCCGTTGCCCACAACTTGCTGCCGAAGCAGCCCTTGCCTTCGCCCGGAGCGAAATCCAATGCAGCCCAGGGCTCACCATGTCCCCAACCTGTGTGTGGCCCGCCAGTTAATGCCCAAACGTCACCGGAGGAAAATGGCAGCTGGAATTCGGGCTGCGCAAGGCTGCCCGGGAGATGGGCCGTATCGCCTTGCCATGCGTCTCCAAAGAGAGACGCATAAGTGTAGGCCAGCCCTTCGGGTGAAATGGCAAACTCGAATTCATCGGATGGCAACGCTTCGTTGAAATACATCTGCAGCGCCACTGAGGCTGCGGTCTGCCATGGGTCAGGGCGGTAAATAGTTCCATCGCTCAGGTCGAATTCAATCAGCTTGCCATTGCGCCATGCATAGTAGCCATTGTTCAATTGGTTGGCCGCCCATACCAGCTGTAAATACACCGATCCATATCCTCGGCGCTCATACCCAAGGGGATAAGTGAGATCGGGATCTTTGACTGGCTGGCTGAGCGCCCCTGCCTGGAATTCCAGTAGCGCCAACAAAAGCTTCGGGCTTACGCTGAAATTGGTAGCGACCACATCCACCAGTCCTGCTCCTGTCCGCTGCAACCCGTACGCGTACTCGCGGTAATTTTTCAGCCAGCCGGGTTGCACATCGACGAAAGCCCGAGTGTCGAAATCGATCACCGCGCGCCCGTTTACAAAATGCGAATCCGGAATAATTTGATACGCCGAGCCCCAATAGGCGCGGTAATAGATCGGGATCTGCATAGGCATGCCGGCAGGCAGCGTGGTTGCGCTATCCGGGATGATCGGATTTGCCGCGCGGATTTCTTCAATGGTTGTGTTGAAACGAGCCGCTAATGCGATGAGGTTGTCCCCGTTTTGCGCGATGTATTCCACTAGCGTGCCCGGCTCATAGGCTGGGCGCGTGGGCAATGGTGTTGAGGGAACCAGGGTCTCAGTGGGAACAAGGCTTGGTGTCAGCGAAGGCGTCGAATTCGCCGGGGTTGGCAGTTCTGCTGTTTGCGGGCCGCAGGCAGACAACAGCAGGCTGTATCCAAGAAAACCCAACCAAATGGCCCTTCTTGCAGTAAACATCTGGAAGATTATATAGTTTGGTTGTGAAAACTGTCGCAAGGTATGTTTTTCTTAGCTGGCACTCAACCCGGTCAGGAAATCACCAAAGATCAGGACCGCAGAGGCAAGTGTGTTTCCCAGACTTTCGTAAGTTGCCTGTCCTCTGCCCAGTCCATGCAGAGTGAAAGTATAGGCTGAATCTGGTAGTTCAATAATGGCAGAGTCAGCCACCACCCGCGGCCATTCAACCAACGAGCCGCGCTTGTTGTAGATCACGCTTCCTTGTGGCAACCTTGGTCGCAGCAGGCCGATCCGCGTAGCATCGTTCGCGGTGTAGGTGGATATATATTTCATGATGGCTTCATTGCCGGCCGCGGTCAGGCGCTTGCCGTTGTAGAGATCCTCGAACAAGTTGAGGAGTTCACTGGCCGAGCTGCGCCTGGGCTCGATGTGCGTCGCCTTCAATCCCCAGCTTGCCCAGGTTTCTTCCAGCCAGGCAACTCCCAGGTCCTCAACTAAGGTCTCGGTGGCTTCCTCTTCTGAATCCACCAGCATGGCCCTAAGCAGGCTCGCATAGCTGCGACCGCCGGCCCCATGCTCGAGGAGATAATCCTCCCAATCGTCAATGTCTTGCTCTTCCAGCCACCGATAAAACGCCATGGCGATGGGGACCTTGATGGTAGATGCAGGATGGAAAGATGCATATGGGTTGAACTGATAAAGCGAAGGGCCACCGATTTGTTTGATGGCAGCATACCAGTCCCCGTCCGCGGCAAGCAAAAGCGAATCCAGCCGCGCGTGCAGCCGAGCGCTGCTTTCATCGGCAGGGAATTCAAGGCTGCGGCCATCCTTGACTCGCCAGATGCGGAAACCGCCCTTGCCCGTGTTGCCGAATCGATTCTTCAGCTGCCGGTTTCCCCAATCCGCGAATTGTCCAACTCCCGGCTGCCGCGGGTCATAAAGCATGCGCTCCTCGATAACCGTTCCGGTAGTGACGAAGAAATTCGTCACCGAGTAGGCGCGCCCGGCATCGTCCACGCGGTTGACCACCAGGACGTGCTCGAACGTGTCACCTGGTGCGGCATGCAGATACATCAGGTCGCCCGCTTGCAGGGGAGCCTTGAAAAAATCGAAATCTTTTGTCGGTGTTTCGAACCACTGCCAGGTGTATAGCGATTCGGGAAAAGTGTCTTGAAGCGGCTGAAGGCTGTAGTCTGGATCCACCAGCCAGAAATCGTGAGGCACCACCCAGGCACCTAGCAGTCCCGCGGCTTGCAGAATGGCGACCGCCAGCGGCCCGCACATCGTTGAAGCGTCTTCGTAAGGGCCTTCAATGAAGTCGACCTTGAGCGCCATCTCGCGGGCTGCCTCAATCTCGGGAGCTATGAAAATATGCGATGCCTCGATGAGGCGCTGCCGTTGTGCCGCACTCAGCACCGAAGGAGAAAGTGGTGGAGGAGGGCAGTAGGGGAGCGGCCGGCGCAGCGTTGGCGCGGCCGCAATGCTGAATGCGCTCAGTGATGCCAGCTTTAGAAACTCGCGCCGCGATAAGTTGCCTGGCGATGCCATGGAATCGAGCAGATTATGCCGCAAATGCGCGCCAAAGGTTAACCACCGCAGGCTGATCCTCCGCCCTATTTTCAAATCCCAAAAGGAAACCACGCCATTGGATCGTACGCCTTTTAGTATGGGTCGTTGCTGCTGCGCGCGATGCGCGTACCGGCATTGCTGCAGGTGCAGGCAGTGATCACGCTGCCTTCGCGCACCAGGCTGCCCAGGTAGGGTGCGCCGCCGTCCTGCGACACCCAGCCGCTCAGGTTGAACGCCACGGGACCCGCCGCGCTGATCCATTCGCCATTGTATTTGCGCGCAATGTGCAGGTGAGTGCCTGTGGCATGGCCGCCTTCACAAGAGGGATTCCCGAGTTTGTCCCCTCGGTCCACCCAATCGCCGACGCGCAAATGGTCCGTATTGCTTACGTGCAAATAAAGGATGTCCCAGCCGGTCTGCTCATTTCCATCCCCATCCATATCGATGACCAGTACTCCTCTGCCAGCCCGTACCACCAAACCCGGCCCCGCCGCGGTGATCCACAAAGTGGATTCGGTACATCCTGGCAGATCGCTGCCGGGTGCGAAATCCAGCGCCGCCATCGCTCCCTCGCGATCCCACGCGCCGTGGGGCCCGGCGGTGAAGTACCAGGTCTGGTTTTCGTGAAATGGCAATCCCAGATTTGGCTGGTCGAATTCCGGCGGGAACAACGGCTCGACCAGACTGGCCCTGTCCCAGGGATCGGGGAACATGGCTTTGCCGTGGGGGAGCGCAAAGCCGGTGTCCGGGTCGATGACCTCCGCCCAGTCTTCATAATCATAGAGTTTTGAGAACAAGTATTGCAGCGCCACTGTGCCGGCGTTCAGATCCGGAGCGATACGCAATCGGGTGCCGTCGCGGAAGATCAATTCCGTAAGGGTTCCCTCGCGCCAGCCGTAATAGCCGACAGATAACTGATCGGCCGCCCAGCCGAGTTGGTGGTAGAGCCGGCGCTCTTTGGGATCCTTGATTCCAATTGGATACTCCAGGTCTGAACCTGTCAGAGGTTCGCCCAGCACCCAATTGCTTTGATATTGCAGGATGGACAGCAGGAGGCGAGGGTTGATGGATTGCTCCAATGCGACGCGCTCGACAATGGCAGGCCCGGTGTGCCAGCCGGAAGGCAGATACTCGCGCACATTGTCACTCATCAGATATCCGGCGAACGGCCCGGCGTAGCCGGCGACGCTGAAGCCGATGGCTGACGGCGAGTAGACGATCTCGCTGTCAGGCAGCAGGCGCTCATGCGGCGAGGTTTCGCCGAGAACATTGGGGATGGCGAAGATTTGACCGGCGTTGATCAGCCCGGTAGGAATATCTTGGGCCGAAACGATCTGCTCCGGCGAAACGCCGAATCGAACGGCAAGCGCGGCCAGGGTGTCCCCCGATTGAGCGGTGTAAATGTACGGCGCGGCCGGCGACGGCGACTCCGCCGGCGTCGGGCTGGTTTGCACGGTCGGCGACGGGCTGGGGCGAGCGGGTTGTGGCGTTTCAGTGGGCGACAGCAATTTCGCCAGTGCTGTGGCCGAGGCCATGATGTCTTGCATAGCTTGCTCGGTCTGCTGGAGGCTGCCGGGGGTGATGTATCCGCCGCTGCACACCGCGGTGGCGAATGCTATCGCCAAAACGATCAGGCTGAATCGCAGCGAACGCGAACCGCTCAAAGAGGTAAAGATTACTCCGTGTCCCCGGGTCTGAGCCTGCCCTGAGCGAAGTGAATGGGTGGTTTTCATTTTTCTATCGTTGCAGCATGTGATCGGGGTCGCGGCATTCGCAGGCTTCTACTGAGACTCCATCTTTTTGCAAGATGCCGTCATAGAGGATTCCCGAGCTGGTGGACAACCACCCGTCCATAATAAAAGGCATGCTGCCGTAGGCAGCAACCCATTCCCCATTATAACGGCGCGCGATGTGCAGATGGCTGGCAGTTGCGTAGCCCCCCTCGCACGATGGGTGCCCAATGCGGTCGCCAGCCTTCACCCTGGTTCCTACTTGCACCCGTCCGTTGCTCGCTATGTGCATGTAGAGGATGGTCCAACCGGTTTGCTCGTAGCCATCGCCGTCCAGGTCCTGGACCACGGCGCCGTTTTCCGACCTCACGATCAGCCCATCAGCTGCGGCCGCCACCCAATCGGTGCTCTCGTTGCAGCCGAGCATTTCGCCGCGCGGCGCAAAGTCCAGCGCTGCCCAGGCGGAGTTGCCCCATCCGCCGTGCGGCCCGCCGCTGTACACCCAGGGCACACCGACCTCAAAGGGCAACTGCAGCGAAGGTTGCGAGATGGTGCTCGGTACCAGCGGCTCTATCGCCAGATCAAATGGATAGCCAAAGTATTGCTGATAGGTCTTATTGATGCCGCCGTCGGAAACGACAGTTCTCCACTGGTTTTCCGGATAGAGCAGTGAAAACAGATATTGGACGCCTGCGGTTCCGGGATTAATCGTGTTCGCCGCGGGGATGAAGGTCCCTTCGTTCGTGTGCCACCCAGCCACCAGACCGCTCTTCCAATCGTAATAACCTTTGTTGAGATTATCCGCCGCCCAGGACAGTTGGTTGTAGAGACCTGCGCGCCAAGCCTCCAACACACCCATGGGGAATTGCATCGTGCTGGTACGTGGTTTGTCCTCGCTGACCCAGCCACTCTGATATTCCAACACGGCCAGCAGTAATTTCGGATTCACCGAGAACTCGGTTGCCACACGGCGAACGATCTCAGCGCCGGTCAGAGAGCGGCCGTCAACATCCTCGCGATGATTCTTCAGGTAGCCGGGCTGCGAACCCACGAACGCGGCCACGTCGAAGAAAAGGGCGAACGGGGCATTCACCAGTTCGGAATCGGGGATGATCTTGAAATCCGGTCCCAAGCTGACCGGAGTTTGCGGTGGAATAAGCAGGATCTGGCCGACTTCCAATGTGTTGGGGTCAAAGATATTGTTGGCGGCGATCAATGCTTCGAGCGTGACACCGAATCGGTCGGCGATGGTGGTCAAAATGTCATAGGGTTGCACAACATATTCGATGTGATCGCTGCGTAGTGTAGGTAGTCCATGCGGAGCATCGGGCGTTGGCGTGTAGATTGGCAGGTTTGGATCGCGAGTCGGCGGCAGGGTAGGCGGAGGCACTTCAGCGCCAACCGGAGTGTTTTCCACTACGAGTGGAATCTCAACGATCGCGGTGGGCTCGCCAATCGTGGTCGTCGGATAATTGCAGGCCAGAATCGAAATGGCAATGGTAAGCGGAGCGAGAATCTTGTGCATGGAGGAGGTCAAAATAACGGGCCTTAGGCCGGCTCGTTTGTTATACAAAGGTTGCAAGGAATAAGCCAGCCGAAAACCATTAGAATAAGGAAGGCTCAGCGTTCCGCAGATTCACCACAAAGGCACAGAGGCCACTAAGATTTTTAGAATTAGGTTTCTTTGTATTCTCTGTGGCTTTGTGGTTAACATCTCGACTCACCATGAGGCAGGAGGTCTCCTATGAAGCATTACACATACGTGATCGTCGGCGGCGGCATGGCCGCCGATTCCGCCATCATAGGCATCCGTGAAGTCGACGAATCCGGCAGCATCGCGCTGATCGGCGCCGAAAACTTTCCTCCCTACGACCGGCCGCCGCTCACCAAAGCCCTGTGGACCGGCAAGAAAACCCTCGACAAAGTCTGGCGCCAGACCGCCAGCCGCGGCGCCGACCTCTGCTTGAACCAGCGTGTGGTCTCCATCGATCCCGAGGCCAAGGTGGTGGGCGATGACCAGGGCGTGGAATACGAATACGACAAACTTCTTTTGGCAACCGGCGGCAGGCCGCGCGAACTGCCTTTCGGCGAAGGGCTGATCCGCTACTTCCGCACGATGGAAGATTACCAGGCGGTTCGCGAACAAGCCGCCGCAGGCGGCGCACGTTTCGCAGTCATCGGCGGCGGCTTCATCGGCTCCGAGTTGGCCGCTGCGTTGGCGATGCACAAGCAAAAAGTGCACATCATCTTTCCCGGTCCCGGCATCGGCGCCAATATTTTTCCCGCGGGATTGGTGGAGCACATCAACCAGTATTTCCGCGAGAAGGGCGTGGATGTGCTTAACGGCGAAGAGGTGGTTGATGTGCAAGCCGCCGGGAACGCGCGCCGCGTGGTGCTGAAGAGCGGCAAGACGCTGGAGGTGGATCACGTAGTGGCCGGCATCGGCATCCAGCCCAACGTCGAACTGGCCGGGATGGCCGGACTGCATATCGATAAC
Organism: Anaerolineales bacterium; assembly: GCA_035291465.1. Taxonomy (GTDB): domain Bacteria; phylum Chloroflexota; class Anaerolineae; order Anaerolineales; family UBA11579; genus JAMCZK01. Next base: position 26,511 of record DATDRZ010000001.1, read on the forward strand.
GGCATCTTGGTGGGCGAAGACCTGCAAACCAGCCACGCGGATATCTACGCCGCCGGCGACGTGGCGGCCTTTCCCAACCTGTACCTGGGCGGGCACCTGCGCTTCGAGCACGAGGACAATACCAACACCATGGGCAAAGCCGCCGGCCGCAGCATGGCGGGCAAACCCGAACCCTACGACTACGTTCCCTATTTCTATTCGGATCTCTTCGAGCTCGGTTACGAGGCGGTGGGCCGCCTGGATTCCCGCTACCAGATGGTGGAAGACTGGAAGGAGGGGGACCACAAGAAGGGCGTGGTTTATTACCTGGACGACGGCCACCTGCGCGGCGTTTTGTTGTGGAATCTGTGGGACAAGGTCGACGCAGCGCGCGATCTGATTCGCGCAGTGGGACCGAAGGTTGCTAGCCAAATGCCGGGGAAGATTTAGATTTTTGTAGTTTCCATCACTGACATTTTCTCAGCCTAAACATTTTCCGATAATTGGGCGCATTGCAATGCGCCCTTTTCGTCATTGCGAGGAGCACGCTCATGCGGAGTATGAGCAGCGGACGAAGCAATCTCGAATCAAGATCACATCGATCCCTGAAAGCCGTTTGCAAAATCATTTACGCCGCTCTGCACCCTGCAAGCCAGTGACTCTTCGAGACTGCCACGTTGGCTTTGGCCGCTGCAGCGGCTCCAAAACGCCTCCTCGCGATGACGAAAACGAACACACCCCCTTGTGCGCTATTACGGTGTTTGCGTCGAGGCGTATAATCACCGCGGTTTCCGTATGACCCAGCAAATCGTTGAGTGCATCCCAAATCAAGGAAAGCTATGCTTTCCGCAGTTGCGAGTGAGCCTTTTAGGCGAGCGTGGCAATCCCCTGGATAGATCATGACTCAACAAATAGTTGAATGCATCCCTAATTTCTCCGAGGGTCGCCGCCCGGAAATACTCCAGGCCATCGTGTCTGCCATCCAATCTATTGACAGCGTGACCCTCCTCGACCAAAGTTCCGATGCGGATCACAACCGCTCGGTGATCACCTTCGTCGGTTCGCCTGAGTCTGTGGAAGCGGCAGCCTTTGCGGGAATCGCCAAAGCCGCCGAATTGATCGACATGACCAAACATTCCGGCGAGCATCCGCGCATGGGGGCGACGGATGTGGTTCCTTTCGTTCCCATCTCCGGCGTTGACATGCAGGACTGCGTGAATATTGCCCACCGCCTGGGAAAGCGCGTGAGCGAGGAACTGGGCATTCCGGTGTACTTGTACGAAGAAGCTGCCACGCGTGAAGAGCGCCGCAATCTCGAAAACGTACGCCGTGGCGAATACGAGGGTATTCGAGATTCGATCGCTACCGATCCAGCACGGCAACCCGACTTCGGACCCGCCAAACTTGGCAAGGCCGGCGCCGTGGCCATCGGGGCGCGCCAGCCTCTGATCGCCTACAACGTCTACCTGAATACCGGCGACGTAAAGATCGCCAAAGCCATTGCCAAAAAAGTGCGCACTTCTTCCGGCGGGCTGCCCTTTGTGAAGGGCGCGGGTTTCCTGGTGGATGGCAAAGCACAGGTATCCATGAACCTGACCAATTTCCGCGGCACCCCGGTAGCCCAGGTTGTCGATTTGATCCGGCAGGAAGCCGAGCAGCTGGGGACCTCGATTGAAAAAAGTGAACTCATTGGTTTGATACCTCAAGAAGCATTGGAAGATGCCGCGGTTTGGTATCTGCAGCTCAAAGATTTCAAGCGCGAGCAAGTGCTGGAACGCCGCATGCAGAGCGCTCAAAAGGAAGGTTCCCCGGAGCGTGGGAACCAGGGTGAGGGGGAGAGTGGTGATTTCCTGGAAGCGCTGGCATCTGCGAAGCCGACGCCGGGCGGAGGCTCCGCCGCGGGGCATGCCGGGGCGCTGGCCGCCGCGCTGGTGGCCATGGTGGCGCGCCTGACGTTGGGCAAGAAAAAATATGCGAACGTCGAAGCGCTGATGGACGAGTTGGTCAGCAAGGCAGACGCGTTGCGAGCTGATTTCGTCGAAGCGGTCCAAACGGACGCGGCCGCTTTCGATGCGGTGATGGCTGCCATGAAGCTGCCCAAAGAAACTGAAGAGCAAAAATCTGCCCGCGCCAACGCTATTGAGACCGCAACGCTGGAAGCAGCCCGCCAGCCGCTGGTGGTGTCGCGCATGGCAGTCGATTGTCTGGGCCTGGCGCGGGAAGCCGCGCGTCTTGGCAACGTCAACGCCATCAGCGACGCGGGTTCCGCCGCCGCCCTGGCACGGGCCTGCCTGGCTGGGTCGGGGCTGAACGTGCGCATCAACGTGCATTCGCTGCAAGACAAGGAGGAGGGGGAAGATCTGCTCAAGGAGCTACGCCGCCTGGAGAAGCAAGCCGATGAACTGGAATCCGAGATCCGCATGCAGGTGCAGGCGCGAGGGCGTTTCGAGCTCGAATGAAGCCCGTTCCACTCGTCATTGCGAGGAGGGCGAGGCGTAGCCATCCGCCCAGAGCCTGCCCCGAGCGAGCTGCTTTGCGGCGACGAGGGAAAGCAAGTCTCGAAGCGATTCGATTGCTCACAAATAATGCTTGTCGTAATGATTCATTACGACGAGGGAAATCGGGAACCTGCGGACCTGATTCGAGGTTGCTTCGTCCGCTTACGCCGCTGCGCGTCGCAATGCTCCTCGCAATGACGGATATATAAGGGGCGTTGCTCCTAGCATATTAAGTGTGTGATCATAAAAACAGAATGAAACCCTTTTGCTTCTTCCCGTTGATTTGCATCGCCGCGCTTCTGGCAAGCTGCAACCTGCCGGCCGGCGCCGCGGTCGCTAACACCGCATCCTCGGCAAGCGCCACTCCCTACCAGCCCACCATCGGCTCACAGAATACTGTTGGGTTGGAAGGCGAAAATGGCGAAATCGCAAGCTGGTGGCTGTCGCCGGACCTGCCGCTAGGGTTCCGCGATTCGCTGGCGCTGCCCGCCGGCGCCAACCTCGTGGAAGACCAGTCGCAGGCCCATCTGCGGTTGGCTGTGAATGAAGGTGAGATAGTCAGCCACTGGATCTATGCGGTGGTGGCGCCTTTCCCGACCATCGTTGATGAAGTGAGCTTCGAAGATGTTCAAGGCGCCTGGAACGGCGACAGTTCCGCCCCCTTCGCCGATCTGCCGCTGATGATGAGCCCTGAAACCAAGGCGGCCTTCACCGCCTGGTGGGGCGAACCGGCAGCGGGTGCCGTGCGCGTCGAACCAGCGGACGAATTACTCAACGCCGCCTGGGCGGCCAAACCGGCCTGGGTGCTGGTTCCCTTCGAGGACTTGGCGCCGAAATGGAAGGTGCTCGCCGTCGATGGCCAATCCCCTATTAGGAAAGATTTCGACGCAGAGGATTATCCGCTTTCGGTGCCGATCGGCTTGAGCGGTGACGAGATCCTGGTTGCAGAAGCCCTTCCTCGATTTAGCTCAGAGAACAAAGCGCCGATTGCACCCGCGAGCAACCGCGATGCGGACAAACTGACCACTGTCATATTAACCGGGGTGACCGCCCTGGTGCGTTCCACCGCGTGGGAGATGAACCGCAAGGGGATCACCTATCCCGCGGAGGACATTGGGGACTTGCTGCGCGAAGCCGATATCACCCACATCAGCAATGAAGTTCCGTTTGCCGAGGACTGCCCGCCACCGAATCCCGTGCAGCGAGACCTGATTTTCTGCACAGACCCGGCGCACATCGAGCTGCTGGACGCTGTGGGCACAGATGTCGTCGAGCTCACCGGCGACCATTTCAACGATTGGGGGGCCGACGCCATGCTCTATACGCTGGAACTCTACAAGGAGCGCGGTTGGCCATATTATGGCGGCGGCGCCAATGCGGAGGAAGCGCGCCAGCCGCTCAAGCTGGAGGATCACGGCAACCTGATCGCATTCCTCGGCTGCAACGCGAAGGGAGGATCTTATGCGTCGGCAAAGGAAGATTATCCCGGCACAGTTCCCTGCGATTACGACTTGATGGAGCAGCAAGTGAGAGATCTGGCTGCCGAAGGTTATATCGTGATAGCCACTTTCCAACATAGCGAATACTTAACCTTCGTCCCGCAGCCCGACCTGGTGCGCGATTTCGGACGCATCTCGGCGGCGGGCGCCAGCATCGTAAGCGGCAGCCAGGCGCACCAATCGCACGGGGTCGAGTTTCCCCGTCCGGACGCCATCATCACTTATGGGCTGGGCAACCTCTTCTTCGACCAGCGTGGAGTGGTTGAATTTGGCGACCGCGCCCTCATCGCCCGCCATGTGATTTATGATGGGCGCTACATCAGCACCGAATTGTTTACGATTCAATTCGTCGATTATGCGAAGCCCAGATTTATGACCCCGGAGGAACGCGCCGAATACCTGCCGCTCATTTTCAACGCCAGCCGCTGGTGATCACATGTACCCTGCTATTCGTCATAGCCCCCTATTCGATAAAGATAAACAAAAGCGCTTCTTTTGCGCTTTTGTTTATCTGCCCTCTCTGTCATTCCGAACGGGTTTCGCAAATGCACACCCACAAGCGGAATCAAGACCAGTGAGGAATCCCTATAACCATATCTTCCATATAATCTCGTTCTGCTACTCAAGTTTACCTTGGCCAACTGAAGATATAGATTGAGAGGTACCATGGGACTAAAACCTGATCATTGGATTGAGAAGATGGCCCGCGAACACAAAATGATCGAACCCTTTGAATCAAGCCAGGTACGCGATGGTGTGATCTCGTTTGGCGTTTCGTCTTACGGCTACGACATCCGAGTGGCCGACGAATTCAAAATCTTCACCAACGTGTATTCCGCAGTGGTGGACCCCAAGCATTTCGACCAGAAATCCATGGTGGATTTCAAGGGTGAGGTCTGCATCATCCCACCGAATTCCTTCGCCCTGGCGCGCACCGTAGAATATTTCCGCATCCCGCGCAAGGTGCTCACCGTCTGCCTGGGCAAGAGCACCTACGCGCGCTGCGGCATCATTGTCAATGTGACGCCCTTTGAGCCGGAATGGGAAGGTTTCGTCACTCTGGAAATCTCAAACACCACTCCACTGCCGGCGAAGATTTACGCCAACGAGGGTATTGCCCAAGTCTTGTTCTTCGAAGCCGATGAAGAATGCCGGATTTCGTATGCCGATAAAAAGGGGAAATATCAGAAGCAGCAATCGATCGAATTGCCGAAACTTTAACGCGGATAAACGCCGATAAGCGCGGATTATTTTTATCTGTGTTTATTCGCGTCCATCCGCGTTAATTTCCGCACCTTTTGAGGTGGTATTTAGTACATATATTTGCGTCTTCACCCCTTTTTCGGCAAACGGCGCTCGCAGCGCCTCAGAGATCGCTTTTTCCCTGCCTTCTTCCACGAAAGCGATCAGGCTGGGGCCGGCGCCGGATAGCGCCGCAGCCGCTCCCGCCTGCTGCGCTGCCGCCAGAGCTTCCGCCGCGCCAGGGATCAGGGGCAGGCGATACTGTTGATGCATTCTGTCCTGAAATGCGCTGGCCAGGGCGGAAATATCGCCATTGCGCAGGGCCTCGACCACTTGGATGCTGTGCGCGATGTTGAACACGGCATCGGCTAACGGTATTTGCTTGGGCAGTGCGTTGCGAGAATCTTTCGTGGTGAACCGCTGGTCGGGCCGGATAACTACCGCGTTAAAGGACGCGCAATCCAGTTTTTGAGCGGCCGGGCCGCCTGCTTCCTGGGTAACCAGCACCAGGCCGCCAAATAAAGAAGCGGCCAGATTATCGGAATGGCCTTCGAGTTCGGTACCCAATTTCAGCAGGTAAGGCAGCTTTTGTGGCTGCCCAAGCAGCGTGTTGGCCGTCAACAGCCCGGCAGCGGTTGCGGCCGCGCTGGACCCGATGCCGCCGCCCGGCGGAATGCGTTGTATGCAACTGATGCGCAGCCCGCGAGGGAGCTTCTCGCTGACTTCGTCATAAACGCGAGCCATGGCTTGGACAATGCGGTTGGTCTGGTCGTGGGGCAACGTTTCGGCGCCTTCGCCGCTGATCTCCAGGATAAGACGGTCGCCCGTCACCTCAACGCGGGTTTCATTCCACAGGTCGAGGGCCAGGCCGAGGCAATCGAAGGCCGGGCCCAGGTTGGCAGTGCTGGCGGGGACGCGAACGGTGACGCTCACTGTGATCAATCCCAGGGCAGGCTTTGTCTTTCTTCTCCGGGTTTGTACGTGCGCAGATTGAAGGCGGACCAGGCTTCGTTCACCGCGATCAGGTTCACGAATTTGAGGTCGACGCCTTTCAAACTGTCCCAGCCTTTATCGCGGGTTAGGTCAGTCTGCATCTTTGAAGACCCTTTCGGGAAGCTGATCCAGATGCGCGATTCCGGCCCTATGGCTTTGAGCACCTTGGGCAGCAGTTTGTCGAACTCGGCTTTGTTTTTGACGAAAAGCTGGATCCAGTCAAATTTTCCGCTCAATTCATGGAGGAGTTCCACTTCTTTGGGGAAAGGTTTCAGCGAATTCAAATAGCCGTCGGGTGGGTTGATAATTGCCGCCCTTTTGGCGGTATCGAATTTCATTTTCTTGGCTAATGGGCTGGCAGCCATAGAGCCTCCTGCGGGAAAAGAGTAATATACACTGAAAGGAGGAGTAAATTCGCCTTCTTCCAGTGTATTTACACTGGAAGATATTCACAGTTCAAAACGGATCGACATGAGAGTCTGTACCATCTGGAGCCCAATATGAAATTTGGCGTTGTCTTCCCACAAATCGAATTCGGTCACGACCCCGTTGCCCTGCGCAACTATGCGCAGGCCGCCGAGGAGTTCGGTTACTCACACTTGTTGGCTTACGACCACATCCTGGGCGCCAATCCTGAGCGCCCCGGAGGCTGGAGAGGGCCGTACACCTACAATAATCCATTCCTCGAACCCTTTGTACTGTTCAGCTACCTGGCGCCGCTGACTCAGCGCCTGGAGTTCACCACGGGCATTCTAATCCTGCCTCAGCGCCAGACGGTATTGGTTGCCAAGCAGGCGGCCACGTTGGACGCGCTAACTGGGGGCGGCCGCCTGCGCCTGGGGCTGGGGCTGGGCTGGAATGCGGTCGAATACGAAGCCCTCAATGAGAAATTCAGCAATCGCGGACGACGTATCGAAGAACAGATCGAGGTACTGAAAAAACTCTGGGCAGATCCCCTGGTCAAGTTCGAGGGGCGCTGGCATCACATTCCGGACGCCGGTCTAAACCCTTTGCCCGTCCAGCGCAAAATTCCGTTATGGTTCGGCGGCCATCACGAAAGAGTGTTGCGGCGCGTTGCTAAATATGCCGACGGCTGGATGCCGAATTACCGCAAGGCTGCTGACATCCAACCCCATCTGGAATTACTGGACAAATTCCTCGCGGCGGAAGAGAGGGCGCGAAAAGATATCGGCTTGGAGGCGCGCATGCAATTTGGAGAAGGTGATCCTTCAGTATGGACGCAAACCTTGGAAGAGTGGAGAAAAGTTGGTGTGACTCACATCACTATTAACACCATGGGCGTCGGATTTGATACTCCGCAAAAACATATAAAGGCGATAAAGGTATTTGCTGAGGAAATGGGATTGGGAAAATAGGAACGGAATTCATTTCCCTGCTGCGAAAAAGGAGTCGAGGCTTTAGCCTGGTCCCCAAGTACTGGCTAAGGTCTCCACTCCACAAATTTGAATGGTCGCTGTTATTCCATCGTGATTATTTCTTTTTCCAGCGCGGACAAATCCGCTTCGATCTTAATTGGAGAGGGCATTGATTTGGCAACAATGTCGGGGTCTTTCAGGCCGTGCCCCGTGCACACCACGACGACCGTTTTGCCCTTGATGTCAATATTGCCGGCGTGTAACTCGTTCACCAGGCCAGCCAAGCCGGCTGCCGACGCTGGTTCCACCCAGACTCCCTCTGCGGCCAGGCGGCGCTGCATGGCCAGGATCTCGTTATCGGTGGCGGCAATGATACGGCCGCCGGATTCCCGGGCGGCGTCCAGTGCCTGCTCGCCGCGGGCAGGCTTGCCAATTCGGATGGCTGTGGCGACCGTTTCCGGACGCTCAACCGGATGGCCAACCACGAGCGGCGCGGCGCCGGCAGCCTGCACGCCCAGCAGCTTTGGCAAACCGGAATCGTGTAATTGATGAAATTGTCTGAAGCCCATCCAATATGAGGTGATGTTGCCAGCGTTTCCGACTGGCAGGCACAGCCAATCGGGCGCGCGGCCCAACGCTTCGATGATCTCAAACGCGGCGGTCTTCTGACCTTCCAGGCGATAGGGATTGAGTGAGTTCACCAGAGCGATTGGATGCCGCTCGCTAATTTCAACGACCAGGGCCAGCGCCTGGTCGAACGAACCGGCAACTTGCAGCACTTGCGCGCCATAAGCAACGGCACCGGCCAGTTTGCCCGCGGCAACCTTGCCTTCGGGGATGAGCACAATGGCGCGCAATCCGGCGCGGGCGGCGTAGGCCGCCGCGCTGGCAGCCGTGTTGCCCGTGGAGGCGCAGATCAGCGCTTTGGCCCCGCGGCCCAGCGCTTCGCTTACCGCGGCGGTCATGCCGCGGTCTTTGAAGGAACCTGTCGGGTTCAAGCCCTCGAATTTCGCATAGAGCTCTAATCCGCCGCCAAGTTCCTGGGCCAGGCGCGGCAACGTGATTAGCGGCGTTGCACCTTCGTGGAGGGAAACGAGTTGTGCATGCGGAGGCAAATCTACTAAAGCGCGATAACGCTGCAGCAGCGACTGCTTGGTAGTCACTCTTCGCCCAGGGTGATAAACGGCTTGATGGCTTCGAATGTAATGGGGCCGATGTCCGGCACATTCTGAATCTGCTCAATCGCTGTGAATGACCCATGCACTTGGCGATAGGCCACGATGCTCTGCGCCAGGGTCGGCCCAATGCCGGGAAGTTGATCCAGTTCTTCGGCAGTGGCGGTGTTGATATCGAGGGGGAATGCAGCAGTCGGTACCGAGGTGGCGCTGGGCGTAGGGACAATTTCGACCACTGGCTCGGTATCAGTTGCCAGGCGAGTTGGCGCGGGAAGCAGCCGGACCGGTTCTCCTCTCCTGGGCGACGCCAGCAGCAAAATAATGCCTGCGGCGCCAAGGCCACACAGTACACCATAGGCAATCCACCAGGCGGGGTTCAGTGATGTGGGCTTTCCCTCTCTCTTTCTCATTGCGCGGATTATATGCGGAAACTGGAGAAGGCCATAAATCTTGGAAGGTGTCTTATTGGCGCGGAGCGCCAAAGGCTACGTGCCACGCAGAGCGTGGCACGAATAATTGAACTCGGCGATTTAGTGCTCGATGATCTGATTTTTACCAGTGGTCATGCATATTCATTTAATATCTCGGGATATCGCCGCAAGACAGCGGCGATTTCAGGCGTTGCGTGCGACGCTCCTACGACACAGGAGCTTGGGAATCAGGAAATTTGGAGATTGCTGCCAGCTCTCGGCCTACAAGCGTTTGAATTGCCATCGTATAATCTCAAAGGCCTCAATTTGTTATAGATTAAACATGGGCTTGAATCTTACGCATAAATTGATTCGCGACCACCTGGTCTCGGGATCCATGCAACCCGGCCGGGAGATCGCCATCCGCATCGACCAGACGCTGACGCAGGACGCCACGGGCACGTTGGTGATGCTGGAACTGGAAGCCATGGGGCTACGCCAGGCGCGCACCGAGGTCAGCGTGCAATACGTCGATCACAATATCATCCAGGCTGATACAAAGAATCCAGACGACCATTTGTTCCTCGAAAGTGCCACTGAACGATTTGGATTGTGGTTCAGCCGGCCTGGCAACGGGGTCAGCCATCCGGTTCACATGCAGCACTTCGCCATTCCTGGGAAGACGTTGCTGGGGTCCGACAGCCATACGCCGGCAGCAGGCGGTTTGGGCATGTTAGCCATGGGCGCCGGCGGCCTGGATGTGGCCATGGCGATTGTCGGAGAACCCTTCCATTTCAAGATGCCCAAGGTTTGGGGTATCAAGCTGACCGGTAACCTGCCCGATTGGGTCAGCGCCAAGGATGTAGTGCTGGAAATGCTGCGCCGCCATGATGTAGACGGCGCCATCGACGTGGTCATCGAATATTACGGACCCGGCCTGTCGGAATTGGGCGCCATGGATCGCCACGTGATCGCCAACATGGGCACCGAACTGGGCGCCACGTCTACCGTGTTCCCATCTGATGAAGCGGTCAGGCAATTTATGGAAGGCTATCAGCGCGAAAAAGATTGGATCGAATTATCGTCTGACACCGACGCTGAATATGACTATGCCGAGGAGATAGATCTTTCCAGGCTTGAGCCCTTGATTGCATTGCCGAGCAGCCCTGGAAAAGTCGTTCCGGTGCGTGAGGTTGCCGGGGAAAAAATCTATCAGGCTTATATTGGCTCTTCCGCGAATCCCGGATACCGCGATTTCGCCATCGTGGCTGAAATGATGAAAGGGCGCCGTGTCCCGGATGGTGTTTCACTGGACATCAATCCGACCTCTCGCGAGCTACTCGAGGAATTGATTCGCGATAGTCACCTTATGACTTTGATTCACGCCGGCGCACGATTGCATCAGGCCGGCTGCAACGGCTGCATCGGCATGGGCCAAGCTCCGGCCACCGGCCGCAACAGTCTGCGCACGGTGCCGCGCAATTTCCCCGGCCGTTCAGGGGCCAAAGAAGATCGAGTTTTCCTATGCAGCCCGGAGACAGCGACCGCATCCGCGTTGCGCGGCGTGATCACGGATCCACGCACGCTGGATGTGGAATATCCAAAAGTGAAGGGACCGGTAAAGCGAATTGTAAACAAGGAAATGTTGAAGGCGCCGATAGTAGAAAGCGAAGCCGCGCATATCGAACTGGTTAAGGGCCCCAACATTCAATCGCTACCCGAGCTAACGCCACTGCCAAGCAGACTCGAGATTCCCATCCTGTTGAAGGTCGGCGATGACTTATCAACGGATGAGATCCTGGCCGGTACCACTAAAGTGCTACCCTTCCGCAGCAATATCCCCATGATCAGCGATTTCAGCTTCGAGGGAATCGACCCGACCTACGTGCCTCGCGCCAAAGACCAGCGCAAGATCTCGGAACACGCCATTATCGGCGGGGATAACTATGGTCAGGGTTCCAGCCGCGAGCATGCGGCCTTAGCACCACGCTATCTGGGGTTACGAGTGTTGATCGCTAAAAGTTTTGCCCGAATCCACAGGCAGAATCTGGTGAATTACGGTATCTTGCCACTGACCTTCAAACACCCGGCCGCTTATGATCGGCTTGAACAAGGTGACTCCATCGTGCTACCCCACCTCCACCGCCGGATGACGGATGCGGAAACAACCCGCGAATTCGAAGTCGAAGTGGCCGATAAGGATTTGCGGTTCGTTGTGCAACAAGATCTTAGCGGGCGCGAGGCTGAGGTGATTATGGCTGGCGGGTTGACGAACTGGGTGCGGAAACGAAACTTGGCCAGAACCTGACCCATGACTGGGACTTTGCTTAACATCGCCACCGTATTGATCGGCGGCACACTCGGCCTGCTGTTCGGCGCCCGGCTGCCGGACCGCGTGCGCCAGACGGTGGTCGCCGGCCTCGGCCTGTTTACGGCCGCGATTGGCATCGATTTATTTGTGGATACGCAAAGTCCGATCCTTGTGCTGGCTTCACTGCTGTTTGGTGGAGTAGTCGGCGAGTGGGCGCGGATCGAAGCCGGGCTGGCTCGGCTGGGGGAATGGCTGCAGCAGCGTTTTGCCTCTCGGTCAAAAGGCGGCAGCGCCCGTTTTGTGCGCGGCTTTCTCACTGCGTCGCTAGTCTTCTGCGTGGGGCCGATGACCATTCTTGGTTCCATTCAGGACGGGCTAAGCGGTGATTATCAGTTGTTGGCCATAAAATCTGTGCTCGATGGATTTGCGGCCATGGTGTTTGCCTCGACCTTGGGTATCGGCGTTCTGTTTTCGACTTTGGTGATCCTGGTCTATCAAGGCGCGTTAACCTTGCTGGCCGCCCAAGCTCAGACCGTGTTCAGCGATGCCATGATCCTCGAATTGAGCGCAACCGGAGGTGTGCTACTGCTCGGGATCGCGGTAAGCAGCTTGTTGGAGATAAAACCAATTCGTGTGGGGAACTTTTTGCCTGCCCTGATCGTCGCACCGCTAATTGTGTCCTTATTGTCTTATTTCGGAATACCTTTTTCCCCCTAATTCGGAAAGGGTTTCCTTCACCATGAGCGAATCAGAAAAGTGACCCGCTTCCTCAGGTCACTTTTCTGATGTTTAGTCTGCGCCAACAGCCGCAAGAGCGTCTTCAATCATGGATTGCAGCATTGAAAGCGGTTGGGCTCCAGCAACGATCTGATCGTTAATTTGGAACGTGGGGGTGCTGTCGACACCGATAGCGCGAGCATCCAACGCGGCTTGCTCGACAGCTTGTAATTTAACATCACTGGCAACACATTCGTTATAGGCATTCATATCCAGTCCCGCAGCCTGTGCAAAGTCAGCCAGATTACTATCGGAGTATCCGCCTGAATTTTGCGACGAAAAACTGCCGAAGACCGCGTCGTGGAACTCCCAGAACTTATTCTGCTCGGCGGCACAATAGGCCGCCTCTGTGGCCTGCACGGATTCCGGACCTAAGATGGCGAGGATTACAAATTGATAATTGATCTGACCCGTGTCCACGTATTGTTTCACAATGGCTTCTTCGGTTGTCGCCCAGGATTGACGGCAAAACGAGCATTGAAAATCTGCATATTCAATCAATGTCACCGGCGCGTCCGGATCGCCAAGCAAGGCGCCGGTTTGCGCAGACGCGTATTCTCGAATAGACGCACTCCGCACCATGTTGGACAAAATGAGCAAGCCTACGACCGCCACCGCCGCTATGCTTATATATACCAACCATCTCAATTGCCCGCGCCTCTGCTGGGCGCGGTTGCGCTCTAAGCGAGCCTGCCGCCTGCTTTGATCCATTCAGACCTTCCTTCTTTTTAGTAGGGTTCGCCGTACAGCGGGATGCGCGCACCGTTGATCATTCCCGCTTCCTCGCTGCACAGGTGTAGAAGTGTAGCAGATATTTCTTCAGGGGTGGTCCAGCTTTGGTTCTTTTCGCTGGGGTTGATCTGCCGCTCATGGGCGACATCAATCATGCGCACCATCAGCAGATTCGAGGTGACTCCCGTCCCCCTGAGTTCTTGGGCCAGCGACAGCATCAAAGCCTCCATAGCCGACTTCCCTATCGCATAAGGCGCATTATTGCCCGGTGGCCTGCTTGCACTTGGGGATGTAACGGCGAGTACGCGCCCCCAATGGTTCTTTACCATGGTCGGCACAAATGATTTGATCATTGCGTAGCCGGCATACAGATGTTGATCCAGCATGGATACCAATTCTTCCCGCTTGGTTTCGAAAACACCCTTGCCGCCAATCCAGCCGCCTACAAAGTTTAACAAGATATCGATTCCCCCGAATTTTTCCAGCAGATCGTTAGCGACCCTGTCAACTTCCTGCGGCCTGCCAAGGTCGACGGCTTTCGCAAGGGTTCGGGCGGCAGGCAGGTTTAGTTCCGCAGCCAGTTCATCGAGCTTCCCCTGATCGCGGCCAAGAAGCGCAAGTTTTGCTCCAGATTTCGCAAAAGCGGCCGTGGCAACTGAACCCAAACCGCCGGCTGCTCCGGCGATGATGACAGTCCGTTCCTCAAGCGATGCATTGTTCATGAATTCACTCTAGATGACTTGATTCTGGTATACAGGGAAGCGCTCCCCCGTGAATTTGAATCCCAATTTCTTATAAAGCGCCAGTGATGGAGTGTTGATATCCTGCGTATTGACCGTCAGTCTATCCAGATTGCGGCCGGCCTGAGCTTGCAAGTCCTTCACCAAAGCCGTTGCCAGGCCGCGTCCCTGATGTTGGGGATTAGTGGCCAACCTGGCGAGATGCAACCCTTGTGAACTGCGCGTACTGATTTGATATGCCACGGTTTGTCCCTCGTCCTCAATTAAGGTCGCGTACCCAGCTTGTTCAAACGCCATCTCTACCGCTTCCAGCGAGTTCTGCCACAAAGGTGCAAAGGCTGCGCGATCCACTTCGTACACCCCTTCGAGATCGAATTCTTTCATGCGGCGAATGACCGGCTGAGCGTCTTTTGCCGCTTTTTCCTTACCGCGCCAATCTAAAACCACTACGTTATGTACGTGCTGAAACCGACTCTTGGCCAGGATCTTCAGGAACCAATCCTGTAATGGGATTGCCGCTACGGATTCTGCCTCCAATTCGACCAGATGTTCGCGCGTTTGCGGCCAAAGTGAGGCCCACGCTTCCGCGGGATCCAGGCGGGTGGCCACTGCAAAGATACGCACCCAGGCAACGCCGGGTGGGTCAGGCGGGCAGGCGAGCGCAGCGTTTAGCCTGTCACCCGATTCGAGAACAAAGTAGGGGTCGCGTCCCAGCCAATCCAAAGGCTGCCGCCAATCCAGGTGGCGGTGCACGTGGGTTTCGAAATGCAGCAGGTTGGCCAACCGGCTGCGATCCTCTTCCATTGCGGGGCGAAGGCTGAGGACGGCGGGAGCGGCCATCGCGGTCATTATAACTTGTAGTCTATTCCGATTAAAAGAAGTGAACAGTGAACAATGATCAGTGGAATAGGAAGTTCCTAATCACTGATCACTATTCACCCAGGATGTGTTTGAAGAACGCCTCGACGACTGCTGGGTCGAAGTGTTTTCCTGATTGTTCTCGAAGGTAATTGCGCACTTTGTCTTTCGGCCACGCGGCGCGGTACGGGCGGTCAGAGGTCAAGGCATCCCAAACGTCAATCGCGGCAAAGATACGCGCCTCTAGCGGGATCTGTTTTCCTTTGAGCCCCTGTGGGTAGCCAGTGCCATCCCACTTTTCATGATGGCTGGTCGGAATGGCCATGGCAGGATGTAGGAATTCGATGGGCGCCAGCATTTGGCGAGCGAATTCCGGGTGCTTGCGCATGTGCACCCATTCCTGATCATCCAGGGGTCCGGTTTTGCGCAAGATGCGATCGGGGATGCTCATTTTGCCGATATCGTGCAGCAGCGCCCCCCTGCGCACATGGACCAATTGATCGTCGCTGAACCCCAGGGCGCGGGCGAGTCTTACGGTCATGTCGGTGACGCGGCGGCTATGCTCCACGGTCTCCATATCGCGTAGGGAAAGCGCGTGCGCCCAGCCTTCGATGGTGCGTTCATAGGCTTTGCGCAGGTCCTGGTTGGATCGCTGCAGGTCTTCGAATAGTTTTGCATTATCGATGGCGATTGCTGCCTGGCCCGCCAAGGTTTGCAAGAAATCCTTCCACTCTTCATTGCGCTCTACCGGGCTTCTTTGGAAAGTTTCAAGGATACCAATCACCTTGCCTTTGGCAATCAGAGGCGTTGCGTAATAACTGGTGAATCCCTCCGGCTTCACCATATCAAGGAATTCGGGAGGTGGCGAAACTTCCGAAATGAGAGGCGCCTCCAGCATGGCTCGATCTTTGGCCGCGCGGCCCGCCAAGCCTTGACCAAGTTTGATATTCGCCGTTTTAGCTTTTTCAGTACGGAAACCTTCACCCGCGGCAAATCTGAGAATTTGTTCCTCATCGAGGAGTAGAACACAGGCGGCATCTACCCGTAGCTCGTTGATTGCTTGGGTGGCGACGACATCCAAAGTCAAATTGATGTCGAAGCTCGAGGCAATGGCTCTATCGATTTCCCGCAGGCTGCGCAAATGTCGCAGCCGCCGCTGCGTTTGCTCAAATAATTCCGCGCGATGAATGGCATTGCCGCCAATATCGCACATGGCGCTCAGTACGTCGACATCGTGATCATCGATTGGCTCCTCACGACCGACGGCCAGGGTACCAATGACCTGGTTTTCTGCCGTAATGGGCACGATGACCAGAGCTTCCGTGGGTTCGAGGTAGCCAAATTTCACAGTTTTCGGATCGGGATGGGATCGGAATTGGTTATTGACGTAGGGTTTGCCGCTGGCAACCACTTCGCTGGTTAATCCCTGACCTTTGGGAATGACCTGGCCGACGGCAGCCGCCTGTGCACCTCTGCCCACGGCGATCAGATGATCACCGTTGTGCTCCTGAACCAGTGTGATCGTGCCCTCGGTAGTTCCGGTCGAAACCAGCGCCTGATCCAGAACGATCGGCAGCATCTCTTCGAGACTGCTGGCTGAACGCAACTTGCCGCTCACTGCGGCGACTGCCTCCAGTTCCCGCTCATGTTGCTTGCGTTCCGTGATGTCGCGCAAGATTAATTGACTGGCAGGCTGATCTTCGAAGATCAAGGGAGTGCCGGTGACCTCGACCTCGATCAATTTGCCATCCAGGCGATAGAGTTTTTCCTCCATAGGCGGGAGGCTTTTTCCTTCGATCTGAGCCCTGCGAATACGTTCGAGCACCGCTTCTCGGTAATCCTTGTGAACAAACGACATCACATCCTTGCCAACCAGATCTTCGGATTTCGTTGCCCCCATTAATTTCATGGCCGCGGGATTTACAAATTTCACAACGCCTTGGCTATGAACGATGATCGAATCCGGCATCATGTCCACCAGTGACTGATAGCGCTCCTGACTTTCCCGCAACAACCGGTCGGCCTCCTCGCGCTCGATGGAATGCCGAATCGAGCGAAGCAGTATTTCGCCGGTGATTTGCCCTTTGACCAAATAATCCTGGGCGCCGCTGCGCACCGCATGGACAGCCAGGTCTACATCGTTCAAACCGCTGAGCACAATGACGGTGAATGCTTCGGCTTTCTCGTGGAAACGCGTAAAGGTTTCAAAGCCCTGGCTGTCGGGTAAACCCAAATCCAGTAAGACTGCATCTAAAGGTTTTTCGGGATCGCCAACATATTTCAAACCCTCCTTGAGGCTGGAGACATGTTCAAATCGCAAGTTGATGTTGCCTGTATCTTTCAGCATTTCCTGGATCAGGCGTGCGTCCCCAGGGTTGTCTTCGATTAACAGCACGCGAATCGGATTTTCTTTTCGCCCTGGGGGTTCGCGGCTGGGTACCAGTTCGCCGGTGCTGCTTAAAACTCCGGTGGGTTTGGTCATATCACTCTTTCCCGGTGTCCCCATGAGGGAGCAAAAAACGGTCATTCAGATAAACGGAGCCGCCATCGGAAACGCGCGTGATGACAATGGCACCTGGGCAGGTTTCGACGACCACGCGAAAAGTTCTTCGCCGGGTGGTTCTGAATCTACCTGTTTCAATGAACGGCTTGATCATGGTTTTTATAACCTCACCCCCAGATGACAACGGGTTTGTGATGCGGGCTAGGCGAAACTCTTAGGAGTGAGGCTTAAGTATATTTGTGTTGGCTATTTGCGAACCCACAGATTTGTTAGGGCTGCCGGGCATTTGCCTACTTCGCGCTGGCCAGTAAATCCTCGATGCTGTCTACCAGCGCCCGTAATTTCTCTACGGATGTTCCCTTTAAACGTTGAGCAATTTCTAGATAAGGCCTGTTCTTGGGATCACTAATAAATTCCTTTACCGCTCGCGGCAATGCGGCAAATTTTTCTTCCGCGCGCTGCTGGTTGATCCATTCGCCTACCGGTCCACTGTTGTCTGCGAACTGATCGATGTGATAGCCGAGGTTGCCGGCCAGTAGTTCCAATTCCGGCAGCGGCACCGGAGTTTCGCCGCTTTCGTAGCGACGGATTCGGCCGGTGGAAATCCCCGTTCTATCGGCCAAATCCTTCTGGCTTAAATTCTTTTCTGTGCGCGCCTGGCGCAGCATGGCGGCGATGGCGCGCTGGCGCAGCGCCAGCAAGTTTCCCGTTTCCAGACGCGACGTCGGGTGCGGCTCCTGTGAAACGACCTGCGCGCTCCAAAAATGGTCGATCGGCGTCCCAAGGTAGAAAGCGAGTAATTCCAATTCGGGTAATGAAGGGGAATTTGACCCTTGTTCGATGGATCTGATCGCTCCACTGGAAAGACCTATTACGTCGCCCAGTTCTTTCATGGATTTTCCGGCCGCTAAACGCGCATCGCGCAAGTGCAAACCGATGATCTTGGCGCGCAATCGCATTGCTTTGTCTTGTGACATTGGCTTTTAAGAAGACCCTACCCAGTCAGTGGGCATTATATAGCATCCCTACCCCCATTCCTATTTTCGGAGTGATCAGGGCATCATGTATCCTTCGCCGGAGAGCGTCACAATCACCTGGGGATTCCTCGGGTCTTTCTCGAGTTTCTGACGCAAGCGCGAGATACTCACCCATAGGATTTCTTTTTCATCCCCGTACTCGGGGCCCCATACAGTTTGCAGCAATTCCTCCGAGGTCAAGGTCTTGCCTGCATTGCGTGCAAATTCCAGCAGTAGCCGGTATTCGGTGGCAGAGAGAGGAACCAGCTCGCCGCCTACGCTAACCTCTGCCCGGGCGAAGTCAATGGCTATGTTGCCGCGCGAGAATCGGCTTTCGCCGAACTGGGGCGCCATTAGCTTGGCGCGGCGCAGGACGGCTCGCACGCGGGCCAGCAATTCATTGGCAGAAAAGGGTTTGACCACATAATCGTCGGCGCCCAGGTTAAGTCCGCGCACTTTATGTTCCTCGTCGCCTTTCGCTGTGAGCATAATGATGGGGATGGTGGAGAATTCGCGGATGCGTTCGCAAACGGCGAAGCCGTCCATTTCGGGCATCATCACATCAAGCAAAATCAGATCGGGTTTTTCGCTTACGGTCATGTCGATCGCCTGTTGTCCGTTCTTGGCCTTTAATACCTCAAAACCCTCGGTCTGCAGGTTTGCCTCGACTAATCGAACAAAGCGGGGTTCATCATCTACGACAAGGATGCGTTCTGCCATGATTACCTCTCAGTCATGCGGGTTGCGGAAGACGTGTTTTGGGTAAGGTGACGATGAATTCTGCTCCGTCTCCCCTTGTTGAACGGACGCTGATCTTCCCCTGATGGGCTTGCACGATTTGCTTGCATATATACAGACCCAATCCGCTGCCGCGGACCTTTTCTTTTGCGTCTTCCGTGCGGTAAAAACGCTTGAAGATGTGTTTTTGTTCTTCGTTTGGAACGCCCGGTCCGCGGTCTCTGACCATCAACTCGACATTTTCCTCATTGTAGCCCAGGGAAATCTGCAGAGGGGAGTCGGGCGCATATTTGGCCGCATTGCTGACCAGATTTTCGAGCACCTGGCTAAGCCGTTTGGGGTCAGCCTCAATAATAAAATCGTCCTCCCTGGGCGCCCATTGAATATTCAACCCGGGATATCGGATCCGCAGGCGTTCGACATTCTCACTAACCAGGGCGGATAAATCCACAGTCTTTAATTCGATGTCCAGGGTTCCGGCCTGTAAACGCGACGAATCCAAGAGGTTGTCCACCAATTCAGTCAACCGATCCGTTTCTTCGTTGATTATGGTGAGGAATTCTTTTTGGGTTGCCGCATCCCAGTGCGCATCGTCTCGCAGCAAGGTGGTCGCGTAACCCTTGATAAAGCCGAGGGGCGTCTTTAATTCGTGAGAAACCGTGGCAATGAAATCAGATTGCAGTTGGACCAGCCGCCGTTCCGCTTCCAGGCGGCCGATACGCTCCACCAGCCGCTTATGTTCAAGGACCTGCGTGACGTGAAGGGCAATGAATTGAGCCAGATTGATTTGGTCGTCGGCAAATAGGGGTCCGCCAAAGCGCACGAAGATCAGCGCGCCAGTATTTTTGCCGCCAAGCAACAACGGCAGTCCCAAAAAGAAGCGCTGCTCCAGACGATTTTGGTTGGCCATGATCTCGGGGTGGTTCAGGAAGATCTTTCCCGTGGAGAAAGCTTCTTTGGCAGCCGCCTCTCCCCAGGCCGAATCCGCTTCCGAAGAGCGGCCGCGACCGATGGCTCTGGCGAAGGCGGGCTCCAGGTTTCCCGTCTGCTCGTTGATTAAATACAGCACCGCGTTATCGAAGATGAACACCGGGCGCGACAAGCGCACGATTTCCGCTAAGGCAGTGTCTACCTCAATAGTTTCTGCCACTGTACGGCTGATGGCATAAACGGCGACCAGCTCGTTAGGCCGCAAGCTGCCAGTGGCTCCAGTTCGCTTAGTCATAGCTTTCCTTGGTAGATAGGCAGGGCGAAGGAAAAACGACTGCCCTTGCCGGTACGTGTTTCGATTTGCAGCTTTGAACCATGAGCTTCGACGATACGCTTTGCCAGGGTGAGGCCAATTCCGGCCCCGCCTGCTTTGCGAGTCGACGAGCTGTCCAATTGGTGGAATGGCTCAAAGATCTCATTCATTCTTTCCGCGGGTATACCGATGCCTGTGTCGGCGACAGCGATTTGTATCCGCCGTCCATCCAGTTCAGCACTTAGTCGTACCTGGCCGCCTGGCTGGTTGAACTTGATTGCGTTGTCGACCAGTTGGCCGAGCACCCATTCGATTTTGTTGATGTCTGCCTGTGCGGGCGGCGCCTTGACAGGGCAGGAGGCGCTAATTTGTACCTCTGCCGAATTGGATTTATCTTTGTATCGTTGGGTAACCAGAGCGAAAAGATCCGAAATGTTGACCGGGCCAGCCTCCAAATGCAAACTTTCAGCGGTATCGAAGGCCAGGTAAAGGAGGTTTTCGATCAAGTTGCTTAACCTCTTGTAGGATTTTTCGAGCACCTTGAGTGCGCTGCGCTGTTCGTCGCTGAGCGGACCTAAGGCCTCTGCGGACAACAAATCGATATAACCGACCATATGGGCCAGCGGCGTTCTCAATTCGTGGGAAATATTGGAGATGAAATTGTTCTTTAAGCGGTTGAGCTCAGTAAGTTTGTCCAGGGCTTCTTGCAGCTCGGCGGTACGTTCACGCACGCGCTGCTCCAGGAAAAGGTTGCTTTCATGCAGCGCTTCCTGTAATTGAGAGATTTGCTGGGTAATGGCAGCGTCGAGTTTGCCGCGCTCGATCAACCCCAAATCGGTTAGCGCCTGCCCGAGCAGGATGCGAGTTCCCTTTTCCTCTTGTTCTTTTTGGTAGGCGAGGGCGCGCTTTAGCTCGGCGGGAGTAAGCAAACCCTGGTCTACCAGGGTGTCACCAAGGCGAGGCACCAGAACTTCCGGGGCCAAAGGCCCAGTAATTTTCGGCTTTGGCAAAGTCACCACGTCACCGTACCGCATTGTTCGGCGCCCTTATCAATTCCCGGGGGTAACAAAAACGTATAGGCGAAGCAAATTTCCACCTCGGGTTTGCTTTTTCGAAAGTATACATGGGCGTATGGTCTAAACAAGCGGTACATAACTCCTAACTGAATTATTAGGCATCTACCGGCAAACGGCAAGACCTACGCTTAGGTATAATCCATAAGTCTAAACAAAGCTCTGACCAAGAAAGCCCTAGTTTCCGGCCTCCTTATATATCCCAAGAACATTTCGAAAGGTAGTCTATGCCAGGTGGTTCTTCAATCCAGCCAGTAGATATTGGTGAGCAGATGCGCTCGGCGTACCTCGATTACGCCATGAGCGTGATCGTTGCTCGCGCCCTGCCTGATGCTCGAGATGGGCTGAAACCAGTTCATCGCCGCATCCTTTACGCCATGCTTGATATGGGAATTCGCTCCAGCTCCACCTACAAAAAATCTGCGCGTATTGTCGGTGAAGTGTTGGGCAAATATCACCCGCATAGCGATGTGGCCGTGTACGATGCCACGGCGCGCATGGCGCAAGACTTCTCCATGCGCTATCCGCTCATCGACGGCCAGGGAAACTTTGGTTCCATTGGCGGCGATCCACCCGCGGCCATGCGCTATACGGAGGCGCGGTTACACGCCATGGCCGAGGAATTGCTGGCGGATATCGATAAGGATACTGTCGATTTCGGGGACAACTTTGATGCTTCGTTAAAGGAGCCGCTGGTGCTCCCCAGCCGGGTGCCAAACCTATTGCTGAACGGATCATCGGGTATCGCCGTCGGGATGGCGACCAACATTCCTCCGCACAACCTTGGGGAACTGGTGGGTGCACTGCGTTACATGATCGATCGCTGGGAAAAGTCCGACAATATCACCACTGAGAATTTGCTCAAATTCGTAAAAGGTCCAGATTTTCCAACCGGTGGCATCATCGCCGGCCTGGACGGCATTCGCGACCTGTACAGCAAGGGCAAAGGCCAGTTGCTGGTGCGCGCCAAATCGCGCATCGAAGAAGGCCGCCGCGGGCGTATGCGCATTGTGATCAGTGAGATTCCATATCAACTGAACCTCACCAACCTCATCGAACGCATCGCTGACCTGGTGCGCGAGGGTCGCCTGGAAGGTATCGCAGACCTGCGCGATGAATCCGACCGCGATGGCCTGAGCATCGTGATCGAGTTGAAAGCGGGCGCCGAGCCCAAGCTAGTTTTAAACCGTTTATACAAATACACGCCACTGCAGAGCACGTTCGCTGCGCAAATGTTGGCTCTGGTAGATGGCGAACCGCGTCTTCTGTCTCTTAAGCGGGCGCTGCAGATCTTCGTTGAACATCGCCAGGTTGTCATCACACGGCGTTCCAAGTTCGAACTGGAAAAGGCCAAGGCCCGCGGCCATATCCTGGAAGGGTTGCTGAAAGCCCTCAAAAACCTTGATGAAGTCATCGAGACCATTCGTAAGTCGCCCGACGCGGAGGTTGCCAAGGAACGCTTGATGTCCAAATTCAAGCTGTCCGACAAGCAGTCGCAAGCCATCCTCGACATGCAGCTGCGCCGCCTGGCAGCCCTGGAGCGCAAGAAGATCGAAGACGAATACAAAGAAATTACAGAACGCATCGCTTATTTGGAAGATTTGCTGAAGCATCCCAAGAAGATCCTAGCTTTGATCAGAGAAGATCTGGGCGATTTGGAAAAAGCTTACGGCGACGAACGTAAAACCACCATTGATGCAGAGGGCAAGGGGAAGGACGACCTGACCGAAGAAAGCCTCATTGCCGACGAGGCCGTGCTGGTCAGCCTCACGCAGCAGGGGTATGTGAAGCGCGTGGCGGCTAAGACTTTCAAGGCGCAGACTCGCGGCGGTTCCGGCGTAAAGGGCCATGCCACCAAAGACAAAGATGAAGTGCTTATTCTGGTGCCTGCCCGTACGCTGGATACGATCTTGTTCTTCTCCGATCGCGGCAAAGTCTATTCCGAAAGGGTCTATCGCATCCCAGACGCCGACCGCACGGCGCGCGGTACGCCCATTATCAATATCCTCAACGTCAGTTCGGGCGAGACAATTACCGCCGCGGTTCCTGTTCCCGATTTCAAAGCGGCGGAATTCTGCATGATGGCCACTCGCAAAGGCAAGATCAAGCGTATGGCACTCAGTGAGTTCGAAGCCGTTCGCCCGTCCGGGTTGATTGCCATGGGCCTGGACAAAGGCGATGCACTATCTTGGGTTCACCTGGCTGGCAGCAGAGATCAGATCATCCTGGCTACACAACGCGGCAAAGCATTGCGCTTCGCTATTTCCGCGGTGCGTCCGATGGGGCGTCAGGCTGCCGGGGTGAGGGCAATCAGTATAAAAGCCAAGGACCAGGTGGCAGGCATGGAAGTGGTTGAGTCCGGTGGGGACTTGCTTATTGTCACCACCAAGGGATATGGCAAGCGCACCCCTTTAAAGGAGTACCGTGCGAAGGGTCGTGGGACCAGCGGCATGCTCACCATCGATGCGAAGGCGTTGCCAGCCGTTGGCACCATTGCTGCGGTACGTGTGGTTCAAGACGCCGATGAGGTCACCATTATCTCGTCGGCCGGCGTGGTGCTGCGCACGAAAGTCAAAGACATCAAGCGGGCTGGCCGCGCAACTCGCGGCGTTCGCTTGATGAACGTTGCGGGGGGCGATAGCGTGGCTACTGTGGCACGTATCGCTGCGGCCGATCTCAAACTTGCAGGAGCGCAGGAAAACGGCAAAGAGGCAAAGTAAACTCTGCTTACTACAGTTGCGAGAAGGAGCTTAAGGCTTAGAGCCTGTCCCGAGTGAGCCGCGGAGTTACCCCTGAGCGAATTGAATGGGCGGCAACGAGGGAACGCAAACGAACCCCTTTTGAAAGCAATAAAAATAGGCGACCACCGGTCGCCTATTTTTGTTTGCCAAACGCATCAGCTAATCGGAATCGCGATCACCCCTGTAATCAGCAAGAAGAATGCGCCGATGATAAGCACCATCAGAAAGAACATGAATGAAATAATGAAGCGTTGGAAAGGCGTCATTCCCAGGAAGCCGGTCTCGGGTTCCGGACTCAGTTCGATCTTTGAGCTTTCCTCGAGTTCATCAAGGAAACTGCTGGTGTCGTCGCCTTCTTCTCTGAGAAAATCGTCGAGCATTGCTCTCCAGGCTGGTTTAGTTTAGCTTATTTCGAAGACGTGTCAACCAAAGGACGGATTTGAATTTCGCCCATATAAAATCCCTTAACGTCACCCGACGCCAAGCGCATCTGCAAGCTGCCATCAGCGGCCAAACCCAGAATTTCACCTTTCACTGTCGGATCTCCCCCGCCTTCGAGGCGAACATGATGTCCTTTGTAAGCCAGCCGTTGGTCCCAAGCCTGCACAAATTCCGGGTCTCCTAATTTATCCTTCCAGTTGATCAGACTCTCAAGGGCGGCTCTCAACATTAGAGCCGCATCGGGCTCCCTTCCAAGCGCATCCTGAACACAGGTGGCCGGGAAATTTAGCTCTTTTTTTGGAGGCAGTGAACTGGGTGCAATATTGATGCCAATCCCCAGAATTGGCGCTGTCAGGCGCTCCCCGGACCACTGCATTTCCACCAACACCCCGCAGACTTTTTTGCCGTCCAATAGAACGTCATTCGGCCATTTGATCTGAGGGATCAGTTCATAGAGATCCTCGAGCGCCTGGCAAACCGCCAGGGCGCCTAATCCTGAAACCAAACCCGGCAGGACAGGCCCCAACTTAGGGGCTGTATCCAGAAGCAGGCTGAAGGCTAAAGCCGAGCCAGGCGGGGTGAACCAGGTCCGTCCTGCGCGGCCACGCCCATGGATTTGCTCATCGGCATAGGCCAGGCACAAACCTGTGGCGCCCTCCCGCGCCCAATCGGCGACCACATCATTCGTTGACCCGACGCTTGAGAAATACTCGTATCTGGCTAGAGGCAGGCCCAAACTGGCCTTATTGAATTCGGATTCTTGCATTACCGCATTGTAATCTTTCAAGAAATTCTGGACTCTGCTTTGTCCACATGGTATACTTTTTACGCGCTCGCATTCGCGAGCGCGTTGTCTGAAAGCGCAAGGTGCGCGCGTATGTGGGCGCAACGCAGCCTGGCACAGGCGACATCTCACACGCTTCCCGACCCGGCAGGGCGTGCCAGCATAAAAGCTGGTGCCTATCGGGGAGGACGGAAGCGGAGGAAAAACGCAAGGAGTTACCCTATGGCCGCAGTAGATATGAAGGCCTTGCTCGAAGCGGGGGTACATTTTGGTCATCGCACCCAGAAATGGGACCCGCGCATGAAGCCTTACATCTTCACCGAGCGCAACGGCATCCACATCATTGATTTGCAGCAGACGGTGAAAGCCCTCGAAGAGGCTTACACCATAGTCCGTGACCTCGTTGCCGGCGGCGGCACACTGCTTTTTGTCGGCACCAAACGCCAGGCGGTGGAGACCATCGAAGCTGAGGCGCAACGCTGTGAGATGCCCTACGTGACTGTCCGCTGGTTGGGCGGCATGCTCACCAACTGGCAGACTATGCGCCAGCGCCTCAACGAGCTAGAAAGTCTGGAGCGCGTCAGTGAGGCGCCCACAACCTCAGGCCTCACCAAGCGCGAGTTGCTTTCCAACACGCGCAAAGTCGAAAAGCTTCAAGATCGCTTTGGCGGCGTGCGCGAGCTGACCCGCGTGCCCGATATGCTTTTCGTGGTCGACGTAAATCGCGAGACCACGGCGGTGCGCGAAGCGAACATCCTCAAGATCCCTGTTCTCGGTCTTGTGGATACAAATTGTGATCCCTCGGTAATTGACTATGTGATTCCGTCCAACGATGATGCGATCCGCGCGATTAAGTTAATGGTTTCCTACATCGCGGATGCGGCACTCGAAGGCAGCGCACTGCGCCAGGATAAGCAAGCGCAAGAAGAGCCGAAGAAAGCTGTCAAGGCCGCGGCCCGCCGGCGACGGGGCGAAGCCGCAGTTGAGGAATTGACGGACGAAGAATTACTGGGCAGCGCCACATTGGCAAAAGTAGCTGAGGAGCAAGCGAAGGTAGAAGCAGAAGCCGTTGCTAAAGCCGCCAAGGTGGCGGCCGCGCCCGCGGAAGCCAAGCCAAAGAAGCCAGCAGCCAAGAAACCCGCAAAGAGGGCCGCGGCTCCAAAGGCTCGAAAGCCTAAAACCAAGATCAGGAAATCCGATCTCGAAGGTGAGGGCGGAGACAAAGCTTAATTATGACCATCACGACTGAGCAAATCAAAGAACTGCGCGAGGCCACCGGCGCCGGCGTTTTGGAATGCCGCGCCGCTCTGGAGAATTCCGGCGGAGATTTCGATAAGGCCGTCGCCTATTTGCGCGAAAAAGGTCTGGCCAAAGCCGCCAAGCGCGCCGATAAGGAAGCCTCTGACGGCGTTGTGGAACTGTACTCCCATGGCGGCGGACGCGTGGGCGTAATGGTCGAAGTGAACTGCGAGACGGATTTCGTAGCTCGCTCCGAAGCATTCCGCAAGCTGGCGCATGAAATTGCCCTGCAAATCGCCGCTGCCGCGCCGGAATGGGTGAGGATCGAAGATGTTCCTGAAGCCGTTGCCAATCAAGAACGCGAGATTGCTAAGGTGCGTGCCAAGGAAGATGGAAAGCCTGAGGCAGCTTGGACCAAGATTGTTGAAGGACGGATGGAGAAATTCTTGGAGGAAAAAGTCTTGCTTCGCCAGCCTTACGTTAGGGATGAAGCCAAGACGGTGCAGGATCTCATCAGCGAGGCTATCGGCTCAATCGGCGAAAACATCGTGGTACGGCGTTTCGCCCGCTGGGAACTTGGTGAGCATGTCGAAAAGCAATGAAGTTAACGGCCAACGAATTGTTGGCCGTTTCTTTACCTGGAGGAAGACATGACGGACGCGCCTAAATACAAACGTATCCTGCTCAAGCTCAGCGGTGAGGCTCTGGCAGGTGACGAGGGTTTTGGAATTGATCCAGACAAGGCCGAAACCATTGCCCAGCGCGTAACAGAAGTCGTTCGCATGGATGTTCAACTGGCCATCGTGATCGGTGCGGGCAACTTGTGGCGCGGCCGCATTGGCATCGATCGCGGCATGGACCGCGCCACCGCAGACTACATGGGTATGCTGGGCACGGTGATGAATGCCCTGGCGTTGATGGATGCCATCGAGCGGGGCGGCGTGGAAACGCGCGTCCAGTCCGCCATCGAAATGCGCGCCGTGGCCGAGCCTTATATTCGGCGGCGAGCTACACGACATCTGGATGTGGGCCGGGTGGTTATCTTTGGCGGCGGCACCGGCAATCCCTATTTCTCCACTGACACGGCCGCCGCGCTGCGAGCCATGGAAATCGGGGCCGACGTGGTCATCAAAGCGACCAAGGTCGATGGGATTTACGAGGAGGACCCCAAGGTGAACCCTAAGGCCAGGCGATTCTCCCATCTAAGTTACATTGACGCCCTTAATATGCGCCTGGCCGTGATGGATAGCACTGCCATCTCCCTCTGCATGGAGAACGCGCTGCCCATTATCGTCCTCGACTTCTGGCAGAAGGAGGCGCTGAAGAACGCGCTGCTTGGCAAGGGAGTGGGCACACTGATCAATGAGAGTAAAGCATAGGTTCACCTTGTAGGACCTTCGGGTGGGGCCAGTGGTAAAATCAAAAAAGTTCCATCTTTCTATACAATAAGTTCAACAGATCTCTATCCTTTGCTTGGAGGTTGCAGTGATATCCGACGTCCTCAAGGAGACCCGAGAACGCATGAATCATTCGGTGCTGTCGCTCAAAGATGACTTGGCCGTCATCCGCACTGGGCGCGCTTCGCCCGCGCTGGTTGAAAAGTTATCTGTGGAATACTACGGCCAGCCGACCCCGCTCATCCAGCTGGCTTCGATCAGCGTTCCTGAACCTCGCCAATTGCTGATCAAACCCTTTGACCCCGGCAGTCTCAAGGAGATCGAGAGAGCCATACAGTCATCTGACCTGGGACTTACGCCGAACAATGACGGCAAAATGATCCGTCTAACCCTGCCTCAATTAACTGAGGAAAGGCGCAAAGAATTGGTGAAGGTCGTTCATGCTCGCGTCGAGGAAGCTCATGTCGCTGTTCGCAATATCCGGCGCGATGCATTAAAGGACATTCGCGAGTTCAAAGATGAAAAACTTATTGGTGAAGATGATGAGAAGCGAGGCGAAGACGAATTGCAGAAACTGACTGATGAGTTTATCAAGCAACTGGACGGGATCGGCGCAGCTAAAGAAAAAGATGTCATGGAAGTCTAGCAAGACGCCAAAAAACAGCGACTTGAGAATGGTCAAGGAGAAACCCAAGTTACCCGAGCAGGTGCCTCAGCATATAGCCATTATTATGGATGGCAACGGTCGCTGGGCAAAGCAGCGCGGCTTGCCCCGTCTGGCCGGCCATCGCGCCGGTACAGATAACCTGCGGCGCATCATCGAAGCTTGCGTCGAATTTGGCGTGAAAGTTCTCACCATCTACGCCTTCTCCACCGAAAACTGGGGCCGGCCCGAAGAAGAAGTCAGCGGCCTGATGAGCATCTTCGATGAGGTCTTTGAGCGCGAACTGGCCGAGCTGCACCGCCAGGGCGCGCAACTACGCCATATCGGACGCCTGGATGGGGTTCGCCAATCCCTGCGCGAGAAGGTGCGCCGGGGCATGGAGTTGACCAAGAACAATGACCGCTTGATCCTCAATGTGGCTTTCAACTACGGCGGTCGTGACGAGATCGTTCAAGCCATCAAAGCCATGCTTAAGGATGGCGTCGATCCTAACGATGTTACCGAAGCGCTTGTATCGAGATATCTGTATACCTCCGACTGCCCAGACCCCGATCTCGTCATCCGTACTTCCGGCGAGCAACGCATAAGCAATTTCCTGATCTGGCAAGCCGCCTATGCGGAGTGGGTCTTCCCTGAAACGCTGTGGCCTGATTTCGGCCGCGAGCAACTCCTGGCCGCCATCCAGGAATTCGGGCGGCGCGAACGGCGCTACGGATTGGTTCTCGAACGTTAGCCATGTTGCAGCAGCGGGTTCTATTCACCGTAGTGGCGCTGCCTTTAGGCATAGCCGCCGTCATGGCTGGGGGGTGGATCTTTGCGCTCGTGGTGGCGGCCATCCTGGCCCGCGCCGCATGGGAATACGCCGCTCTTTTTCGCTCCGGCGGTGGACAACCCTCCGCGCTGATGCTGCTGGGCGCAGTACTGGCTATTTTTGTGGCTCGCCTTTATTCGGGATTCGTACATGATAGTTGGCTGCTTTCGGTGATCGTCGCGATTACCTTGACCATTCACCTGCTGCAATTCGAACGCGGCCGCGATGGCGCCGCATCAGACTTTGCCGCAACTCTCAGCGGCATTTTTTATATCGGCTTGCTGGGCAGTTATCTTTTGCTGGTGCGCCTCATTCCTCAACATGGTGAATGGTGGTTTATGCTCACACTTTTCGCCGTCATGCTGGCCGATACATCGGCGTATTTCATCGGCAGCGCGTTCGGCAAGCATCGCATGACGCCGCGCCTCAGTCCCAAGAAGAGTTGGGAGGGCTACATCGGCGGGGTCATCCTCACCACCTTGGGTATGCCGTTGTTTCTTTTGCTGTTTCGTTTTTTCGGTCTGCCGGACATGCCCGCGTTCTCCGTGGTAAATGCGGGCATATTGGGTCTCGTAATTGGCGTCGTACCAACGTTAGGCGACCTGGGTATCAGTATGATCAAGCGCGAGATGCAACAAAAAGATACCAGTGATATTCTGCCGGGGCACGGCGGCGTTCTGGACCGCATCGATTCGTGGCTCTGGGCTATGCCGATTGGTTACTACCTAATTCTTTTAGTATTCCTCAATTCCAAATAAGGAGCGAACACAATGTTGGATCGTACCCCTTCTCGCAATCTTGCCATGGAGTTGGTACGGGTCACCGAAGCCGCCGCGCTTTCCGCGGCGCGCTTCATGGGACGTGGGGATAAAAAAGCCGGCGACCAGGCCGCGGTAGATGGAATGCGCCTGGTTCTGAACACAGTCGAAATGGACGGCATTATTGTCATCGGGGAAGGCGAAAAAGATGACGCGCCAATGCTCTACAATGGCGAAACGCTGGGGACTGGCGACCCTCCACAAGTCGACATCGCTGTAGATCCTATCGACGGCACGCGTCCGCTTGCTGAGGGTCGCGTGAACTCGATCTCGACTGTAGCTCTGGCTCCCCGCGGCACCATGTTCGACCCGGGCCCATTCGTGTATATGAATAAGATCGCGGTAGGTCCCGCGGCTAAGGGCGCCATCAACATAGAAGCTTCGGTCGAAGAAAATCTTCGCGAAATTGCCAAAGCATCCGGCAAACGGATACAAGATTTAGCGGTTGTCATGCTAGAGCGTCCCCGCCATGAGGAATTAAAAGCTGAAGTTCGCCGCTGCGGTGCGCGCCTGCGCATGATCGATGACGGCGACGTGGCCGGCGCGTTGATGAGCGCCTGGCCCGATTCGGGCATCGATGTGCTTATGGGCATCGGCGGTACGCCGGAAGGAGTCATTGCCGCCTGCGCCCTGCGTGCCATGGGCGGCGAGATCCAGGGCAAACTGTTTGCGCGCAATGACGATGAGTTGGCGCGCGGCAAGGTCATGGGCTACGACTTCGAAAAAGTCCTCACCATGGACGACCTTGTGGCTTCGGAAGACGTATTCTTTGCTGCCACAGGCATCACCGACGGTGAACTGCTGGATGGTGTCAAGTATTTTCCAAAAGGAGCACGCACCCACAGCCTAGTGGTGCGCGGTGTAACAGGCACCGTGCGCGAGGTGATCGCCACGCACACATTTGGAAAACTCGAGGAAATCAGCCTTCTCGAATATTGACTACCAGCTACCTGACTACCTGAACATTGAACTAAAGTATGGTATAGTTTCGCCACAATTAAATAAGACCCGATGGAGTTTGACTTACTGTTTCCGTTGGAAATAGTAAACAAACTCCCGCGTTCCCGAAGGGAACGCATTCATCCAGAGAGGCGGAGGGACCGGCCCTGTGAAGCCTCGGCAACCGCCGCGAAAGCGGAAGGTGCCAATTCCGGCAGCTAAGTCTGGAAGATGAAAGGGTGGTTGAGAAATATCGAGACCCTTTCATTCCGCGAAAGGGTCTTTTTGTTCAATCCTGGAGGTTTGTTTTCGATGAGTAGCACATTCATGACTGCACAAAAGCTGCTGTTCACGTCCGAATCGGTGACCGAGGGCCACCCGGACAAGATTTGCGACCAGGTGAGCGACGCCGTATTGGATGCCTGCCTGGCGCAGGATAAATATTCGCGCGTTGCATGCGAAACAGCGGTGAAGACCGGCTATGTGATGGTCTTGGGAGAGATCACTACTAAAGCCGTGGTGAACTTCGATCAACTGATTCGCTCTGTGATCTGCGATATTGGTTACACGAACAGTGAATATGGATTTGATGGCAATTCTTGCGGCGTGTTGGTCGCTCTCTCGCAGCAATCCGGCGATATTGCCCTCGGCGTGGACAAGGCCCTCGAAGCGAAATCAGGCGAAATGACCGAGGATGAGATCGAGGCTGTGGGCGCCGGCGATCAGGGCATGATGTTCGGCTTCGCCTGCAATGAAACTGACACGCTGATGCCGATGCCCATCTATTTAGCCCACAAGCTGACCCGCAGCCTTGCAGAGAACCGTCGCAGCGGCCGGTTGAAGTGGTTGCGCCCCGATGGCAAAAGCCAGGTGACCGTTGAATATTCGCAGGGCAAACCCAAGCGTGTGCATACCGTTTTGGTCAGCACTCAGCATTCACCGGATATTTCCCACTCTGATATTGTCGAAGGCCTAATGGAAGATGTCATCGGCCCCACTCTGCCAAAAGACTTGGTCGATAAAGACCTGAAGGTATATGTCAACCCCACCGGCCGTTTCGTGATCGGCGGCCCAATGGGTGACGCTGGCGTCACCGGCCGCAAGATCATCGTCGACAGTTACGGCGGCATGGGCCGCCACGGCGGCGGCGCCTTCAGCGGTAAAGATCCCACGAAAGTGGATCGCTCCGCCGCGTACGCCGCCCGCTGGGCGGCCAAGAACATCGTGGCCGCTGGGTTGGCCGATCGCTGCGAGATCCAGGTGGCTTATGCCATCGGCATGGCTAGGCCGATGAGTGTGAATGTGGAAACCTTTGGCACGGGCAAGATCGCCGACGACCAAATCGCCAAGCTGATCGACGAACATTTCGATCTGCGCCCTGGCGCCATCATCCGTGACCTGGACCTGCGTCGCCCGATCTTCCGGCAGACGGCCGCCTATGGCCACTTTGGCCGCGATGATGTGAGTTTCACGTGGGAAAACACGAGCAAGGCCAAGGACCTTGCTAAGGCCGTTGGACTATAAGAGCAACGCCCCGCAATTTTTGCGGGGCGTTTTGTTACGGCTTCTAACTGTCTACTATCATCTGTTTTTACGCTGTCTGCACATGAGGCATCACCTTACCACTGATGCGGTCCTTGGGCTGATAACCGACCATCCGCTCCAAAACCTCGCCGTTCTTGAAGAGCATCGTCGTAGGCACACTGAGCACTTGGTAATTCATAGTCAACTGAGTCGCCTCGTCAACATCTAATTTCGCCACCTTCACGCTATCTCCCCATTCTTTGGCCAGTTCCTCGAGTACCGGCTCCAGGATGCGGCATGGCTGGCACCACACCGCGCCGAACTCCACCAGCACCGGCTTCTCCGATTTCAATACTTCTTTATCAAAGCTCTCGCTATTCACTTCATGCAGATTACTCATCAGGCGACTCCGTTCATTGGCGGGAAACTCATCCTAGCAAGAGCGACCCGTCGTGTCAAGCTTGCTAACGAGCCGATTATTATCTCGTTATCAGATGCTATAATCGGCGTTCGCTGGAGTTTCGTGGGCGGCGAAGCCGACTAGAAACTCCATTAGCTGCCGATTGCGCGAAGCGCAATCGAAGCAGCGTCGGGCGCGTAGCTCAACGGCAGAGCAGTGGCCTTTTAAGCCATTGGTTGGAGGTTCGAATCCTCCCGCGCTCATTCATTTTTCCCGTAAATTTGGTCTTTTCCCTGGTATTTATGGAATTGAATTAAGTGGTGGGTGCAATTGGGTGCAATTAAGAGATCCTCGTAAGGGCAGGGGCTTTTTACGCCAAAGGTAGACGACTGGTCTGAAATTTTTCTAGAACTTTTTGCCCGTAAGATCGGATTATTCCGAGCAATTCCACTGACTGTGGGGTGCAATTATGGTGCAACGGGCGGGTGCAAGTGCCAATGTAATGAACACCTTTTACAAATGGTTGTTAAGCTGCAGGTTCGAGACTTGACGGGCCAAATGTATGGCGGGTTGGCGAAGGTGCTAGTGCCAATTCTGGTGGGGCTCGACTTTGCGGAAAATGGGTTTTTCTAATAAACCCCAATTTGGGCTGGAAAGAGATTCGCAGTGAGTCTTTGAAGTTGATGACTTGTTTAGTCTAGATAATGATGTGGCAGCATGGGGATTTTTTACTTCTTACTTTCGAAGGAATGATAGGTTTCCAAGAGTGAAACGAGTACCTGATTGGTGAAAGCCTCTATCTTTTTGCCCATTTCTTTCCACGCGGGCGCCGAATGAATAGCTGCTGTTTCGTAAGCAGTAAATAGGGCGTCTTGCAGAGCGGCGCGAAAAAACAAATAAGCTTGCGTGGCCTCTATCAAGCTCAATCCATGCCGGCGTCCCAAAACCGCGTAGTCGTGGCCTGCTGCATGGGCTTCCGCTTGCTTCTTCTCATCGTTCGCCACTAGAAAATTCAAGAGGCTGTGAACCAGTTTGCGGCCGCTGCGCCGAAATTCCTCCCGCGCATTTTGATCTATTTTGGCATACCAATTTTCGGTTTCAAGACCCCCCTCGCTAATCTGCAGCCGTGTATGCGCCAAGGCGCTACGTAACAACGAAGAGGAGACTTTTTTAGGGATTCTCTGCCTCGATTTCGCCCACAGCTCCAATTCTTGTTTGCGAAAGCGCCGATGGCCGCCTCTGGTTCGATGGGAGGGCAGATGGCCCTTATCCGCCCATATGCGAATTGTGCTGGGGTGCATTCCCAGCGCTTTTGCCACCTGACTGAGGGTAAGCCATTCGCCCTCTCTCCCTTTGGGCGCGATCAAGAAGCACACTCCTGCCCCCTGCAATTCAGAAGCATCAGAACAATTCGCGGTTCTTCGATGCCGCTGGATAAGGCGAATTCAGGTTCCAAGTAATCAGGCATCGAGAGTGGTTTAGTTTCCGAACGCGGGACTTTAGCCAAGTTATTCATGATTCGCAATGTAGGATTGCTTAGGTTTGCCGGGTAAAAGCGGAAATTACATAAAGTTAAGTTTACTCAAAACGAATCTATTCTTATTATCCGGGCTTGATTACCCTTCTGGAAATGGTTGGTCGCTATTCATGCCCGGACAAACACCTCGTACATTAAATCACTTCGCCTTTTTTCGATTCCGTCAAACTTACCATCGGCTTGATAATCACCAACGTAAAGAGCTGCATCGCCAGCTGCTCGTGCACTTAGGCCATGCGGCAGGTCATCTGGATATTTATCAAATCTATCCGACCTCAGAAGCGGCAGACATTCTGGTATGGACAGCGGTAGAGGCCAGCGACCCTCAATCCCCCCACGATTTTTTTGCGCGCTTTAGCCAGGCAGTTGCTCCTTTCTTCGATCTGATTGAACCCGTGCATACACTTTGGGGCTTGACTAAGCCCTCCCAATACACCAAGAGTCGTTCCACCCAGGAAATCGATCCTTTCGCCAAATCTCGCAAGATCTATTTGACAATTTATCCCTTTACCAAAACCAGCGATTGGTACCTAATGAGCCGCGAAGCCCGTCAGGGCATGATGAACGAGCACATCCGTATAGGAAAAGAATATCCGGAGATTAAGCAGTTGCTCCTTTATTCATTTGGTTTGCAGGACCAGGAATTTGTGGTGGTTTATGAGACCGATGACCTTGCCCAATTCTCGGACCTGGTCTATGTTCTTCGCGATACGGAAGCACGTCGCTTCACCAAAAGTGATGCTCCACTTTTCACTGCTCTTTACCACAAACCGGAAGAAACCCTGGCTTTGTGGGAGCGGCGGGCGGACATCGAGACGGTTTGATGATTCCCGGCAAACCAGAAACCATCGGCTTGCTACTTATGGCCTATGGTAGCCCGGAAGACCTCAGCCAAATGGAAGCTTATCTTCTGGATGTGCGTGGAGGCCGCGCGCCATCATCGGGGCTGATAGAAGAAATTGGCAGACGCTATAAGATGATTGGAGGTAAATCTCCTCTTTTGGAGAGAACCAGCCAGCAGGCAAAGGCGCTGGAAAATGAATTGAACAAACGTTTCGCCAACAGCAAGGGCAAAACCTTCAAAGCATTTGTAGGGATGCGCCACTGGCAGCCTCGTATCCACAGTGCAATAAATCAAATGGCTGCGGCCGATATTCACAAGGCAGTGGCAGTGGTAATGGCTCCGCATAATTCTCGTATGAGCACTGGAAAGTATTATCAAATGCTGGACGAAGCAATGGATGGACAAAAAATAGATTTTATACGTATCCAAAGCTGGCATAAGCATCCAACTCTACTTGACGCCATTGCTGAAAAAATGGAGATTAGCTTGGCCAAGTTCGGCGACACAGTTCCTTTTGTCGTCTTTACCGCCCACAGCCTGCCCATCCAAATCCTGGAAATGGGCGATCCCTACAACGACCAACTCAATGAAACCGCCCGATTGCTGGCCGAGCGACTGAAACTGCGGGCTGATCAATGGCAGTTTTGCTACCAGAGTGCGGGTGAAAACACCATTCCGTGGCTCGGACCGCAAATTGAAGAAGTGGTTGTCGAACTTGCCAAGAAAGGTGAAAAGAACCTACTAGTGGTACCAATTGGATTTGTTTGTGATCATGTGGAAGTGCTTTACGACATTGACATCAGAGCTCGTCAGATCGCTGAACAACATGGCGCCCGCCTTGAGCGAACCCCATCACTGAACGATTCCCCAACTTTTGTTGCCGCATTGGCTGATGTGGTCCAAGAGAAATTGTGGCGGGATAAACCATAAATAGCATGAACCTGCTTTGTCTTGGCCTTAGCCATCACACCGCGCCGCTGGCGTTGCGCGAAAAGCTTGCCATGGGGGAAACGGCGCTTCAAGTCTTTCTAAACGAACAGCTATCCACAGGCAAGGTAGGCGAGATCGCCGTGCTTTCTACGTGCAACCGGGTGGAAATCTACTTTACTTCTTCGCAAAGTGGCTTTGACCAAATGATTGAGGATTTAGCTGCAGCGAACGGTGTAAAGCCGCAAGAGTTAAAAGTCCACAGTTATGGCTTGAAAAACGATGAAGGGGTGAGACATTTGTTCCGTGTGGCTGCTGGCCTAGACTCGCTGGTGGTAGGAGAAGCGCAAATCCTAGGGCAGGTCGCACAGGCCTACGAATTTGCCCGTGCCCACCAAACTGTCGGGCTGCGCCTATCCAAGCTTTTTCAGGCAGCCATCTTCAGCGCCAAACGGGTGCAAAGTGAAACCGCATTAAGCCGATTGTCTACCTCGGTTCCTTCTCTCGCCGTTAAGTTAGCCAGCCGTCAGGGCAAGCGTTTGGATCAAGCACACATACTGTTGGTCGGGGCCGGGGAAATGGCCGAGTTGGCGGTGGAAGCCTTTCGCAAACACGGCGTAAAGCGATTTAGCGTAGCAAGCCGCACGCTGCACAGCGCAGAAAAGTTGGCTCGGCGCTGGAACGGGCGCGCCGGCACACTTGATCAGTTATCCCAATACCTTGCAGATGTCGACGTACTGCTGTGTTCATCTTCATCTCAAGATTTTTTGATTGATAAAGAGATGGTTGATCAAGTCATGTCAATCCGCCCGCAAAGGCCGCTGGTGATTCTGGATATTGCGGTCCCCCGCGATGTGCATCCGGATGTAAAGCAGGTGAAAAACGTCTTTCTCTATGATATGGACGATCTACAACAAGGGGTGGAAGTATTGCAATCCGCGCGCAGCAGAGAGCTTCCTCGGGCGCGGCAAATTGTGGATGAAGAAGTCCGGGATTTCATTGCTTATTCAATCGACCTGGATGTCATGGTCCCAGTGATTCGCGGTCTGCGTCAGCAAGCCGAAAATATTCGCCACGAAGAGTTACAAAAAACTCTGCGGCGCCTTCCCAACCTCACTCCGGAACAACAGGAGCAAATTGGCGCTCTTACGCGTTCCATAGTGAGAAAACTGCTGCACAACCCTACCGCACACTTGCGCCAGCGAACCACAGACGAAAATAACGATCGTTATGCGGCTG
This sequence comes from Anaerolineales bacterium, assembly GCA_035291465.1. Classification (GTDB taxonomy): domain Bacteria; phylum Chloroflexota; class Anaerolineae; order Anaerolineales; family UBA11579; genus JAMCZK01. The sequence continues at coordinate 63,979 of DATDRZ010000001.1, forward strand.
TCGCTCGCCAGCTTTTTGGATTGGATCAGGAATAAGCGCCCGGGATGAGAATAAAACTGCGCTTTGCTACCCGCCCCTCAAAATTAGCCCGTTGGCAGACCTCAACGGTTATCCAGACCTTGCGATCCCATTGGCCCAATTTGCAGTGCGAACAGATTGTTATGAAAACGCGCGGTGATGTTTTGCTCGATCAACCTTTGCCGGAGATCGGTGGGAAAGGTCTGTTTACAGCCGAGTTGGACAACGCTCTGCGTGCGGGTGAATTTGATGCCGTAGTGCATTCGTTAAAAGATCTTCCAATAGAAGAAAGTCCTGGATTGAAGATTGGGGCCATTCCTCGCCGCGGCCCGGCCTCCGATGTGCTGCTCAACTCCAAAAGTCTAACCCTTGCTGAATTACCTGATGGGTCCCGGGTGGGCACCTCAAGCTTGCGCCGCCAGGCGCAGTTGCTTGCCTACCGCTCTGATCTGCAGGTAAAACCGCTGCGCGGCAACGTAGATACTCGCATTCGCAAATTGCTCGCCGGGGAATACGATGCCATTGTATTGGCTACGGCTGGTGTGACGCGGCTGGAGATGGAGGAGCACGTCGCTGAGGAACTGCCATTTGAAATTATGCTTCCCGCGCCGGGGCAAGGCGCCTTGGCAGTGCAGTGCCGTAGCGACGATGAGGACGTATTGAACTATTTAGCAGTAATTGACCATGTTGAGACTCGCCGCGCGGTGAGCGCGGAACGTGCTTTTCTGGATGCGTTGGGCGGCGGCTGTTCTCTGCCAGTGGGAGCTTATGCTTCTGCAGTGGAGGAGCAGATTGAGATGCAAGGCGCCGTAATTTCACTCGATGGGCGGCGACAGATTCGAGTCTCTGGGAGGAGTTCTCACCCCATAAATCTGGTGGCAAAGTTGGCAACCGAAGCCCTAGCCCAAGGTGCTGAGGAAGTGCTCAATGCCTGAACTGAATGGCAAAATGGTGGTTGTGACCAGACCACGCGAAAACTTTCCTGCTTTTGCCAGCTTGCTTGAAGCTCAAGGAGCCAGCCCGATCCCTTTTCCCACCATTGAAATTAGACCAACCAAGGAAACACAGTTCCTCCAATCCAGTCTAAAGAAACTCCCCAGTTTCGATTGGCTTATTTTGACGAGCGCAAATGCGGTTAAGGTACTCAGTAACCATATTACAAGCGATTCGATGGCGCCTTCGCTCAAACTGGCCGCTGTGGGGTCTAAGACGGCCGATGCCATGCTGCAGCTTGCCTGGAGAGTTGATTTCATCCCCGAGAAATATGCAGCCAAGGCGATCTTGCCTGGATTGGGAACTTTAGCTGGCCAGCGTGTGCTTTTGGCTCGCGGGGATCTGGCCAGCCCGGACCTGCCCGCTGGCATTCGCGCTTCCGGCGGTCAGGTGACCGACTTGGAAGTTTACCGCACTGTGCCCGCCTATCCGGCCGTGGAGGGTTTGCGGCAAATTCGTCTCGGGGTGGACACGCTTACTTTTACCAGTTCCTCCACCGTGCACAATTTTGTATCCATGATGCACAAGGCGAATTTGGACCCGGGCAATCTTCCCGGCTCACCCGTTTACGCCTACATTGGCCCGGTGACGGCCGGCACAGCACGAGACTGCGAATTGCCGATCGATATAGTGGCTGACATTCATACCTTGGAAGGTATGGTTGATTCGCTTTGCCGCTTTTACGCTGAAAAGAAGGCCGGAACTAAATGACTCCAACCTCTCAAATTACTTACCCCCTTGCACGGCCACGACGGTTGCGTCTTACTCCGACCTTGCGCCGCATATTGCGCGAGACGCCCCTTTCCACCGACGATTTTATTTGCCCCGTCTTTGTTCGGCATGGCAAAAATGTGCAGCAGGAAATTACGTCTATGCCAGGGATATACCAGTGGTCTGCGGATAAGGCCGCAAAAGAGTGCCAGGAGCTTTTTTCCCTGGGTATTCCAGCAGTGCTCCTGTTCGGCATTCCAAACGAAAAAGACCCAATTGGCTTGGAAAACTTTGCTGACGATGGTGTTGTTCAGCAAGCCATTAAAACCATAAAAGATTTGGTGCCAGATCTGGTTGTGGTGACCGATGTGTGTCTGTGCGAATACACGGATCACGGCCATTGCGGCATCTTAAATCGAACCGAACATAACCATCCTCACTTACCTACCGATTACGTTTTAAATGAACCTACCTTAGAAATTATTTGCAAAGTAGCGCTTTCCCATGCCCGCGCTGGCGCCGATATTGTGGCCCCGAGTGGCATGATCGACGGTATGGTTGCCGCAATCCGCGCGGCTCTGGACGCAGAGCAATTCGAGCATATTCCGATCCTGTCTTATGCTGTCAAGTATGCCTCCTCTTTTTACGGCCCGTTTCGAAAGGCGGCCGAATCCCCTCCCAGCTTCGGTGATCGCAAATCCCATCAAATGGACCCCGCGAACAGACGCGAAGCCCTGCGCGAGGCCGCAATAGACGTAGCCGAGGGGGCAGATATTCTAATGGTCAAACCAGCCCTGCCTTATTTGGATGTGATCCACGAAGTGCGCCAAGCTTTTCCCGAGCTACCTCTGGCCGCGTACAACGTGAGCGGTGAATACGCCATGCTCAAGGCCGCGGCAGCTAACGGTTGGCTGGATGAAGAGCGCGTCATTTTGGAAGCGCTCACCAGCATTAAGCGCGCCGGAGCGGATTTGATAATCAGCTACCACGCAAAAGAAGCGGCTCAGTGGTTGCAACAATGAGCCAGGCCTCTCGTTCTGTGGAGGAAGACGACGCGCGCTTTTTGCGCGCCTGCAAACGTTTACCTGTTGACGCCACACCGGTATGGTTCATGCGCCAGGCCGGTCGTTACATGCCCGAATATCGCGCCGTTCGCGAGAAATTTAGCCTGCTCGAGATTGTCCAGCGTCCTGAGCTAGCCGCAGAAGTTACTGTGCAGCCGGTGTACGCGCACGGGGTGGACGCAGCCATCCTCTTTGCCGATATTTTGCTCCCCCTGATTCCCATGGGGTTGAAGCTCGAATTTGCCAAAGGTGAGGGTCCGCAAATTAACAATCCAATTCGCTCCCCTCAAGATGTCCAGGCCCTGCGACGGCCGGACGCCAGCACGGATTTGGGGTATGTCATGCAGGCCATCCAGATTTTGCGCCGAGAACTCCCCCGAAAAGTTCCCTTGATAGGCTTTGCGGGCGCTCCCTTCACAGTAGCCAGTTATATGGTGGAGGGCGGCCCCTCCAAGGATCACCGAAAAACCAAGAGCATGATGTATGGGCGGCCCATGGCTTGGCATGCTTTGATGGAGAAATTAGCCGGCGTGCTCAGTGATTATTTGCTGGCTCAGATTGATGCGGGCGCCCAGGCCGTGCAGCTCTTTGATTCCTGGGCAGGAGTGCTTGGGCCGCAGGATTATCGGCGCTTTGCGCTCCCCTATTCACAACGTGTGCTTGCGGCCGCCGCCAAATCTGGTGTGCCCGTCATCCATTTTGGAACAAACACCGCCACATTACTTCCCGATATGAAGACCGCCGGGGGCACAGTGATCGGCTTGGATTGGCGCGTGCCTCTGGATCAAGGGTGGGCGTTGCCTGGCCCTCATGTTGCTGTGCAAGGTAATTTGGATCCGGCCGTTCTTTTAGCCCCGCTGGCTGAACTAAAAAAACAAGTGCGCGATGTACTTGATCGAGCCAAAGGGCGCCCCGGCCACATCTTTAATCTTGGGCATGGCATTCTCACGGACACCCCGGCTGAGAATGTGCGAGCAGTTGTAAAAATGGTCCACGAATGGACGAGCCGCGAGCATTAACCGAAATAACGTGCCTGATTTTATGAAAACTGACCGATCGACCGCCCTGTTTGCCCGTGCCCTGGAATTGTTCCCCGGGGGAGTAAACTCTCCGGTACGCGCTTTCCGTGCTGTGGGAGGAAAGCCTCATTTTATTGAGCGTGGCGAGGGGGCCTATTTAGTGGACGTGGATGGCAACCGCTTTATCGATTACGTACTTTCGTGGGGTCCTCTTATCTTGGGTCACGCACACCCGTTGGTGGTGGCCGCTCTCGAAAAAAGTATTCAGGAGGGGACCAGTTTTGGAGCGCCCAGCCCCCTAGAAGTCGAATTAGCCGAGCTTATCCAACAAGCCATGCCGGGCATGGAAATGATGCGCTTCGTCAACTCAGGTACTGAGGCCACCATGAGCGCGCTTCGCCTGGCGCGTGCCTACACCGGCCGAAACAAGATCATCAAGTTTGAAGGTTGCTATCACGGCCACGCCGATTTGCTCCTGGTGCAGGCTGGGTCTGGCGTGGCCACCTTGGGTCTCCCTGATTCCCCCGGCGTGCCCCCATCCACCACCCGCGACACCCTTGTGGCACGATATAACGATCTGGATTCGGTAGCAGCTTTGTTCGGCCATTACGCCACGGAGATCGCTGCCGTGATTGTCGAGCCAGTGGCGGGAAACATGGGCGTTGTGCCGCCTCAATATGGGTTTCTGGCAGACTTGCGCCAGCTTACCGAGCGGCATGATGCCCTCTTGATTTTTGATGAGGTAATGACTGGCTTCCGTGTTCATCCAGGCGGGGCGCAATCCCTTTACAAAATCAACCCAGACATTACTACACTGGGAAAGGTAATTGGAGGTGGGTTGCCCGTTGGTGCCTATGGCGGACGCCGAGATATCATGAAATTGGTCGCGCCCTCTGGAACTGTCTACCAGGCAGGAACACTTTCAGGAAATCCATTGGCCATGTCTGCAGGTATCGCCACGCTCAAAGTCTTGCAGACAGTAGGGATTTGGGAGAAGGTGGATGCCGGGGCCAATAGGATAGTCAATGGAATCGAAAAGGCAGCCAGGCAGGCTCAGATTAATGTAAGGACAACCCGAGTTGGCACGATGTTTTCAGTGTTTTTCACCGATCAGGATATTGCCGATTGGAACTCTGTGGCGAGTTGCGACACAAATCTTTTTTCAACATATTTTTTAACAATGTTGGAAAATGGTGTTTACATGCCTCCCTCACAGTTTGAGGCGAATTTTGTATCGCTTGCCCACTCGAGCGAAATTATCGAGAAAACACTAAAAGCCGCAGAACGAGCATTTTATCGCATTGCCAGATAAAAACATATATGTGCTTTTTATGAAGGAGGTCGCATGGAACAAATCAAAGTAGCCAACGATGGAACCAGTTCACCCCCGGTTTTAGCTTTTGGCACTACGGTTCTTGGAGTACCCCTGCTATTAACTGCGGTGCGGTGCACTCTTCAATATATTGTGGCGCCATTCGTGCTCCCGCTCTTCAGTGTTAGTGGATCGTTTTCGCCCACGGTTAACATTTTGGCCGGGGTTTTCAGCCTCGGCGTGATCTTTTACAACCTAATGCGCCTTTGGCGCACCAACTGGCGTAACCGCTATTTGCTGCTGAGCTTGTTTGTGATTCCGGTTGTTCTGGGCTCAATTTACCTTGATTATTTGACCTATTTATCCTTCTAGGTACAGCGACGTGGTTGATGTAATTCAAGCCATAGAGGAAAAAAGAGATGGTACTAAATCCTAACTTGACGGGACGCGCTGGCACTGAACGCACATACCATGATGAACGTATGATGCACGCCGACTTTGACCAGGCCCCCTTTAGCATTGCCTGGGAGGTAACCCGGGCGTGTGCATATGCGTGTGTACATTGCCGCGCAGACGCACAACCCCGCCGTGACCCGCGTGAACTATCCACCTATGAGGCTAAGGCCTTGATTGAACGCTTTGCCGCGTTCGGCAATAGTCCGATCCTGATTTTCACGGGCGGCGATCCGCTAATGCGCCCGGATCTTTTTGAGTTGATCGCTTACGCAACTGAGCGTGGCCTGCGTTGCTCCCTCACACCAACGGCGACCGCTTTGCCCACACGGGAACGACTTGAGAAAGCGCTCCACGCAGGGATCCGCCGCGTTGCGCTTTCGCTGGACGCGCCGCGTGCGAGAATCCACGACGACTTTCGTAAAGTGAGAGGCTCATGGCAGCGCACTATGGACACCCTCCATCGCGCCCATGATGTTGGACTGAGCGTGCAAGTTAACACTACCGTGGCCAAACACAACATCGACATTTTGCACGAAATGGTGCCGTTCATTCAGGAGGTTGGAGCCGTGCAATGGTCGGTCTTCTTTCTTGTTCCTACCGGACGCGCTATGGTGGAACAGATGGTTTCGGCTGAACAGCACGAGCAGGTATTCAATTGGCTCTACGACCTTGCCCAGATTGCGTCTTTCGATATTAAAGCTACTGCCGCACCCATGTACCGCCGCGTAGCTATTGAACGGAAACGCACACAGAGTACAGGCAAACCTGTCACGTTCCAAGGCGCGGGTTTCCAATTTGCAGACGGGCTCCACCGCCCTACCAAAGGTGTGAATGATGGCAACGGCTTCCTGTTCGTCTCGCATATCGGAGAAATTCAACCCTCTGGATTTCTGCCGGTCACGGCGGTGATGGTGCGCGAGCATGACATTGTGGATGTCTACCGCACATTCCAAATTTTTAGAGATCTGCGAAATCCCGATAAATATAAGGGAGTCTGTGGTACGTGTGAATTCCGTGAGGTGTGTGGTGGTCAGCGTGGACGCGCCTATAGCATCACAGGCGATTATCTAGAAAGCGACCCTGCCTGCGTGCTGGTGAGCAGGAAACAAAATCATAATTCCTAGAGGCGTACATCATGAATATCACAACTCATCTTTTGACTCTTGCCTTGCCGTCCCCAAAACCAGGCTTCCCTTGTTGTGGGCCTGCTGTCGCGAAGCCCGCAAGATTATGAAAACCTGGTCACAGAAATATGGAAATTAATCCCCTTGGCTTGATCTCGGCCGCGATCGCTTTCTTAAGCATATGGATTGGGCACGTCTCCGTCCGTAAGATTGAAGCGATAACAGTGGCACTGTGGAAACCAATGACGATCTTGATAACTTTTGGGCTTGCCCTGGAATATGCCGCTCTCTCTGTTTCCAACCAGTCGTTGGCCGCGGTTTTTGGGATCCTCGGTGTCACCCTGCTCTGGGACGCTTTTGAGATCAAACGCCAGGCCCATCGCGTCCGTAAAGGACATGCACCAGCCAATCCAAATAACACGCGCCATGCGGCCATGCTGGCCGAACCTAACTCGCGCGCCACAACCCTCAACATCCTCAATCGATATCCGATTGGCCGGGCGGTTGACCCCGAAGAAGCCGTTAGGCTGATAACAAGTCACTGATTCTTGAAAACTCTATGAATGCATTCGGGTTGATCGTCGGCGTTGCAACCTTGCTCATTATTGGGCTTGGTTTCCCCCTTGTCATTCAAGGTGAGCGTCGCTTTGGGTATTTGTGGTGGCCTTATATGCTGGGCATTGGCATCCTAATCATTGGTATCTCGCTTTTCGTTCCTGTTGATTGGCTATCAGTCGTGATCGGGGCCTTAGGTGCCACCTTCGTCTGGGGTTCGACTGAACTCAAAGAACAAGCCATCCGGGCCGAGGTCGGCTGGTTTCCATTCAATGCCAATAAAATCAAACCACCCTTCGAGGCGATCATCCAAAGGTGGAAAGCCCCGCATTTGTAACTATGATGATTCACAGATGAAGGCAAAACATATCCTCGTCGTTGGCGGTGGCATCGCTGGCCTTTCTGCTGCTTACAACGCAATTAAGAAAACAAAAGAACGCGGCATTCCAGTCCAGGTTAGCCTTATTGAATCCGATTCACGTTGGGGGGGAAAAATCACCACTGAATGTGTCGAGTTTGACAATGGGCAATTCATTATCGAGGGAGGGCCCGACACCTTCCTGGCCACCAAACCATGGGGAGTGGCTTTATGCAATGAACTTGGCCTGGGAAAGCGATTGCACGGCACCAATCCGCATAAGAAAAACACATATGTTCTGCACCGCGATCGCTTGATGCTGTTGCCCGACGGGCTTGCCATGATGATCCCAACCAATATTCAAGCGATTCTCAGAACAGGCCTGCTCTCTTGGTTGGGCAAAGCCCGCATGGGCCTTGACTTCCTGCTCCCTCCTGTTCAGCCTAATGGCGATGAAAGTCTTGGTGCTTTTGTCAGTCGCCGGCTGGGACGCGAAGCGTATGAGAATCTGATCGAGCCGCTGATGTCCGGGATCTATGCCGGGGATGGTGACGCGCTCAGCCTTGCTTCCACATTTCCATATTTGCGCGACCTTGAGCTCAAATACGGTTCGCTGGCTCGCGGTGCACTTGAAATGCGCAAACAATCGGTTGGTAAATCAGTTCAAGGGTCACGTTCTGCCTTCCTTACACCAAAAACGGGTCTGGCTGAGATCGTCGAAGCTCTTGTGGCTTATCTTGAAGCTGGTCATGCCAACCTTCGCTTGAAAACCCATGTTTCCCAAATAATAAAGAGCAATTCTGGTTATCGTGTGGAACTTGAAATGGGCGAAGCGCTTCAAGCAGACTGCGTCATCTTAGCAACCCCAGCTTATGTCAGTGGCGCTTTGCTTTCCAGGCTTGACCCTAAACTGGCTGCCACCCTCAAGGACATTCCCTACGCCTCGACCGCTACCATTTCGCTTGCTTACCGCCTATCTGACATGCGCCGGGAACTGGATGGCTACGGTTATGTCATTCCGCGCCGTGAGGGACGGCACGCACTTGCCTGTACCTGGACTTCTGCCAAATTTCCTCACCGCGCCCCAGATGGGTATGCGCTAATCCGGGTTTTCGTTGGTCGAGCCGGCCAGGAAGAAGCCATGCCCCGGGATGCGGATTTGCTTGTCGCTTTGGCAAGAGAAGAATTGCATCACACCCTGGGAGTTGATGCCGAGCCGTTGATCTCCAGGGTTTTTGTTTGGGAAAAATCAATGCCTCAGTATAACTTGGGCCATCCCGAGAAATTAGCGCAATGTTCAAAGCGTCTGGAAAATCACCCCGGCTTGGCCTTGGCAGGCAGCGGTTATCGTGGCATTGGCATACCCGATTGCATTCGCTCCGGCGA
>DATDRZ010000002.1:0-2610 GCA_035291465.1 Anaerolineales bacterium
CATCGTTAGCGCCTCTTCCTGGTCGTGAGTTACATACACGAAGGTAATGCCAACCTGCTCCTGAAGGACCTTAAGTTCCACTTGCATCTCCTGACGCAGCTTAAGGTCAAGCGCACCCAAAGGCTCGTCGAGGAGGAGCACCCGCGGCTTTAGGATCAGCGCGCGCGCCAAGGCAACGCGCTGGCGCTGCCCACCGGATAATTGGCTCGGCTTGCGCTTGCCCAGCCCGGGAAGGCGCACCAAGTCCAGCATTTCATTAGCTTGTTTTTCGCGTTGAGCCTTGGGAACGTTGCGCACCATCAAACCATATGCCACGTTATCCAAAACGTTCATATGGGGGAAAAGGGCATAGTCTTGAAATACTGTATTTACCTGGCGTTCGTACGGAGGAAGATTAGAGACTTCCTGGCCGTGCAAGAAAATCTGTCCGCTCGTGGGGTTGTCAAAACCAGCCACCATTCGCAGGCAAGTTGTTTTGCCCGACCCAGAAGGGCCAAGCATGGTAAAAAACTCGCCATCGGCAATCTCCAAATCGACGCGATCCACCGCGCGCACGTCTCCAAAATGGCGGCTTACATCCTTAAAGCGGATCGCTACAGGATTTTCGGGGCTCACAATCCGTGCGAAATCATCACATGCTTGGAGATTTGGTAATCACCCATCGCTTCTGCGGAAAGATCCTTGCCAAAACCAGACTGCTTGAATCCGCCATGTGGTGCTTCTGAGGCTAGCGGGATATGGTCGTTAACCCAAACAGTGCCAAATTCCAAGGCCGCCGCCACGCGCATGGCACGACCGACGTCGCGGGTGAACACGGATGCCGCCAAGCCATATTGCACATCGTTTCCAAGCGAGATGGCCTCATCTTCATTCTTAAATTCCTGAATTGTTATCACCGGTCCAAATACTTCGCTTTGAATTATCTCGTCCGATTGCTTAACATCGCAGATAACAGTAGGAGCATAATAGAAACCGGTATCAAAGCCCTTGGGGATTGAGCCACCAGTCAGGACGGTCGCTCCTTGCTTTTTTGCGCGCTCGACAAAGCCGATCACGCGATCACGTTGGGTCTCTGAGATAAGCGGACCGACAACGACTTCGGCATCAAATGGATCGCCAACCTTCACGGCGCTCATTGTCTCAGTCAGTGCTTCCTTAACTTGTTTGAACCTGTTTCCCTCTGCGTACACGCGCGTTGCAGCTGTGCAATCTTGACCGGTATTGAAAGTTGAGGCTAAAGTCACTTTTTGCGCGACTAATGAAATATCTGCATCGTCAAAAACCAGGATGGGGGCTTTGCCACCCAATTCCAAATGGACCCTCTTCAAGGTTTCGGCGGCAGTCTTCATAATCGTTTTACCGGTAGCTGTTGAACCGGTCAAACTGATCATGCGAACATCAGGATGCTCAACGATTGCTTGCCCGGTTGCATTGCCGCCACTCAGCACGTTTATCACCCCGTCAGGTATTCCGGCTGCGCTGGCCAATTCAGCCAGCATTAATGCAGTCAATGGTGTAGCCGGAGCCGGTTTCAACACAACTGTGCAACCAGCAGCCAAGGCCGGGCACATCTTCCATACAGCCATCATAAGGGGATAATTCCAGGGGGCGATTTGACCCACGACACCAACGGGTTCGCGTCGAAACATGCTGGTGAATCCAGGTGCAAATTCGCCGGAGTGCGAACCGTGCACGTCCCTGGCTACGGCAGCGAAGAATCGAATGTTGTCAATGATAAAGGGCATATCGGCACCCTTCGAAACAAATTCGAACGGTTTGCCGGTATTCTGGCTCTCTACCCGGGCCAGATCCTCAGCTTTCTGCTCAACCAGAGTAGCTAATTTCAACAAGGCGTTTGAACGGGCGGCTGGTGTCAGTTTCGACCAGCGACCATCATAAAACGCTTTACGCGCTGCGCCAACAGCTTTATCTACGTCTGCAGCATTCGCATCTGCGACAGTGGCGAACGACTTCCCATTGGCAGGATTGATGATTTGCATCTTTTTTCCGCCCTGGCTGTCTGTCCATTTTCCGTCAATCCATAACTTGTAGTCCATACTAACCTCGGAACTTGAAAATCTCCCTGTGCCCGTTTGGGCACAGGGAGAGTATGGATAAACCTATTTTTATCGACCGCCAATGACGGCGATGTAGTTAGTTACCCACTCGTGATATGGGACACACTCGTTGCTCCCATCGGAGCAGGTAGACGTGGGTGTGCGCCAAAACGAGATTTGATCAAAGTTGCCAAGACCGTTGGTCTCGCATCCGGCGTCGGTAAGCAGTTCGTTACCTTCGCAAGCCGAAAGAACCGCCGGTACTGAACCAAACCAAGCGGCAAGATCGCCCTGGAGTTTAGGATCCAGGGAATGTTCCAACCACTTGTATGCACAGTTTGGATGGGCAGCATTGACATGCATCATGGTCGTATCTGACCAACCAGTCGCTCCCTCTGCAGGGATTACGCTCGCAACTGGCACACCACTAAACTGCAAGAAGTTAACCTGGAATGGCCAGGAACTGCTAGCCGCAACTCCTTCATTAGTGAAATCGTCCATTTGAATGAAGGCGTCATGCCAATAGCGGCCAACCAGGGCGCGCTGCTGACGC
>DATDRZ010000003.1:0-9772 GCA_035291465.1 Anaerolineales bacterium
AAATCGCAGTGTAGGATCGTTATAGATGAGCGCCAGAAACAGACCCAGGCCAAAGGTGGTCACTACGGAGAAGAACGCGAACACAATAGTCCAGATAAAGACCTGGACGAAGGGGCCGCGCAACGCTGGGCTGTTCAAAAGCCGGCTGAAATTAGCCCATCCAACAGTGACCTGGTAACCAGGGTTAAGAATTGCGCCATCCGGCGCTGCGAAAAAACCGCGCCGTTCATCCGCCCCATAAATCACGCCGGTGATTTGATCGGTAATGGCGTCCATTTCCGCGTCGTATATATAACGTGGCTGCAATTGGGCGGCTTCGCGAATCGACTTGATACTGATCGTCTGTGGAGGTTCGCCAAATTTCAACGGCGCCAGTTCGCTATCGAGGATCGGAATGATTTGTGGCAAGGTGAGGCGGCCAAATTCACCGATGTTGGCAGGTATGCCATTCTCATCGGCCGCGCCGACATCGCCTTCACCGGGAACGCCAGGCTGCAGCGGTTGTTCTGGGTAGGCAATGAAACCACTTCCCTCTGCGTCTACCAGCCAGAGGACATATTCCCCTTCCGGAGAACGGTACGCAGTCCAACTGTAAACGACGCCGCCTTCGGGAAGATAGGTATCTTGGCCGATGCGCCGGATGGACTGCACTTTGGTGAGCAGGTGGCCATCACTGTAATTGGTGAACGCCGTGTAGACTGTGAAAAGAATTGGGTACAAAACGAACAGCATGATGATTGCAAGCGCTGGAGTCATCCAGCGCAGTGGATAAAAGCGTTCCCACAGATTGATTACATTGATAACGAGGGTGGTAACGGTTACTAGGACAGCCAGCAGCCAAAGTCCATCGTAAACGAAGAGGTAAATTAAAAAGACCGCAAATGCGTCCAGCACACCCAGCGCGATCAGACGCAATGCGATGCGGGGAAGAGAACTGGCGAGGGAAGCCAGGGAAGGTTTCCCTTCCCTGGCTTTTACACTCGTCGTCTTCATCGAGCAGCGATTCTACTACTCAGCGATGTTCCTTTATTCTCCGCTGATCAATGTGCGGACCTGCTCCGCTGCGGTCTGGAATGCAGACGGGCCGTCTTGTTGTTGGGTGATGGTCAGTTGAATGGCGTTGGTCCAAGCCTCCCATACCGAAGACATCTCGGGGATGGCGGGCATGGGCTGGCCTTCAGCCCCAGCAGCGGCGAAGGCAGCCAGGTCAGGATCCGTGGTGGCATCGCGCACAGCCAGGAACGAAGATGGTCGAGGATCGGCGTCGTACATGGCCTGCATGAATTCCGCGGTCGAGAAGACCTCGGTCAACACGGTCTGGGCCAGCAGCTGGTTCTCGCTGAACGCGGAAACCATGAAGCCTTGCACGCCCAGGAAGGGCTTGCCGGCTCCGGCGCCGCCATCAGGGAAAGAGTTAATCGTGTAAGGCACACCGGAGTCGCGGATCAACGTTAGAGCCCAGGGGCCGGTGCCAATGCACGCAACCTGGCCGCCGGTGAACAGAGCATGCATAACGTCGTAGTCGACGTCTGCCTGCAGGTGGCCGGCTTCGGCCATGCCCTGGAGGAAGGAAGCCGCGGCAAGCGCGCCTTCACTGTCCAGACCGACGTCGGAAGCATCATAGCCCTGATCGGTGAAACCAAAGACATAACCACCGAAGGAATTCATCACCGGGTTGAAGTGATACGGGTCATTGGTCTGGATGGTCCAGGCAGTGGTCGTGCCGCCGGAAGAAGCCTCAAGCTCTTCAGCCAGAGTCAAAACCTCATCCCACGTGCTGGGAGCAGTCGGCGCCAGGTCTGGGTTGCAGAAGAAGGCAACGTTCTCAGTTGCATAGGGAACCCCATAAAGCTGGCCATCATATGTGAAAGCGTTGACGGCCGCCTCAAGGAATTCGCCTTGCTTGGCGCCCAGATCTAGAGGCGCCACCAGGCCATTAGCCACCAACTGGCCAAGCCAGTCGTGAGCGCCGATCAAGATATCAGGGCCTTCACCGGCGGGGCCGGCAACTGCCAGCTGATCGCGGATGTCGCCGAAACCCATTTCCTGTACGGTCAGTGTTACACCGAACTCGGAGGCGAACTGGTTGCCCAGATCGGTGATGATGGGGGCGCGAAGCTCATCGGCCCACACAACCAATTCCGTAAGTTCGGCAGGCGCCTCGGTAGGAGCCTCTGTGGCTTCCACCGGCGCCTCGGTCGGCTCTGCGGTTGCGGGCGCAGCGCAGGCCGCCAGCAGCAAGCTGGAAACTACCAGCAAGCTCAGGTACCATAAAGCATTCTTTTTCATCTTCTTTTTCCTTTTGCCTCAACGGCATAGAGTAAGTGATTTCTCGTTACTTCTCTTATTCCTTGTTTGGTGTCGGCGTTTCGCCTCCTTTCATGGAGAGGTACGGGTTCTTCTTTTCAAGAACCCGTACCTCTCTGCGTTATTCAAGTTCCAAATATTCGGCCATACCGTGCTCAAGTTTATCCAGCAGACCGACCAATTGCTTTTGCTCGTGTTCGTCGAGAATACCAAAGCGGGCGCGCAGCGATTTTGCGTGTTCTCGATTGGCTTGGTCACGTAAGCGCTCACCCTTCTTCGTAAGCACGATGAGTTGCGCCCGTCCATCACTGCCGTCCGAGCTTCTTTCTATTAATCCCATTTGCTCCAGATTATCGATGGTGCGCGTCACCTGACTCTTAGAACGGATCAGCCGGTCGCTCAAGGTGGTAAGCCTGCGACCCTTGGACGAATCCATTAAATTGAGCAACCGATATTGGGTGGTAGTAAGCCCGAAAGAATTCAGCACCAAGCGATCTCCGTAATCCAAGAGCACGTAAACATCGTGCACCAGGCGGTAAGGATGCTTTCGCTCGCGAACTGCCGAATGAGGTGAAGCCATTAACCGTAACTGGGTTGGGTCACCATTAGTTGCGTGCGCAACTATTTTGCTGCATTCTAAGCGCATTCCCTTTCTTGTCAAGATTTTCCTTTTCAGCTTAGGCAAAGAAACCGATTACATTTTTTGAGACAGGCGCGTGTCGCCTCGCTCATATTTGGGAAGCAGCGGCCTGTGTCGCTCGCTAGCAATTTGCGATTAGTATTTTTTGGTCTGCTTATGCTTTTACAAAGGGATGGTAAGGTCCGACTTATCTAGAACACGCGTGCTATTAGTAGTCTCTGGCTTTTCGATCCAAGACTTGCTTATCAAGTCCTGCGCTCATTCGGACAATTGCCTCTTTTGACCCAAAAGGAATTCTGTATTGTTGAGATGTTCGCAGCCCTTCTTTGCCCTGAATCACTAAAAAAGCAAGTACAGGTTCGCATGAATATTCTGCTACCAGTCAAGCAATCAATTAAAAAGCTGTCGAGCGATTTAGGCGTCCAGTTGCTGTTGCTCTATCTCCTTTTGGTCATTCCTGTGGTTACCGCGCGGCTAAGACAGAATTTGGACCGCGTATTTGAAATGTTTCGGCTAAAAAAGCGAGCAGGGCAGAAAGCCGGCACTTTGAGTGGTGGTGAACAGCAGATGCTGGCAGTTGCCCGAGGTATTATGGCCGAACCCATAGTGCTCTTGTTCGATGAGCTTTCCCTAGGGCTGGCGCCGCTTTTGGTATTAACCTTTTTAAACAGCTAATAGAGATAAAGCAATCCGGTTTAACTATGTTGTTGGTGGAACAGAATGTCCAAATGGCTCTGGCCGTCAGTGATTACGCATACGTGCTTTCCCAGGACGAGTTGACCTGAAAGGCCCCAGCCAGCAAATGGCTAAAGATGAACATATCCGCAAGGTATAATTGGGGCTATAGTGGTGAATGAATAAAAGTAGGAATTCTTATTTGCCGTACGAAACCAGAGATGGGCAATGAATCAGTAACTTTATCTCTCGCCCATTCCTCAATTAGCAGATCGTTGGCCATTATCAAGGATTGGGGAAAGCGCCCTAGATCGTCTAACAGTAAATGAGAAAATGTATGAACTATTTTATAAATATGTTTATGCGCGCTTGTTGTTTTGCGGAATTCCTAGACCAACTGCATCCGAACTAGCGGGGTTCGTAACGGATTTGTAGGTGCTCCCACGGGGAGTCGAACCCCGGTTTTGGCCTTGAGAGGGCCACGTCCTAGGCCACTAGACGATGAGAGCGAGCGAGCAGCGTTGAATGTTACTGGTGCCCCATTGGCCACTTTACGCCGCTCGCTTGAGGAGTTTCTATTGTGCTAGCACGGCCGCGAAACTCCATCCTGATTATTATGCGGCTTGCGCCGCTCACTTTTTCTAATTTTACCATGCGGGTTAGAAGCCTTATAATTGACTCCCAAACCCTTCTTTAGCCCTAGTACATATTGTCTATACCTTTCATAGGAGAAAGCACCTATTTACATTTCGCCCTATAATTTTCATAATTTAAAGAAACCGCTAGCGAAGGCATTCACTCCTCGGTTTGCATATTTGTTAGTCGTATAGTATTTTAAAGGAATAAATAAAAAATGCGTGTTGGGATTATTTACCCGAATGAAACCGACAACCAGGACATCAAAGGCTGGTTGAAGCCTTATTCGGCCGGCAACCAGATCGTGTCATTTACCACCCTGCCGCAGGCTGTTCCACTCATCAACAAATTTCCCTGTGACTTGCTGATCACGGGGGACAGGTTTGCAGAAGCCCAGGGGGCTTCATTGCTCAAAGGTTTACGCAAGCTATGTCCCAATGCACAAGTCATCATGCTGGCCACCTTTGCCGAGCCAATCGAAGCATTGCTGGCAGAAACACATTCGGATCTAAATGTCCATTACTTCCCACAGCCCTGGGATAAGCAATCTCTGTTGGCACACATTGAAGCCAGCATTGGTGTGGAAGCGCCTCCCTTTACAACAGCCCTAGTACTAGACGAGACGCAATCTCAGCGCATCAGCGGGATTTTGGAAAACCTACAGAAAGAAACTGGCGCTATCTCGGTTTATCTCGTTACCCACCTCGGTCAGGTCCTGGACTACAAGGGAAGTGAACTCACCCAAATCGGCGAGATAAGTTCATTGCTAGGCGGCAGTTTTGCCGCCTTGAATCAATTGAGCTCCACGTTTGCAGAAACGGCTCCCGCGGATAGCTTAATTCACAGGCAGGGATCGGAAGAAGATGTTTACGCCTTGAGCGTTAGCGACTCAGCCCTATTGGTATTGCGTTTCCTGCACAGCGCCAGCACTCCACGCATCGGCACAGTTTCCTTTTATGCACGCCAAACCGTGAGCGAACTTGCCAGCATTCTTGCAGAAAGCAAGAAGAAACTGAATGAACCCCTGATGGACGAAGATGCAAAGGACGCAATCAGTTCCGAGCTGGATCAACTCTTCGGCGCAGTGGAACCCACTGCAGAAAAGAACCGTCAGCCTAAACCCTCCGAACCGTTATTGAGTTTTTCTGAAGCGCTAGACCAGGGACTGATCACCAAGGGTTTAGAAGGCCGATTCGAAGCCGCCCGATCCAATAAAGAAGACAAATTGAGTGAGGAAAAGAAGGCATGATCAAATCACCCAACGGTAACGACCACCAATTCATGCAAAAACGCGTTCTGGTGACGCTTGAACAGCAAGCGGCGATCGAAAAGATTGCCTTGCACCTCAAGAAACAGGCGCCTGCCCGCTTCATTCTGGTCGCCGATCGCAACGGCCACATCGTGGTGTTTTCCGGTGAGGGGATGGCCGAAGAAACAATGGCTGAACTCGCCGCTCTTTTGGCAGGCGATCTGGCGGCCAGCCAGGAAATCGCCCGCCTGACTGGCGCCTCGCAGAACCAACAGCTCATCCTGCGCGAAGGGGAAACTGTGAACACTTTCCTCTGCGAGGCAGGCGCCGACCTGGTCCTGTTCATGCAGGCAGCCACAGAGGTTCCCCTGGGCTGGGCGCGGCTATTGGCACTCGAAGCCGGCGAAAAGTTATCCTCCCTTGTTCTTCAATCAGGCGAAACGGATGACGCCATGGATGCCGGCTTGGCCGGCCTTGACCGAAATCTAGACGAGGCAATTGACGGCCTCTGGAATTAGCCTTGCACGAATATGTTAATTAACTGGAAACTCCGCGAACTGAATCTAAAGATCGTATATTACGGTCCGCCTTTCAGCGGCAAGACAACGAATCTGATTCAGATCCATTCGCGGGTTGACGAAAAGAAACGCAGCGAGTTGGTTTCCCTTAAGACTCAGGAAGACCGGACTTTGTATTTCGATTTTCTGCAACTCGAGTTGGGCAAGATCAACGGGCTGACACCCAAGATTCATCTCTACACTGTCCCGGGTCAAGCGAACTACGAGTCCAGCCGTCGCTTGGTGTTGCAAGGCGCCGACGGCGTTGTCTTCGTGGCCGATCTGCATGCAGACAGCCTTGGGGCCAATATCAAGGCCTGGAAGCACATGCACGACCACCTGGTTTCATTTGGCATCGTGCCGGCTCGTTTCCCAACCGTGGTGCAGTTTAATAAGATCGATCTGCCGGAGGCTTTGCCAGTAGATCGAGTAGCGGACCAAATGCAAGTGAACGGGTTGCCGCGCATTCCCGCGGCTGCCATTCAGGGGCAGGGCGTCCAGGACACTTTGAAAACCATACTCCAGGGCGTGATGCAAAGCATCAGTCGCCAAATCGCTTAGATAATGAGAGGGTCCTATGCTTGATCAAAGAGGTTCGTCCTCAAATCCATTAGCCCAAGTACTGAGCGACCTCACGCGCGAAGCTCAACTCCCTGCCGCCACACTCAGCAGCAAAGACGGCCTGCTCATCGCCTCCAGCACCATCAATGGAGACAGCCCTACCAAACAGTCGGCTGTGGTGGCGAAGTTAGCAGAGGCCGCCAATCTGGTTCGCAGCCAACTGACCATCGGCACGCCGTCAGAATTCTCCTTCTTCGCTGAAGATGGAAAACGGCTGGTTTGCCGACCCTTTGACCTCAACGGCCACGAAATGATCCTAGCCATTGTGATTCCAAACCGCGGCCAGCCTTACCGCCGCGCAACCAACCGGGCTATCGCTCGGCTGCGCAGCGCCTGGCAGCCAGGCTAAAAGAGGTGGGCGATGAAGGGTAAGCTGCAGGACATGGCAGTGGCGGACCTGATCCAGTTGACCTGCCAGGACCGCAAGACCGCCCGCGCCCTCATAAAAAATGGTGGGGAACGTGGCGAACTTTTTTTCAAGAATGGAAATGTTGTCCACGCAGAGTTGGGCGCACTGACCGGTGAACAAGCTGTTTACAGATTAATGAATTGGGATCAAGGCAACTTCGACCTCACGGCCGATGTCGACTCTCCCGAAATTACCATCACGCGCAGCTGGACCAGTTTGCTCCTGGAAGCGGCCCGCCTGGCCGATGAGGGCACTGAAAGAGAAAACGAGGAAGGGGAGGCCGCGGCCGGGGCCGCCGTTCTGGAACCAGCCCGCGGCGGGGACAAGAAGTTCGTGGAAATCATCCAGGAATTCTCCGTGCTGCCTCCACAGGGACTCCTGCAGCAATTCAGCGAAAAAATCGCGGGCCATCGGCTGAGCTGCTTAACCCAGGTACGAGGCACTGGCCTGTACTGGTATTCCACGAGCAGCGTCGAATTGGAAGAATTGATGGAACAAGTGAATCAGTTCGTCAAAATGGTTGAAACGGCGACCAACAAGCTTGGCGCGGGATCCTTGCAAGACAACCTGTTGACCACTGAGGATGCCTATCTGTTGATCCGTTTCCTGGGTCGGGATAACTACTATATTTTCGTTGTTGCCGACAAGACATCTGCCAACCTGGGAAACTTGCGCCACCAGGCACGTGTGTACACTGATCGCTTTATTTCTTCCTTGAAACTCGAGGGAGCGATTGTATGAGCGACAATCTCCCCAGTATTCTTCGCGAGGTTCGCGCCGACCTGGGTGATTATTTTCTTTCGTCCGATATTGTGGGGCTGGATGGCATATCGATTTCCGGCGAAGCTGCAGAGCCGGGTTTCAATACGGAACTCGCTGCTGCGCACATTGCCATGATCATGAAGCTGGCGGAACGAGTTAGTGGAAACCTGAAACTAGGAAGGGTAACGGAGAATCAGCTCACTACCAACGAATTGATCGCCCTTTCACGTCCGCTGGGTGACGGGTCATTTTATTGGTCCGTGGTGGCGAAAGGGGAAGCCACCTATGGGCTGATGCGCGCCGTGATGGATCAATATGATCTGCGCCTCTGGGGTGCAATTTCCGCCTAGGAGAAACAAAAGACATGACTGACGCTCTCGCCCTCGAGGCACGCAACATCTTTAAATGGTTCCCCGGGGGCTTCGCCAACGATATGGTGGATTTCGAACTGCGTAAAGGAGAAATCCACGCACTGTTAGGCGAAAATGGCGCAGGTAAAACCACGCTGATGAACATCATTTACGGCCTGTACACACCGGATGGCGGAGAGATTTACGTCCATGGCCAGGAGACGCAAATTGCGGACCCCAAGGACGCTTTGGCCCTGGGTATCGGCATGGTCCATCAGCATTTCATGCTGATCCCGGTGTTCACCGTGCTGGAAAATATCGTGCTGGGAAAAGAAGATCAGCGCGGGCCACTGCTTGATCTATCTAAGGGGCGGCAACGTGTGATCGATCTCTCCAGGCAATACGGCTTCGACATCGATCCGGATGCACAGGTAGGCGACCTGCCCGTCGGGATGCAGCAGCGTGTAGAAATTTTGAAGGCGCTTTATCGCCAGGCGCGTATTTTAGTGCTCGACGAGCCCACTGCCGTGCTGACCCCCCAAGAAATCGAGAGTTTGTTCAACGTGATGCGCAATTTGCGCGACAGCGGACTCTCGATTATTTTCATTACCCACAAATTGAAAGAGGTCATGCAGGTGGCTGACCGCATTACGGTGATGCGCCGCGGCAAGGCCGTGGGCACCACCACACCGGCAGAAACCAGCGAGCGCGATCTGGCCGAAATGATGGTGGGTCGGCCAGTGCTGTTCACGGTACCCAAGGCAAAGACCGAGCCGGGGAGGACCGCCCTGGTTGTCGGCAATCTGTCCGTGTTGGATGATCGCGGGCTGCAAGTTGTCCGCGATGTTTTCCTGGAGGTCCATGCAGGGGAAATCCTCGGCCTGGCTGGAGTACAAGGCAATGGTCAAACAGAGCTCATCGAAGCCCTGACCGGTTTGCGACCGCCGTTTGCAGGACATGTGATGCTACTTGGCCGAACTATTGAGAACGCCAGCCCGCGGCAACTGTCTGAATTGGGCATGGCTTATATTCCGGCAGACCGCCAGAAAACCGGCCTGGTTCTTCCGTTCTCCGTTTCAGATAATCTGGCGCTCAAGAGCTACTATAAGACGCCTTTTACGAAAGGCTGGACCCTCCAGGAAACGGCGTTTGAAAGCAACGCTTCTCACCTGGTAATGACCTATGGGATCAAAGCGGCGGATATTCACAGCCAGGTCTACACACTTTCAGGCGGCAACCAGCAAAAAGTGATCCTGGCGCGCGAGATCGCAAAACCCATCAAGTTGCTGATTGCAGACCAGCCTACCCGCGGCCTGGACGTAGGTTCGATTGAACTGGTCCATCGTTACCTGATAGATAAACGTGACCATGGTTGTGCCATCCTCCTGGCTTCCACAGACCTGGATGAGGTCCTCTCGCTTTCAGATCGCATCGCCGTAATGTATCGCGGCAGCATTGTGGGAGAACTGCCGGCCTCCAAAGCCAGCAAGAACCGGCTGGGCATGATGATGGCGGGTGTGCCTGTACCAGCGATAGCTAACAACGGTCGCAGTTAGACGTGCGGCG
>DATDRZ010000004.1:0-28706 GCA_035291465.1 Anaerolineales bacterium
GGGGCGCATCGCCTTCGAAAGAAACGACAGAGACCTGTTGCGAGCGCTCCATTGGGGGCTGATCTTGTGGCTGCTTGTAGAAGCCTACTTTTCCGTCACACTCAGCGTTTGGTTCAATGTCGGCGTGGATATCGCATTGATCGCCCTGGTTTCGTTTGTTTTGCTGGAACGTAAAGCCGCCAAGTAATCGTTTCGCCCAACTCCGGAGGAACCATGCTCGCCTTATTGCCTTATCTTAAGTGGCTGCACATCCTTAGCGCCATCGTCGCTGTAGGGGCCAACGTGACCTACCTGATTTGGATGCGCGCCGCGGAAAAAGAAAAATCCGCCACAGCTTTCGCCTTGAAGGGCATCACCCGCCTGGAGAAGCTGGCGAATCCCGCCTACGGGTTGCTGTTCCTCAGCGGGATTGCCATGCTCTTTGTGGGAAGCATCCCGTGGACCACTCCCTGGATTCTCTCCAGCATCATCCTGTTCGTGGTGATCGCAGCTCTGGGCGGCGCGGGCTATTCGCCCGCACTTCGCATGCAGACCCAGCTGGCGGATAAACCGGACAGCGCCGAATATAGAGCAGCCGAGGAACGCGCCAACCGGATCGGCATCGCCATTATTCTGTTGGCTTTCTTGGCCGAATTCTTAATGACCGTAAAGCCCGCTTTGTGGGGCTAGCAATTGCCCCTGCCAGTCATCCTTTAAAATACACCACCGTTACCCCTTCGCCGCCCTGGTTGTCTGGTGCGAATTCGTAGCGCTCCACATAATTTCTTTGTTTCAACTCTTTATGCACCGCGTCGCGCAGAGTGCCAGTGCCTTTGCCATGAATGATCCTTGCGGAGCGCAAGCCGGCTGCGTAGGCTGCATCCAGGTACCGGTCCAGGTTTACCAAGGCATCCTCCACGCGTTGGCCGCGCAATGAGATTTCGCCCCCAGGCGAATCAGCTATAAAGTTGATGTCCGACCACTTTGCTTCACCGCCATTGGCGGCTGCAACCTCCCCGGTCAGCTCCAAGTCGCCGAAGCGTGCCCGGGCGCGCAAAGCGCCGATTTGCACCTCGGCCTCTGCTTCGCTGAGCGCGGTGACGATGCCCTGGCGCCCGAGGCTGCGCACGCGCACCTGGTCACCCAGGCGCAGCGGCCGGTCCGGTTCGGATTCGGGCACCGCAGTCCGGCGGGCAGGTTGATCGGTCTGCTCGTCCAACTCCTCGGCCGCCTGCTTCACTACCTGGACTTCGTCCAAAGGTAGTCGCGCTCGGGCTAACTCCGCGCGCAGTTTTCCTATTTCATCGCGCAGCGTTTCCAATTCATTTTGAGCCTGCAGCCGAGCCTTTTCTAAAATTTCGACGCGCTCGTCTTCGATCTTTTCGAGCCGCTCGGCAAGGTCCGCCTTCAAAATTTGCGCGGCGCGCTGAGATTCTTCTGCGCGAGCGCGTGCTTGCCGCGTGCGCTCCCATTCTTGATGAATCTCGTTTAACAAGTCTTCCGCCTGGAGCTCGCTGGGGTCAATGGTGCTGCGGGCCGCGTCTACGATCTCGTCTTTCAGGCCCAGCCGTTTGGCAATGGCCAGTGCGTTCGAGCGGCCAGGCAGGCCGACGACTAGATGATAAGTCGGGGCCAGTGTCTTGAGATCGAATTCTACGCTGGCGTTCACCATACCTTTTGTGGCATGGGCGAAGGTTTTCAATTCGGGATAATGTGTGGCAACCAGCGTTGTAATGCCGCACTGAACCAAGTGATCAAGCAAAGCGCGCGCCAGTGCGGCGCCCTCTTGGGGATCAGTACCCGCGCCCAATTCGTCGAGTATTACCAATGATCTTTGATCGGCCTGGCCCAGGATGCGCACGATGTTGGTTATGTGCCCGGAAAATGTCGATAGCGATTGCTCGATAGATTGTTCGTCGCCGATGTCGGCATAGATGCTATCGAAGAAAGAGATCTGGCTGCCGGTTTCCGCGGGAATGTGCAACCCGCTTTGCGCCATGGCGGCCAGCAAGCCCACGGTTTTCAGCGTCACCGTCTTGCCGCCGGTGTTCGGCCCAGTAATGACCAGGCAATAATTCTCCGCGAACAACTCGATATCCAGGGCCACGACTGTTTTGGGGTCCAGTAAGGGATGACGTGCCCCGAACAAGCGCAACACCACGCCCGGATGCAGCTCGCCCGGCTTTGGCTTCATCGGCAGCAATTCGGGGACATTCGCGTCAAGTTCTTGTGCGTACTTGGCGCGCGCAAAAGCCAGATCCAATGACCCTAATCCTTCCAGCACTGCTCTGATCTCCTCCACTTTTTCGCCAACCAGCGCGCTGAGTTCAAGCAGGATGCGCTGCTCCTCATCCCGTTCGGCCAACTGCAATTCGCGCCAGCGATTATTCAGGTCAACCATTTGCAGCGGCTCGACAAATAAGGTGGCTCCAGACGCAGATTGATCGTGCACTACCGCTTTCACTCGCGAGCGCGCTTCTGCCTTGATGGGCAAAACGTAGCGCCCATCACGCTGGGTGATGATGGCCTCTTGCAACGCCTTGACAAACGGCTCTGAGGTCAGCAATTTCTGCATGCGCGACAGCAAGCGTTCGTGCGCCACGTTCAGTTCGCTGCGGATCGAAGCCAGTTTGCCCGAGGCCGAGTCTAGAATCTCGGCACGCGCTGAGATGGCCTGGCTGATGGCATCGACTATGCCCGCCGGACTCGGCATCCCCGCGGCGATGCCTGCCAACAAAGGAATGCCCTTTTGGCGCTCCATTAATTTGCGCACCAATACTCTCGCTGCAACCAGTGTTCCCTTCACATCCAGCAATTCGGCGGGCGTTAGCACAAGTCCCAATTTGGCGGAGTCCAACGGCACCCGAATATCCCTGGCGCCACCGATGCTGAGTTGCGGATCTTCGGTGAATAACCGCCGCGCTTCAGTCGTTTCCCCCAGCAGGCGCCGCGCCTGGTCAATGCCTTCGGCTGGACGAAGGGAGCGCGCCTTTTCTGCGGACGGCGCGAATACCGTATGCCGGGCCAAATGTTCCAATACTTTGTGAAATTCGAGGGTGTTAAGGGCTTTTTCGTCCATGCACACCAGTGTTAGTGGGATTTAGCGCCAGAGAAGCTTGCTTAATACGACCGATGGTTGTTTCGTCGGCCTTCGGCCTCCTCGCAACGGCTGAAAACGAAGCTTTCCTTGCTTTTTCATCCATTTTTCGGCGAGTGTATCACAGCGCGGCTGCCCAACGTTTTCATGAGAAATACATGTCACTCATCCCGTGAGGAACCCCTAATGTTGATTCAACTTGGGGAATCCTGTAGAATTTGAGCAGGGTGTCTAGCCAACCCACTCGCGGTAGACATCGCCAGGTCAAGGCCTGACTGCCTTCCTGGCAGAGGACCGGCATGGACGTTATCAAGGTTTCAGGTTCCTCCCGTACATCCGCCGTCGCCGGCGCCATCGCCGGCGTCTTCCGCGAACACAAGCGTGCCGAGGTGCAGGCCATAGGGGCTGGCGCCGTCAACCAGGCGGTCAAAGCCCTGGTTTTGGCGCGCGGCTACCTGAGAGAAGATGGCTACGACGTGATCTGTGCTCCCGAATTTGCCGACGTGGAGATCGAAGGCAAGGTGCGCACGGCTATCAAGCTGGTTGTGGAGCTGCGCGGGGCGGCCGGCCCGCCTCCAGAGTCGCCCCCGGAACTTACGCCAACAGAAAACGCCGCTCCATAGCGGCGTTTTTGTACTCTTAAACCTTACGAGGGCTTGGATCACAGCCAGACGAAGACAAGTCCAACCCATTCCCTTCACCTGTTCGGGGTCAGGGGCAGGCTCCTCGCAAGGTGTCCCTGTCAATCGCTAAAACTTTTCACTTCATCAGGAGAGAAGACAACTTCTTCTTTCCCCATCAGTTTGTCGCTCATCTTTTGAGTGATCAACTCCAGGTGTCCGTTGTGGGCGACGAAATCCATCTCGTCGGTGGGCACGGTCAGCACAGGGCATTGCGAGAAGTTGGTAATCCATTGCTCGTAGAGTTCGTTCAACTGTTGCAGGTATTCCGGATCGATGGTGCTTTCAAAATCGCGGCCGCGGGTGGCGATGCGGCGCTGCAACGTCGGCACAGAAGCCCGCAGATATATCACCAGATCCGGCGGGCGCAGCATGTCACACAATAACTTGTACAGCTTTGTGTAGGTCGAATAATCCCGTTCGCTGATCTGACCCTGGCGGAACAGGTTGGCGGCGAACACTTCCGCATCTTCATACACGGAACGATCTTGCACCACAGACTTAGGGTCGTCGAGCAGGGACAAGTGCATGCGCAGACGGTGAGTAAGGAAAAAGACCTGGGAATGGAATGCCCAGGCCTTCATATTCTCGTAGAAATCTTCCAGGTAGGGGTTTTCGGCGACGGGCTCGTAATAAGGCTGCCAATTCAGGCTGGTGCATATCTTCCCCACCAGGGTAGATTTGCCCACGCCGATATTGCCGGCCACGGCCACAAAGTGCTTCACGCTTGCTTATCCTCAGCTTTTAAAAAGGCGACAGTGCGACCTGCCTCCGAATCCATTATAAGCTCCATTATATGACCTGCCGCCACATCGTCAACGGAGATCAGTTTTAACGTGTTTTGCATCTGTGTTAATTCAGGCAACCAAGTGGTTAATAGATTGGGCGAATCGTAAAAAAAAGGAAGATTGAATATTGCATCCGTATCATCCAAGTGGACAGCCAACGGGAAAATTTGCGACTCGATGAGGTCTTGGAAGAAATGCGTCCCGTAAGAAGGCTCCGGCGCTGCCCCGATGCCCTGGCCCGACACCTCAACCAAAGCACTGGTGTTGTAGATATCCGCGTAAGTCACGCTGACACCCAACTCTGAATTCACCGTTCCCCAACGCCCGGGCCCAACGCAAATAAATGTTTCGCCTTCCAACACTTTGTTGAGCCGCCCGATGGCACGCGTGAGTTCGTGGCGCGCTTCGAGACTCGGCAACGTGTAATAGGCCTCATGAGGAACAAATACAACATATCGAATCCCGTCAACCTTGCCGTGCGGTGAAACGCGGCTGGTTGCAAACACGATCTTCTTTTCGTCCAACCGCTCTGGAAATCGCACCGACACTTCTTGCAGATGGCTTTGCGGCCGGCACTGGAGTATGAAAAGTTTGGTCTCCGTCTTGTTCCCATTGGCCTGGCGGAACTGGAGCGTAAATTCCATATCTACAGGCGATTTGTAGTATTTTTCCAGGTGCTTCAGCGCGCGCCGCATTCGGTCCGCAATGGCCGTATTTTTGATAGCGCCATCCAGCGTGAGCACCAATTCGTTTTCTTCGCCGGCGAGCGTCGAACGGATAGGTTGCAAGTCTCCTTCTTTGTAATGCGAAGCCATCAAGCGCAAGTGGGGGTATTTTTCGTCCAGAACCTCGGTTACGGGAAGCGACCTGAACAGATTCTCTTTCAAATCGACCACATCCAGGTAATGTTGCGAATAAGTCACGATAGCTTTCGTTTCCGCCTGGGCGCGCAGCTCGGGGTGGCTCAGCGCCACCAGCCGAGGGTAATCGTTGCCCACGTGCTCCACCGCGCGCGTGCCCATGCCTACAACAAGCCTTAGGAAGCCGTCTTGGCGGCGGATTTTAGGCGACCAGCGGAACAGGTTTCGGCTGAAAGCGACGCCAGCCAAATGTGGGAAGTAATACTGGCCGTATGCTTCCCCTTGCACCACCTGGATCAGCACCGCCAAGCGTTCGTCGTAATCTTGCAACCCGTGCGCTCTCCGGTAAAGCAGCGCGTCCGGATTTAGACCGCTGGCGTAGACAGCGGAGATGGCTTGTGTCAAAGCCTTTAGATTCTCTTTTGGGCTGCCCTGGTTCGGGCAGAAATAGCTGGCATATTTGCCTGCAAACGAGGAACCAAAGTTGTCCTCCAGCAGGCTAGACGATCGCACGATAATTGGCTGGCTGCCGACCCTTTCCAGCAACTGGGCTAGTTCATCCAGGATGTCCTTGGGAAAATGGCCGGCCGCGTACTCACGTTGAATGCGCGGGTACTCGTTGCGTATTTGGTCTTCGTCCTTGTACTTTTGATCCGCCCAGTGCATCATGCCATTGTGCGCCATGAAGGTGTACATTACGTCGGCGCCCAGGAAATACGACTCCGGGATAGTGACGTTCTCCACAATGTCGCGCTCAGCAACGCCCTGCAGGATGCGCAGCGCCAGCAGCATGCCAGCCGCCTTGCCGCCAATGCGGCCCTTGCCGATCTTGTGCCGGCGGATAGCCAGCAGGTCATCCAGCTTGAACCAATCCTTAGCGATGTTGACATAGGCTAGCTGGTCCGAAATCATCAGCCGGATCAACACGACCTTGATCTCCCGCTCGCGTGCCTCGTAAGCGGCACGTCGATCCGGACTCAATCGCGCAATGGTCATCGCTTGTTCGATTAATGCCTCTTGTGGAGCCAGCTCCGGATTAAATGTGCGCAGCAGATCATCGCTTTCGGCGCCGTGTTCAGCCAAAGAGGCTCGCACCAAATCTTCAAAAACCTCGTAAGGTAAATTGTTAGCGAAATTCAGGTCGGTCAGGTGTTCCCGCACGACATCCAGGCGTTGTTTCCAGTCTTCCTGCGCCTCTTCACCGGTGGCGTCCAACAAACCTTCGCGCAATTGCGAATCAACGGCTTGCTGCCGCACCATTTCCTCCAAGGCTTCCGCGGAAACAATACCCCGCTGGAATAATTCCTGGCGCATCTTGATGCGGATGCGTCGCCGCAGCATGGGGTACTGCGCCAGAGTGAGGTAAATGCGATACGTTGGGTCGACGGAGGAAAGCGGAAGGGTCATTTTGGCATCGCTAACAAATCAACGGGGAGATTGCTTCGTCGGAGCTTGCTCCTCCTCGCAACTGCGGAAAGCAGAGCTTTCCTTGATTCCTGGCGCATCTTGATGCGGATGCGCCTGCGGAGCATGGGGTATTGCGCCAAGGTCAGGTAAATGCGATACGTTGGGTCGAAGGAGGAAAGTGGAAGAGTCATGGATTCATCTGTTTAAGGTTGAAGGTTTAAAGTTGAAACTAGCACCCAACTCTAAACCTTCGACTATTAAACCTTATACAGATTTTACTTGCCCAAATGCATGGGCATGATTACGTGCAGGAAGTCTCCCTCGTTGACCGGGCGGACGACACCGGGCGCGGCCGCCGCAGTAGTCTCGATGGCCACGTTAGGCGTCTTCACCACATCCAGAACTTCACGTAAAAAGCGCACGTTGAATGCGATCAGGATAGGCAGACCTTCAACTGTGGCATCCATCTTGGCATCGTTGGAGCCGGTTTCTTCGGATTGCGCTGAGATCTCCATGGTACCCGGGGCTTTCCCATCACCGGGCTTGATGTCTATGCGCGCAATATGCGAGCTTTCACGCGCGAAGATCTCTGCTTGCTTCGCCGCTTTGAGAAAGGCATCCGTGGAGACAATGGTGCGCGTTTTATATCCATTCGGAATGATTTGCTGATATTCAGGGAAGGCGCCTTCCACTAACTGGCTGCGCAGCTCGGCATTCTTCAAACTGAAGATGACTTGCCCACGCCCGGGCGGCAGCATCATGCGCACCACTTCACCGTCGTCGGGAGCAATGCGCGCCAGTTC
This sequence comes from Anaerolineales bacterium, assembly GCA_035291465.1. GTDB lineage: Bacteria > Chloroflexota > Anaerolineae > Anaerolineales > UBA11579 > JAMCZK01. Next base: position 7,615 of record DATDRZ010000004.1, read on the forward strand.
ATTCAATGCCTTAGCGGGCACAATGGCGCGCATAGGCTGATCGGCGGCTTTCTTGAGCTCCGCCTTGCGTACCGACAAACGGAACCCGTCGGCAGCCGCTAAGGTTATCGTCTTGCCATCTACGGTAATTAGCACACCAGTGAGCACCGGGCGAGCATCATCCCTCGAGGCGGCGAACACTACCTGCTGGATCATCTCCTTGAATTCGGAAACTGGAATCTCGATGCCTCCCGATTTATCGGGTTCAGGCATGGGCGGGAATTCCTGGGCATCAATGCCCTTGATCTCGGCGTTGGATCGGCCGGCAGTCAGGTGCAGGGTCTGGGTGCGGACGGCCAGGTTCATCTGGATAGTCTCGTTGGGAAAAGTGGCCACCAGATCGCTGAAGGTCCGGGCAGGCACCGTGGTGGCCCCAGGTTCCTCGATTTTGGCGCCCAGCCAACAGGTGATACCCAGCTCACGGTCGGTGGCCGACAGTTTCAGTCGCCCGTCCTCTGCGGAGACGAGCACGTTCGCCAAAATAGGGTAGGTGCTGCGCGGCGAAACGGCGCGCGAGACGATGTTGAGACCCTGGGCTAGGTTTTCCTGGAGGACGGAGATCTTCATGGGTTCTTTACTTAATCGAGGCTCTGTTGGAGTATACAACGATAGGGTGCTTTTTTCCAGAATATCGAGTTTTTCCCTTGAAGGATATTGTTCCGCGACTGCGAGGGTGAGTTGATGCAGCTTGATAAGCACCGCGTCGTCTTTCTGAGCATGAAAATACTGCATCGGCTAAGCCACGACCCCAGATTGGCGCGTAATTCGCCGGAAAGGGATCAAACCTAGGTCAAGATCAAGTCATTGGACAAAGTCCTTCGCCGTTTAAATGGCCGTCGGCGCAGCGAGCCCCTGAGCAGTCACTGCGCCGGCGGGTTTATCCAACCATTCTGCTCGCCGAAGGCGAACTGGAGCTGCGGTACCGCTCTATGTCCAGCCGCGCAGCTGCACAGCTTCGGCTACACGTGAAACGGCCACGATATAAGCCGCCAAGCGGTTATGTACCTTGTGCTTCTGGGCGGTCTGATGCACGGCATGGAACGCGGCGGTCATCTTCTTGTCCAGGCGGTCATGCACCATATCCTCGTCCCAGTAATAGTCGTAGGCATTCTGCACCATCTCGAAATACGAGACGGTCACACCGCCGGCATTGCACAGGAAGTCGGGAATCACGTACACGCCATTCTTGAACAGGATGGCGTCGGCCTCTGGAGTGGTGGGCCCGTTGGCGAGCTCAACACTGAACTTTGCCTTGATGTTGTTCGCATTGGAAGCGGTGATTACCGATTCTAGGGCAGACGGGAAGAGAACGACCACATCCAGTTCAAGGAGTTCTTCGTTGCTGATCTCCTTGGCGCCCGGGAAACCCAGCACCGTGCCGGTCTTCTTCTTGTGTTCGATCACCTTCTCGTAAGGCAGGCCGGCCTCGTTGATGATGCCACCACGAGAGTCAGAGACAGCAATGATCTTTAGGCCAAGCAGCTCTTCGCCCAATTTATGCGCAAAGGTGCCGGCGTTGCCATAACCCTGGATAGCGGCAGTGGCGCCTTTCATGTTCATCCCCAAGACCTTGGCTGCTTCGCGCAACGTGTAGATGCCGCCACGCGCCGTGGCATCGCTGCGGCCAGCGGAACCGCCCAAAGGCAGCGGCTTGCCGGTAATCATGCCGAACTCGTTGTAGCCCTGCAAGAAGGAATACTCATCCATCATCCAGGCCATGATCTGCGGAGTGGTGTACACGTCCGGGGCAGGTACATCCTTCTCAAGGCCCAGGATGCGGCCCACTTGGCGGATGTAGGCGCGGCTCAAACGTTCGAGTTCACCTTGCGTAAGTTCGCGCGGGTCGCAGATGATTCCACCTTTGCCGCCACCCAGTGGGATGTCGACCACGGCGCATTTCCATGTCATCCAGGCGGCCAAGGCGCGGACAGTGTCGATCGTCTCTTCTGGGTGGAAGCGGATACCACCCTTTGTGGGTCCGCGGGAATCGTTGTATTGGACGCGGAAGCCGCGGAATACCTTGGTGCTGCCATCGTCCATTTTCACGGGAAGAGTTACCACGAGTTCGCGCAGCGGCCAGCGCAACAATTCGTGCGTGGCTTCATCGAGTTTCAAAATCGCGGCGGCCTCGTCCAGTTGAGCCTGAGCCATGGCGAACGGATTGGGTTTATCCGTCATAGCTTTGCCTCCGTTAGGTTTTGCAGTGGCGAATTCTTTTACTTGTTCTTTTGCCATTCTGCCTCCATTGCTTAATTGTAATATTCGCTGGTTGGGGTTTGCTTTCCCTCGTCGCCGCAAAGCAGCTCACTCGGGACAAGCTATGACGCTAAGCGCCTCCTCGCAACTGCGGACGGCAAAGCCGTCCTTAGCCTACAACCAGCCTCGCAATTCCATTGCTTCCACGACTGCGCCGATGGCCACCATGTAGGCGGCATCGCGCATGGACACCTCCTCTCTCTCAGACACGTTGAGCACCTTTTTAAATGCGTTGGTGATCTCTGAATCCAGGCGGGTAAGTACTTCTTCTTTCGACCAGTAGTAATTCATATCGTTCTGCACGCTTTCGAAATAGGAAACGGTGACGCCTCCCGCGTTGCAGAGGAAATCGGGGATCACGAAAATCTTGCGCCTGGTGAGTGTTTCATCTGCTTCCGGGGTCGTAGGGCCATTGGCGCCTTCAGCGATCAGTTTCACCTTATCGCTGATCGTCTTCACGCTTTCGGCATTGATCTGGCCTTCCAGCGCGGCTGGGATCAAAATATCAACGTCTTGTTTGATCCATGCATCGCCTGCATCAATGCTGTACCCCTTTTCGCGGGCCTTGTCTTTGTTGATCTGCCCGTATTCGTCGGTAATGCTCTGAAGAAAAGGAATGTCGAGACCTTTCTTGCTAATCACACTAACGGACGCTTTATCCGCGCGATCCCAATAAGAAACGCAAAGTACTTTGCCACCCAATTGTTGTGTGAAAGCAAGAGAGGCATATTGCGAAACATTACCGAAACCTTGCACGGAGGCGGAGGATTTCTCCGCATCCAGGTTGAGATGTTTCATCGCTTCGCGCACGGTGTAAATGACGCCGAAACCCGTGGCTTCTGTGCGGCCGCGGGATCCGCCGCTGCCCACCGGTTTACCAGTTATGACTCCCGGAGTGAACTGTCCCGCCAGTTTGGAATATTCGTCCATCATCCAACCCATCATCTGCGGTGTGGTTCCGACGTCAGGCGCGGGCACATCGGTGCGCGGACCGAGATTGTGGAAGATCAAGTCCACCCAGCCACGGCACAATGCTTCTTTCTCGGTTAAAGACAGCGATGCGGAATCAACCGCAACCCCGCCTTTGGCGCCGCCCAGCGGGATGTCTGCCACTGCGCACTTCCAAGTCATCCACATAGCGAGCGCGCGAACCGTATCCATGGTTTCGGAGGGATGGAAGCGGATGCCGCCTTTCGTCGGACCGCGGGCGTCGTTGTGTTGCACGCGGTAGCCAAAGAAAACGCGCAGGCTGCCGTCATCCATGCGCACCGGAATCTGGAACTTAAACTCGCGGCGCGGCCAGCGCAGCAACGCGGCCACCTCTGGATCCAAATGCAGCAAATTCGCCACGTGGTCGAACTGTGCCTGGGCGATCTTGAAAGGATTGGTAATTTCAGCCATTCAGCTCCTAAAAGGCGAAGTTAATAAATAAGCGGGCACCTCGGAGGATTGCCCGCTTGAATGATGGAGGGTCCAGATTGACCCTGGCGTTCAATACAGCCATGTCTGGGTGCCCAATTTTGGGCTTTTACGGTAACCGAACTTCATAGGCGAGTCAAGGTGAGAGTCTACGGTTGTCCTGAGGCAAATGTACTAAAAACAGTTGGTTAGTCATTTAGTCAAATAGTCTGTTTGTTAGCAGGCGTCGCGAGGACGTGGAACCACCGGCTATCCAATTTCAAACTTTCCGGCTGAGGGGTTAGGCAAAAGATTACGTTCGGATGTTTTGAGCTAGCCGAACCAAGATGCCTTCACCCTTGATCAGCTTGCCGGGGCGTTCTACCCAGCCGACCAGACCGCGCCTGCCAATGGCTTTCTTGGGAAAGATTGTGGTGAGCTCGGGTCGATCTGGGTACTGCTGCTGCAGCGAGCCACCAGCCGTGGTACAGGGCAGATTCTCTCCCTCAACGACAATCCCTACGCCATTATCGAAATAGAGGCGACTGCCCGAAGGCAGCTGGGTCAGCTCCGGGATACCCGAGACCATCAGATTTGCGCCCACCCAGTTTGGTTCTACGACAGGAAGATCCAATGCCTTGGCGATTTGATCCAATTCTTCGATCGAAACTATTGAAATCTGGCGCACATTGCGCACTTCTGCACCCTTGGGATACGGTTTTTGGCTGCTGCCAGCCTTCATGGTCAGCCCAAAGTGCTTATCGCCCACAAAGCCTTCCCAAGCCACTTCTACCTCATCCACCGGAGAGCCGGGCATGTACTGAGGGGTGATGAGAATGGTTTCAATACGGCCGCGATATTCCTGGCCCATTAGTGCGCTACTCCTTGAAGGCTCCGCTGGACCAGTTGTCTCTCTAATTCGGCCCGTAATTTATTGGGATTAGCCTTGCCCTTGGACGCCTGTATGGCCTGACCAAATAACCAATTAATGACCGGCTCATTGCCGGAAGCGTAGTCTGCAACCTGATCCGGATTCTTGGCCAGTATGGTACTCACCCAGGCGCGTAGCAACTGGGGATCTGAGATTTGCTGCAAGCCGCGGGTCTTTACAATCTGCGCAGGCTTACCGCCTTTGGCGAACATTTCGCCCAGCACTTGCCGTGCTCCAGCAGGGTTGACCTCACCGGCAGCCAGTAGATCCAAAAGCCTGGCGAAGTCGGCAGGACCAAACAGCAAGTCTGAAACCGCTGTCCCGGCTTCGTTCATCAAGCCAAACAGGTTGCCGGTGATCCAATTGGCCACTTGTTTGGGTTCCGCAACCTTGCAATCCAGGACAACCGCTTCGAAGAATTCGGCGGTTTCGCGCTCTGCCACCAGAACGCCGGCGTCGTAGGCGGTTAACCCGTAATCTTCTATAAAGCGTTTACGCTTGGCGTGCGGAAGCTCCGGCAGCGAGGCGCGAACTGCGTCCACCCAGGCGCGATCGATCACCAAAGGCGGGAGGTCAGGCTCGGGGAAATAGCGGTAGTCCTCCGCGTATTCTTTGGAGCGCTGGGGGACGGTAGTGCCGCGCGCGTCGTCCCAGCCCAGGGTCTGCTGCTGGACGGCGCTGCGCTTCTCCACCAAGGCTTCCTGGCGCGCCAGTTCATAAGCCACGGCGCGCTCCAGGGATCGAAAGCTATTCAGGTTCTTGATCTCAACGCGAGTGCCGAACTCCACCATGCCCAAAGGGCGTATAGAAATATTTGGCTCGATGCGCAGCAGGCCCTTTTCTAGATTGCCGGAATTCACACCCAGATAACGCAGAATGCTGCGCAGTATGTAAGCGCAATTGCGCACCGCCTCTACAGAATGCAGTTCGGGCTCCGTAACGATTTCGAGCAGGGGGACGCCGGAACGATTCAGGTCGACCAGTGAATAACTTTGACCCCCTTTGACCACGTGAGTAAGTTTGCCGGTGTCTTCCTCCATGTGCACACGGCGAATGCCTACGCGTTGCTCCCCTTCGGAGGTTTCCACCATCACCCAGCCATTGGTGGCCAACGGCTGCTCATATTGTGAGATTTGATACCCCTTGGGCAAGTCGGGGTAGAAATAACTCTTGCGCGCGAAGATGCTAGTCTCGTGTATCTGGCAATTCAGAGCCAGCGCGACACGCAGCGCGTATTCAACCGCCGCCCGATTGATGACCGGCAGCATGCCGGGCATACCCGCGCAGACCGGGCATACGGCTACATTGGGCTGCTCATGGGTGGAATCCACCACCGGGCAGTCGCAGAACATCTTCGACCGCGTTTCGAGCACGGCGTGAATTTCAAGGCCTACGACTGGCTGATATTTCGGACTCATGGGGGGTATCGCGAGGATTATAACAACCAGGATATTAGCCTTTAACCACAGAGACACGGAGGCACGGAGGCACAAAGAAAATCTAAATCTTTGTGCTCTTCGCGCCTTTGTGGTTATACTTTTTAAGGCGGGGAGGCGACTTAATACTCGATCACTTCGAAGTTATCGAAGGAAACCACCAAGCCGCCGTTATTCCAGGTGCCGGCAAGCATTCCTACACCGCCAGAAACAAACTCCGTGTCGGTGCCAGTAGCAAGCAGGTTACCGTTGATGCCCACAGAAAGCTGTGCGCCATCGCAAGAGGCATTCAGAACAAATGAAGATCCATCGGTGGGGATTAAGGCGGAAGCCGCCCAATCTACTATATTGATCACCTCGCCGTTGACGCGTTTCCAGATTGAGTAGTACCCATCCTCTGTCACCTCAAGTGCATAGTGGTTATCAGCATCCAAGTATCGGCAAAGAATGCCAATATCACCATCCAACCCTCGTTGTTCAATGTTGATATCCACATTGATCACAATATTTTCAAAATCTTGGCCTTCCAGCGCATCCCAGACAATAAACTCGGCCGGATAGACTTCTATTACATATTTGCCATCTTGCAAATAACGAGCAAAGTCTGTCTCAGAGGATTCATCCCAGCCCAGACTGTTATCCGAGAAATCCTCATTGATCACAGTCTCGCCCTCAGACGCCTGAGGCGCACCAGAAGGCACGCCGGCCTCGAAGTTATCAAAGGCGACCGTAAACACGCCTTCCTCGGTGTAAACCGCCAGGGCAAGATCGCCAGACGCAAAGCTGTCGTCATTGACTTCGGCAACAATCTGGCCATCGACACTCAGAGAAAGATGACTACCCTGGCAAGAAACCGTCGCACGATGCGGAACGGACCAATCGATACCTATCAGTTGAGGTTCGACGAGGTTCACGTATTCGGCATTCAACCATTTCGAGATCCCGGCCCTTCCGTCTGTGGTCAGCCGGAACTCATAGTTGTTGTTCGGATCGACATAGCGGCAACCCATATCGATCTCGCCATTGCCCTTCAATAAGCGAACGTCAATGCTCATCTCGCTATTGTCGAAGTTCAGATAAGGCCTGCCGGAGTAGTACACGTCGCCGGCAATATCTTCCACAATGTATTCGCCGTTCGAGTAGTAGACCGAGCCGGTTTCCGTGGTGTAAATATCCCATCCGCTACTTTCATTTGAGAAGTCGTCTGTATATGAGGTGCCACTTGAGACTGGCTCAACCACAGCCACCGGTTCTTCCGCGCCCACAATGTTCACTTCGCCACGCAGGGCTGCCTCGATCAGTGGTAAAGCCAACGCAACCGGGCGCAGGGCGTTGATAAAGCCGCCAGTGGGCACGCAGCTGTCGAAGTCGTCCACGAATCCATCGCGGTTCGTATCAGCCAGTACGCGGCAATCCACATACTGGTCTTCGCCGCCATAACCCAATTGGGTGGGCACGCCGATCAACTGTCCGCTGGCATCCACGGCAAGTCCACCGCTGTTGCCACCGGCAATTGTGGCTGAGGTTTTTATGAAGGCGCGCTGACCGTAAACGGGTTGGCTGGTAAAGCCGCTCACCTCGCCACGAGTTAAGGTCACCGTATCGCCGCCTATGCCCGGATAGCCGAGGATGGTCAGCGAGTCGCCTAGATTCAGCTGATCCGAATTCCCCAGGAGGACATGAGGCAAATTCAGTGATGCCCGATCCACAGGATTGCCGTTGTAGTCGGCAGTTACTCGGATGACGGCAATATCCAGGCTTGCGTCGGCCTGCAAAACCTCGGCGTAGTAGCGGGGCTCGGGTTCCGTATCCTGGCTGATGGTCATAGCCACTGCGAGCGCATCCACCGGGAAATAACGATCGGGCAGCACCACGTGAGCATTGGTGAGGATCAGCCCGTCGGCACTGATGATGGTACCGGATCCGGTCCAACCAATCTGCAGCTCGCCAGTCTCATCGTAGAACTCAGCCCAGATCTGCACCACGGCCTCAAAGGGAACGGTCGGGTTGCGGAACTGGCTGATCGTGGCCGTGGGTTGCGGCGCCGAGGTCGCAGTAGGAGCGGGAGCAGGCGCGCAGGCGGCGAGGACAAGGGCGATGGCAAACAGCAGAAACCTAAGTTGTCGGTGGGACATAAGGGGATCCTTACTTGGGATTCAGATAGGCGATCTTGGCCGGGATGCGCGCATTATAGCGCAGGACGCCTAACGGTCTGCTGAATTACCTGGAGCGGTAGAAGAGCCGCGGAAATCGGGATCAGCATCTCGCCATCCCAAACGGGAACAGTATAGAAAACAATACTAGCGTCAGCCATCCTAGCCAGATGATCAAGCTACGCTTCGAAACCATGCCCGCAGTTAGGACGAGCGAAGCGACCAGCGGCCAGGCAGCCGCAGGCCCAGGTTCGTTCCATGGATCTGTCCACTATTCACCGCTAACCTGCGAGTCGTCCCCCACGTTCACTTCGCCATTGACGCCGCGGACCTGGCTGCGCTCCCCCAGCAGTGAGCCGTGCAGCCTGCTGTCTTCTACAGTTACATTACTCTCTAAGATGGAGTCCTCAATGGTGCTGTTGCGCACCACAGAGTTGCGTCCCACAGAAACATAAGGCCCAAGTCTAGAATTCTCCACGGTGGCGCTGGGGTGAATATGCACGGGCGGCGTCACGGTGACGCCGCTGCGCTTCCCGGCCTCCGCGGAATTATCGCGACCCTTGTCCAGCAAACGGCGGTTGGTCTCCAGTACGGATTCAGGCAGCCCGGCGTCCAGCCATTCGGTGACTACCACGGTGCGCATCTTCAAGCCTTTTTTGAGCATCAAGTCGATGGCGTCCGCCAAGTAAAACTCTTTTTTGGTCGCCACGCCTTTTTGCATCTGCTCATCGATCGCCACCAGCAGATCTTCGCCGCGCTTAAAGTAATACATGCCTACGACTGCAAGATTATTGGTTAGATTGCTGGGTTTTTCGATTAAGCTAGTCACCCATCCCTCGTTGTTCACCGCAGCAACTCCGAAGCGCCGGGGGTCTTCGACCGGTTTCACCCAGGCAATGGCGTCGGCAGGTTTTGTCGCCAGCCGGGAAAAATCCGTTTCGAAGATGGCATCGCCAAGGATGACAATGATCGGGCCGTGCATGAATTCGCGTGCCTGAACCAACGCATGCGACTGCCCCAACAACTCTTTCTGCTCAAAAAAATGGGCTTTGATGTGTGGCAGTTCGCTGTGCATATAGCGGCGCACGGAGTCGCCCAGGTATCCGACCACGAAGACAAGCTCGGCGTTCTCGGCATCGGGGACCTTGCTCACCATCTGCAGCATGTGGCCAAGGATGGTGTCGCCCGCGGCGCTGATCAGCGCTTTGGGCCGGCTCCAGGTATGCGGACGCATGCGGGTGCCGAAGCCGGCCATGAGGATAAATATCTTAAGCGGTTCGGCCATCAGGCGTCCCTTTTACTGCAAAGCAGCAAGCCTTTGCCCACATGCAGGATCGCTGCATCCACATTTTTATCTTTGCGGGCGTTTTCCACGAATGCGGCCAGTTCCTCTTTGTGGCTGATCACATTATCCGCGACCAGGATTCCACCCGGCACCAACCGCGGAATAATCACCTGATAAATCTCAGCATACATTTCTTTTTCGACATCCAGGAAACAAAAGGCGATCTCTTCACGCCCCTTCAGATGCGAACGAGCATCGCCATGAATTAATTCCACCCACTCTTCCACTTGCGCCCTGGAAAACGTTTCGCGAGCGATGTCGACTTTATCCGGCAGCAGTTCATAAGTGATGAGCTTGCCACCGCGCTGCCTGCACGCCAGCGAAAGCCACAGGGCCGAATAACCGCCACTGGTGCCGATCTCCAGTACTGCGCCGCGCGGGGCGCCGACGGCCAAGATCGCCAGCAGCATGCCGGTTTCCGCCGGAATCTGGCGCAAGCGTTTCAACTGCGACGTGCCGTCCTTGCGATCGCGCGCGTCGCGCTCTTCCAGATAATTCATGCGGTCCAGAACCGGCCTGGGAATGTCGGTGATCAGGGTCTTCATTCGCTACGCATCAGTTGTCATAGGGGTTATCGTGTGCCAATCAGCAGCCTGCTGATAAACATGTCCCACTTGCAGCAAAAGTTCTTCGGAAAAGTGCGGGCCTAATAATTGCAAGCCGATCGGCAACCCCTGAGAGTCGAAACCCACAGGCAGGCTGACTCCGGGGATTCCCGCAAGATTGGCAGGCAACGTGAACACATCTTCGAGGTACATTTCCAGCGGGTTGCCTGTGTGCGCGCCGATGCGGAACGCTGTGTTCGGCGTAGCCGGCGCGGCGACCATGTCCACCTGTGTGAAGGCGTCCTCGAAATCCTTGCGGATCAGCGTGCGCACCTTCTGCGCCTGGCCATAGTAAGCGTCGTAATATCCAGCCGATAGAGCATAAGTGCCGATCATAATGCGACGCTTCACCTCGGGGCCGAATCCCTGGCCACGGGTGAGCGAGAACATGTCTATCAGATTGCGGTCTTCCACGCGCAAACCATAGCGCACGCCGTCGAAGCGCGCCAGGTTTGCGGAGGCCTCGGCGGGCGCGATGATGTAATAAACAGGCAGGGCGTATTCGGTGTGGGGCAAGCTGATCTCTTTTATTTTTGCGCCCAGCCTTTCCAGTTGGGCGATAGCTTCTCGCACTCCTGCTGTCACTTCAGGTTGCACCCCTTCGATGAAATATTCTTTTGGCACTCCAATCTGCAGTTCCTTGAGGCTTGTTTTCCCGTTTAGTTTTATCTTGGGCGCCTTACCTTCCAGCGTCGTAGCATCGAGCGGATCGTACCCCGCCATCACATTGAGGATGATAGCTGCGTCCTGAGCGCTGTGCGCCAAAACGCCCACAGTGTCCAACGAAGAACCGAAGGCGATGAGCCCATATCGGGAGACTCTTCCGTAAGTAGTCTTGAGGCCAGTCAACCCACAGAGCGCAGCCGGCTGGCGGACGCTGCCGCCAGTGTCCGTGCCGAGCGCCACCGGCGCAAGTCCCGCGGCTACAGCGGCGGCGCTGCCACCGCTGGAACCGCCGGGCACGCGCTCCTCGTCCCAGGGATTGCGCGTCACGGCGTAGGCCGAGTTCTCCGTTGAAGACCCCATGGCAAATTCATCGGTGTTGGTCTTGCCAAGAATGACTATTCCCGCATCCAGCAATCGTTGCACAGAGGTAGCGTTATAGCTGGGCACGAATCCCTGCAGGATGCGGGAACCCGCCGTAGCGGGCATGCCCGCTACGGTCAGCACGTCTTTAACGGCGATCGGCAATCCGGTTAATGGAGGCAGATTTGCTTTGGTCTTCCGGGCTTTGCTGAGCTTCCTGTCTGCGGAGGCCGCTGCCCTCAAAGCACTATCCGCGGCAACATGCAAATATGCGTTCAATCTAGGATTGAAACGCTCAATGCGGTCAAGGTAGGCCTTGGTCAATTCGCGGCTGGAAAAGGCACCGGAGCGCAAACCTTTAACGGCGCTCGCCACGCTTATCGTGTGGAGTTCGCTCATGGGCCGGGTTCCAGCACCGGCGGGACGCGGAACTGATCGTCGGCTGCGTCCGGGGCGTTGCTCATCAAATCCTCCCGCGACATCGCGGGGCCCGCAACATCTTCACGGAGCCGGCTTTGCTCCACCACCACGCTGCTCATCGGCAGCACCTGGCTGGTGTCCAGCTCCTGCAATTTGCTAATGTGATCCAGGATATTGGAAAGCTGCTCGCGAAAGCGCTCTTTCTCTTCGTCGGTCAGGTGCAGGCGCGCAAGCAAGGCAATATGTTCAACGTCTTGGCGGGTTAAAGGCATGATGGGATTATAACGAGGGAAAGGAGAACTAATCCGTTAATTGATTGGCTTTACCAATCCGCCGCATACCACCGCAAATATTCCTCCACATACGCGCTCCAATATTCTTCGCTGTGATCGCCCGGGTATATGTGCCATTCATGCGGAATATTGCGCTCGGCTAGCAGGCTTTCAAAGAATTCGGCAGAACTCATAATGTTCTCGGTCTCTCCGTCGCCGATATCGAGCCAGAAACGTGGCATACGTACAGGCGGGATGGCGTCCAGCCATTCAATTACTTTGCGGGCTTCTTCAATGAACACCGGCGGGCTGTGCCCGCCCATGGCGCCGAAGAGATCCGGTTCAGTTAGCGCAAAATGGATCGCCCAGGAGGCGCCGCGCGAAAGGCCGCCAATCGCACGGTGTTCGCGATCAGCCAGAGTGCGATAGTTTTCATCAATCCAAGGAACCAGCTCGCTTAGGAATGCCTCATCGAAAAGCCCAACCGTGGGGCGGAGAGAATAATTGTCGTAGGGCATTACGATTATGAACGGCGAGGCCTCTCCTGACCCGATCAATTTATCCGCAGCTTCGTCCGCGCCAATGCGATCCCATTGCCCATCATCAAACCCCTGCCCATGGATCAAGTAGAGAACCGGGAAATGTTCACCTTCCTTTTCTGCATAACAAGGAGGAGTGTAAACGCGGAAAGTGATGCCCTGATCGTAATACTTGGATTGGATGTTGTGCGATTCAATACCGCCTTTTCTTGAAAAGCAAGTCTCGTTTGGAAGCTGGCCCGATGTTGTCGCTGTGGCCGATGGGTCAGCCGTCAAGTCAATTGGGTTTGCCGTTTCGGTTGCTTTCGCCTGTGAAATCGGAGCGCAGCCCGCAAGCAGCATCAGCAACGTTGCAATTCCTACAATTAACTTGGGCTTCATCTTGGAATATATAGAAACGGCGGACCGATTATAGTCCGCCGTGTTTTTATCAGCCTTTCTCAGCAACTGTTTTTCACCAACCCCTGGCGAAACGCTGTTCCTTCCACACGTTGGCCTCGTTGTGGTAGCCGGCCTGCTCCCAGAATCCAGGTTGGTCCTCGGCGCGGAACTCGAGGCCGCGTATCCACTTGGCACCTTTCCAGAAATACGGAGCTTCCAGGTCTTGCCGGCCGGGAATGAAACCAACGATGGCGCGCAGCGGGTAGCCATGGTCTGGGGTCAATGGCTGACCCTCGAAGGTGTCGGCCAGCAAGAAATTGTCCGCTAACGCCACGTCGATAGGTACGTTGACGGTGAAGCCATACTCCGCATGTTGAAGCAGGTATTTGGCGCTCTTCTTTGGTTTCAAGATCCCCTTATCGACCAAATCCTTCAGCGAAACCCCTTCCCACGTCGTGTCGAACTTGCTCCAGCGAGTCACGCAATGGATATCCATCTTTAGCGTGTGTCGCGGCAGCTTCTTGAACTCGTCCCAGGTCCAGCGCAATTCCTCTTCGACTTCGCCCCACGCGCGCAAGTCCCAAGTAGCCGGATTGAAGCGCGGGATTGGCCCGTAATGCAAAACGGGGAACTTCTGGGTCAATGCTTGCCCAGGAGGTAACCGCCCCTCTTTACGGATTTTGTCTTCTTCCTCGCGACGATTTTTAAGGCTCTCTAACATATGACGTCCAGGTGAGTATAGTGGCTAATGCCCAATTCTATTATGAAAAATTGATAAACAAAAAGAGCTGAATCCAAACCGGAGACATGGAACAACGAATTCTAATTTTATTTTTTCTGTGTCTCCGTGCCTCCGTGGTGAATCTTCATAATGTCAGGCTTTCACCCGGCTTCAACACGTGCGCTTTGCTTGTCGTTTCCTTCTCAACACGCTGCGCCCAGGCATTAGCGTCCTGCTTGATCAGGTCCCAGGTGCTGTAGTGCACCGGTACCACGTGCTTGGGTTGGATCAGCTTGACCGCTCGCAGCGCGTCATCGGGTCCCATGGTGTAATTGTCGCCTATGGGCAGCACGGCCAAATCGATGCCTTCCTCGCCAATCAGCTTCATGTCACCAAATAAACCAGTGTCGCAGGCGGTATAGATCTTCTGCCCTTGGGGCGTCGTGAGGAGAAAGCCAGCTGGATTGCCTCCATTGGAGCCATCTGGCAACTCGGAGCCGTGGACCGCCTGAGTCAGCTTAAGGTACCCGAATGGATGCTGGTACCCGCCGCCAATATGTTGCCCATGCGCCTTGAGCCCCTTACCTTCGCTCCACCGAGCAATTTCATCATTGGCGATCACCAAGGCCCCAGTACCCTTGGCCAATTTCACTAAATCTTCGGTATGGTCCCCGTGCCCATGGCTCACCAGGATGAAGTCGGCTTCAATTACATCGACGCTGCTGGAAGCAGCCGGGTTACCTGTAAAGAAAGGATCGACAACTATTTTGTATTTTCCTATCGTATAGCCTTGTGCTCCGTGTCCAAACCAAGTGAATGTAAAAGACATCCGTGCCTCCTATCGTTCCACAATAGCTCTTTTCTTTATAACTCTACTCCTTTTTGTTTATTAATTAGAATCAGTTGTAATAGTAGTTCTTGTTGATATCTAGATAAACTCATTCCTAACCCTCCAACCGTCTGGTAGTGGCGGGAGCGAAAGAAGGAACCCCCATATGTCTGGCAACACAAACTTCCAGTAGTAGGAGCATCTATGTGGAGGAAAAACTAACAATTAGGGTGTGGAGAGATAAAAAAGCAAAATAAGTCGCAATTTTCAACACAATCCCCAAACTATCCACATTCTCCCCGGGAGAAGTCACGGCAAGAAAGCCAAATTTGTTAGGGAGATATCCCCAGCTCGAAAGAGTTATCCACAACAGGACTGCAGTTATCCACAAAGAGAGACGACCCCGAATGCTAGAATTCGTTTTATGCCCTGGGACAAACTCTCTTTGGGAAATACCCCGTCCATCCTTCAGGCGGTGCTGGTAACCACTCTCTGGTCTTCCTCCTGGGTATTGATCAAGATGGGTCTTGGAACCTTGCCTGCTTTCACTTTTGCCGGGCTTCGCTATACCCTGGCATTTCTCCTTTTGTTGCCGCTGATGATGAGGGGGGATCGTCGGCGTGAACTGAGGAAGCTATCTATTCCCCAATTCGGTCTCTTAGCGCTGTTGGGTATCGTCTACTATACGCTGACACAGGGAGCCCTTTTTCTCGGTCTGGATTATTTGCCGGCGAACACGCTTAGCCTAGTGCTCTCGCTGAGCGGCATTACCATCGCCTTTTCTGGTCGACTGTTACTGGGCGAGCACTTTTCCTGGTTGCAATGGATTGGAGTTTTTGTTTCCCTCGCGGGAGCCCTTTTGTATTTCGGAACTATTGGTGCTTTCTCTGCACCCGGTCTTTTTGTGGCCTTGTTTGCATTGCTCGCCAACACTGCCTCGGCAATCCTGGGCAGGTTTGTCAATAAAGACGCTGAACTATCCGCCCTGCTTGTCACGACGGTGAGCATGGGGATTGGAGCCATTTGTTTGCTGCTAATAGGGTTGGTTACTGAGACTTTCCCCGCTTTCCAGCCCCGCGATGTTCTGATCATCTTTTGGCTGGCCGGGGTGAACACCGCCTTCACCTTCACATTATGGAATCACACATTGCGAACCTTAACCGCGGCGGAGTCCGGCGTGATCAACAACACGATGTTGATCCAGATCGCCGTATTGGCTTGGATTTTTCTTGGCGAAAAACTGGATGGAGCGCAAATCGCAGGGTTGGCTGTTGCCGCCGCTGGAACCGTATTGGTGCATACGGCCTCGCGGCGCGTCGTGGAGGCGCAGGCCGTCCCTGAGGAGAGCTAATCGAGGGGGACTTCGATCAAGCGACTAATTGGCACTTGCTTGTCGAAGGTTACGACCCGAATATGAGGCGGCGACAGACAGATTAGCTTATCGTCCTGCGGAGCGAACGGGAAGGCTGTTGATAGCGTCCCCAGGATTGCGATTCAGTTTACGCTTTTCTCGTAGCTATGCACATGTCCGGAAAGCGTGCCGAGGATATTCTTCCCGTATGCCAGGTCCCAAAAACGATCCAGGTTTTCTGCCCGATATTTGTCCAGCCACTTAGCGCCGACCACGACCAGCGGGTGATGGGTCAGGATGAGCGTTGGTTGGTCTGTAAGACGTTGATTCAAGAAATTAAGCTTACTTATAGATCTTTGACGTACACGCGGTGATTCTTATAAGGCTTGCCGCCAAGATTTTCCAAATCTTGGCGCATCTCCCAGGCGGACTCTGCCACTTGCGTCAGGTCGCCGTGCTCGAACTGGTAATCACGCAACGTCTTTTCCATTTCCGAGTACATCAGCGCGTTGCCGCCACGGCCCTGAAACTCCGGGAGGATGCCGACGCCGTTGATGGAAACCCACTTGGTGCGGCGCAGTTCCAACAGCAGGTCCAGCAGCCCGAAGGGGAACAGGCGGCCGCGGGCGCGCTGCATGGCAGCCGATAGATCCGGGAAGGCGAAGAGGAAACCCACGATGTCCTCGTCGTGCAGGATGACCTTGATCAGCCGAGGGTCGGCGACCACCATGATGTTTTGCATCACGAATTCCACTTCTCGCTCGGACAACGGAAAATACTCCCAGTTATTGACGAACGAGTCGTTATAGGCTCTTCCAATGCGTTGCGCCCATCTGACCAATTCCTTCTTATCTTTGAAGCGCTTTACCTTTAAAGTGCCGCGTTTCTGAACTCGCTCAGCAATGCTGTGCACGCGCCCGGGGAACCTAAACGTGGCGCGGTTTGCATAACAGGAAACAAAATCCACTTCTTTGCGAAATCCAAGCGCCTCGACCAGTCGCGGGTAATACGCGTAGTTGTAATTCATCATGCTCATCATTTGGCGATGTTCGAAGCCTTCCACCTGGATCCCGTAACCATCCAGCGGGCCGAATCCCTTGGGGCCGACGAGTTGGGTCAAGCCGCGTTTGTGAGCCCATTCAAAAACGCGTCCGAATAGCGCGTCGGCAACCGTTTGGTCTTCAATTGTTTCGAATAAATAGAAGTTGGCCGTCTTCTTTTTGTGGTAATGGTTGTAGGGCTTATTTTCGATCGCGGCGATGCGCCCCACTACTTCGCCATCTCGCACTGTGATGAAGAAATCCGCGTCCGAATGTTCATGAAAGGGATGCTTCTTGCGGTTCAAGAACATATATGCGTCCGCCAGCAGCGGCGGAACCCATTGTTTACAGTTCTTGTAAAGTCGGTAAGGAAACTCGACAAAGCCTTGAACATCCGGTTTGGAATCCGTGTCAACCTGCTCAATTGTCACCATGCAATTCGCCGCCTTCCTGCCAGGATTCTAATCCAAGGCTCAAGGGTAAGAAAAAGTCCCGTCGTTTCTGGAGGCTAGTGAGATAAGCCGCGCGCGGTTAGCGCGGCGCGGGTCATGGGGCGCAGATCGCGGCTGTTCGTGCAGGTGCGATTGAAGGTCTTGAGGCTAAATTCGTTGCGAGCATGGTGATAACTTTTCATCGCCGCTTCCCAATCCTTGGCGCCCGAGAAAAATTCCTCAAGCTGATCGGCGAGGAAGATGGCGTGGGTCGAGGCCTGGTCGATCCCCTGA
This sequence comes from Anaerolineales bacterium, assembly GCA_035291465.1. GTDB lineage: Bacteria > Chloroflexota > Anaerolineae > Anaerolineales > UBA11579 > JAMCZK01. The sequence goes on from DATDRZ010000004.1 coordinate 25,082, forward strand.
CCCGAAAAGGGATCCATTACCATTGCGGCATCACCGACCAGAGCCCAGCCGTCGCCGTATGGAACGCGCATATATCCAGGAATACTCCCGGTGCCGCGCACCGGACCTTCACGTGTGGCCTTTGATAAGCGCGCGGTCAGTTCCGCCATGGAGTGCAGTTCCTGTTCCAGACGACCTTCGGGATCGCGCTTAAATTCGCTGAAATTCGCAATGGGAACGGAAGCTGCCAGCAGGGTTAAGTCTCCATCGCAGGGAAAACAGTAAACCAAGTTGTTTTCGCGGAAATGGAACTCGGCCGCCGGACCTTCGTTGGGGAAGATGCCGCGATAATAGGCATAGTACATGGCGCGGTTGACTGGCTCCTCCTGCTCGAGCTTGGGCTTCAACCACTTTGCGAGGGAAGAATGAATGCCGTCAGCGCCGACGACGACTTTGGCGATGGCTTGATCTTGCTTTCCGCCCGAGAGCCAGGAAAGGCCGACTGCGCGGCCGTCTTCGTACAACAATTTGTCTGCCCTGGAATTCTCACGAAAATCGATTCCAGTAGTCTGGCGAACATGATTGGCCAGAATCGCATCCAGGGTGATGCGGCGCACACACAGGTAATAGGGATAATCTTCGGGCTCATCCACCGGCTCGGGGAATACGATGCCGTCTATTACATTGAAATTTACAGTCAACTTCGGAGCCGCGCTGAGGACAGCCGGCAGGACTCCCACTTGCTCAAAAGCGCGGAGTGCAGGGGCGCGGAAGAAATGGGTCGATAAAGTATCGCTTGGAAAGCTGGCGCGGTCCAGCAAGAGCACGCGCCGCTCATGTTGCGCCAGCGCCAGAGCCAACAGAGACCCGGCAACCCGCGCGCCAACGATGATTACATCGTAATCGGTCGATGAACCCACTTCAACGTCTAATCAGGAATTGTGTTCTTTGGCTATGGTTTCCAATTGGGCGGGCGAGAGTCTTTCGACAGCAGTCACTTTGGCAATGGCACGAAATTCGGGCGGGATGATCGCAAGCGCCTGTTGCTTGTCGTCCAAGTCAACCAGCATCCAGGCTTTGTGCTCGTTGTCATGGCATCCCCATTCCGCATGGGTGACAAAGTGAGACCCAGTAGCTCTAAATATCTGTATAGCCCGGTTGCAAGCTCCTTCGGTGTCTTCGTGGGGTACTTCGATGAGATATCTTGGCATTGGTTACCTCTCTTGGCGGTGAATTCCCGGAACTGCTTTGGTAGTGCCGAAGGTGGGAATCGAACCCACACTCCCGAAGGAACACGATTTTGAGTCGTGCGCGTCTGCCAGTTCCGCCACTTCGGCTGATTGGGAGCAAAAGTATAATCAATCGGTTGCCCCCAGTCAATCAGGGCTCAAAATTCTGAGAAAGAATCAATACAAACCATGAAACTCGGCATTATCGGTCTGCCCCAATCCGGCAAAACCACCATCTTCAACGCACTTACCCGCTCCAACCGCCCGTTGGCCATGAGCGCCGGGCGCGTCGAGATCGCCACTGCGGTGGTCGACGTCCCCGACGAGAGCCTGCTCAATTTGGCCAAGCTCTTTGACTCCAAGAAGATCGTCCACGCGCAGATCTCCTTTGCCGATGTGGCCGGCTTGGGCGGCAGCGACGCCTCCAAGGGGCTCTCAGGGCAGTTGCTCAACGTCCTCACCGGCATGGACGGCCTATTGCTGGTGCTGCGCACCTTCGAGGATCCCAGCGTTCCGCACCCTCACGAAACCGTGGACGCCGCCCGCGATCTGCGCCTAGTGGAAGACGAACTGTTGCTCAACGACCTCATCATTGTTGAGCGCCGCGCTGGGAAGCTCAGCGAAGAGCGCGGTAAAGGCGGCCGCGACATCGCTGCCATCGAGCGTGAATTAGCGCTCTACACCGGTTTGCAAGAGAGACTCTCTGCGAACGAACCGCTGCGCGAAGTTTCTCTCTCAGCAGACGAACTCAAGCAGCTTGCTGGCGCAGGCCTCTTGACCACCAAACCATTGCTTGTCGTCCTGAATCTCGGCGAAGGTCAATCTGTTCCCCAGCTCCCCAGCACCTCTGCTCCCCAGCTCTCGTTACAGGGGAAACTCGAAATGGAGCTCGCCCAACTTTCTCCGGAAGATGCTGAGCCCTTCCTCAAGGAATACGGCCTTGAAGAAAGCGGCGCGCGCCGAGTAATCCGCGCCGCACACGATCTACTGAACACGCAGACTTTCTATACCGTGGGCGAGCCGGAGGCACACGCCTGGATGCTACGCCGCGGCGCCACCGCCCTGGAAGCTGCCGACACCATCCACTCCGACATCGCCCGCGGCTTTATCCGCGCCGAGATTATCGGCGGCCAGGAACTCCTTGACCTCGGCGGCATGGCCGCCGCACGTGACAAAGGTCGCCTGCGCCTGGAGGGCAAGGAATACAAAATGCAAGATGGGGACGTAATCAACGTGAGGTTTAACGTCTAACTCAGGGACGTGAGAAATCTCTGCGTGTGAAAACCATTTGGATTGCCGTATCCCGTCGGTATTAGGCTTGCTTTGTTTCCCGCGGTTGCAACGATTATTACCAGCGCATGAAGAATTAGAAACGATCAAATTATATTTAGAGTTGAATGCCTGAATTGCGTCTCGTACAAATTGGCGTACAATCCGCCTTCGGCCAATAATTCTGCATGTGTACCCCTCTCCACCAGGCGACCTTCATCCATCACCAAGATGACATCGGCGGCGAGGATGGTTGAAAGCCGGTGAGCGATCACCAGCGAGGTTCGGCCGTGCATCAACGGTTCCAGAGCTGCCTGGATCAGCGCTTCGGATTGTGAATCCAAATGGGAAGTGGCCTCATCGAGGATGAGGATGCGCGGGTCCTTCAGTATGGCGCGTGCAATTGATAGCCTCTGTTTCTCACCGCCAGAGAGCCGGTAGCCGCGCTCGCCAACTACGGTATCGTAACCATCCGGCAGCCCGGCAATCATGTCGTGGATGTTTGCGGCGCGGGCAGCTGCCTCTAACTCATCCCGGGTTGCTTCGGGCTTCGCATAAAGCAAGTTGGCACGCACCGTGTCGTGGAAGAGGTAACTTTCTTGCATAACAACACCGATCTGCTGCGCCAGCCATTCCTGCTTAAGGTCGCGCAGGTCGTAGCCATCCAGCAAAACTCGACCTTCGGTGGGATCATAGAGGCGTGGGAGCAAATAGGTGATCGTGGTCTTGCCCGCGCCGCTAGGACCCACTAGAGCAGCTAATTGACCGGGCTGGATCTCAAAACTAACCTGTTTCAATGCGTCCCTGCGTGTCGGGACAACTGCAGGGGTTTCTTCTTTGTCCCCGTTCGCGTCGTTTTTTACAGGTGATCGGGTCCCTACTGGCTCTTCACCAGGCAAATAACTAAAGGAAACATCTTCAAACTGGATACGACCTTTTACTTCGGTTAATTCCCTGGCATCCGATTTATCCTGGATCTCAACGGGCATATCGATGAATTCAAACACACGCTCAAAGCTCACCATCGATGTGGCGAACTCTACCTGCACATTTGACAACGATGAGATAGGACCATAAAGACTAAAAATATATGCAACAAAGGCAACGATGCTGCCGGGGCTGATGGAGCCGGTCAAAACAAAGTAACC
>DATDRZ010000005.1:0-3662 GCA_035291465.1 Anaerolineales bacterium
TGACTTTCCACGGCAGTAATGGGAGGATGCGGCTTCCGGGCATTTGGGAGGCGAGGAAGGCGAAGTAATTGGTCTCTTTGATCGTGCTCATGCAGATCTGCGGGTGTTGGCGCAAGTATTGGTATACAGACGTCGTTCCTGAGCGCGCCGCGCCTATGATAATGAAATTCGGCATTTTCAAAGCTTATCGACCAACTTGTCGTAGATTGCCTCGAACAGCATAACGGATTTTTCCCAGACAAAGACGTCCTGCGCTGTTGATTGTGCTGCGGCCCCCAGCTTTTGCGCCAGTTCAGGGTTTTCCAGCAAGCGCAGAATGGCGCTAGCAAACATTTCTACTTCTGCGCCGGCGACGAGAAGACCAGTGCGTTCATGCTGGATAATTTCGCCGGAACCACTGAATGAGACAATGGCGCAACCGGCTGCCATGTAGTTAAGCAATTTAACGAGTACCCCATCGGCCCGGGGGCGAGGGTTGAGGGCGATCATCGCGGTGTGCAGCACAGCCGGCAACCGGAAGTAATCCGCATTTTCAATGATCAGGTTGTTCTCGAGACGAAGGGATCGGATCATCGCCTGATAGGGCGAAATTGGGTTTCCGCTCACTATCTTGAGGAGAGTATCAGGCCTCTGATCCAATACGAGGCGAAAAGCTTTTAACATCAAATCCACACCCTGATAGTCCGCCAGATTGCCGGCGTAGATCAGAGTGCGCAGTGACGAAACCGAAACCGGGCTTGGCGGCCGGCCAAATCCCTTTTCGATGCCAGTGTAAACCGTGGTTACGCGGTCCGCCGAGAGCCCAATTTCTTCGATCAGTTTTTTTCTTACTGAATCGCCGACCGTAACAATATGGTCCGATTGCGCAGGCAGTGTATGATCCAGCAAGTTACCGGCCCAACGAAGAAAGGCCTTGGGCAGGTTCAGTTTGTATTGGGGAAGTTCAGATGCAAGCAGAGTATGAACATCAAAAACCAGTGGCAGCCCGGTCAGCCTTGCAACAGGCCAGGCGGCGATCAGTCCCTCATAGTGATGGGCATGGATGAGGTCAACCCGGTGCTTTCGAACGACCTGGTAAAGCTTGACCGCAAGCAAGGGGTCAATGAGAAATATCTTCTGATAGCTTGGCCCGGGGGAGGTCTTCCGGTACGTAGGGATTGGAGGTGTCCGATGGAGTTTGAAAGGTGTTTCCTCGAAACTCTGTCCAAGGTGATAGGCAACCACATGAACGGAATGTCCGCGGTTAGCCAGTGCTTCTGCCATGCGGTAAATGCGAACTGGCGTACCCCGTGGGTAAGGAAACGGGCAGGCGGCCACAACAGCTATTTTGTACTGCCTACGTGAAGATTCAATCATCGATTAGTGTAAAACATTCGAACTAGTCGGCTTTTTTTGTTGGCCTGTAAAGGTAAATCACCAATCGCCCAAACCCAGCCGCAACATGCGCCTTTTCAATTCCGTAGACAAGGCATGATCTCGAAAATTGCCGCATGATTATAATGGCTGACCACATGATGTTTACTGACGCGCGAACGCTTTCCCCAGGCCAAATTCTTGAGACCGATGTGTGCATTGTCGGCGCTGGCGCGGCCGGGATCACTCTGGCGAAAGAATTCGCCGGCGCCGACTTTCGGGTGCTATTGTTGGAAAGCGGCGGCATGGGCTTCGAGCATCGCACCCAATGGCTTTACAGTGGGGAAAATAGCGGGAGGCCCTATTTCTCTCAGGAGTTCACACGCCGGCGTCAATTCGGCGGCACTACGGTGGTCTGGTTTGGGCGCTGCCGGCCGCTTGACGAAATGGACTTCGAGGCACGCGATTGGCTGCCGCACAGTGGCTGGCCATTCTCGAAATCGCAGCTTGACCCATTTTATATACGCGCCCAGGAAATCGCTCAGGCAGGCGCCTATGATTACAGCAGCGACCCCGATCCATTGAAAACTGCCGGACTGGAAACAAAGGTCATACGTTTCAGTCCGCCCCTTGATTTCGGCGAAACGTATCGTGCCGATCTGGAGCGCGCAGGGAATATCCATGTCCTGTTGCATGCCAATGTCGTTCAAATCGCTCTCGCCAACGAGAAGAACAGGGTCTCGCATTTGGATTGCGCCCCATTGTCGCGAAGGCCATTTCGGGTGGTTAGTAAGATAGTCATCCTGGCGGCTGGCGGACTCGAAAATACAAGGTTGCTGCTGGCATCCCGTGACGCACAGCCGGACGGGATCGGGAACCTGCACGGACTGGTGGGGCGCTACTTCATGGATCATGCGTACCTCTTTAGTGCAGCGACCACGCACGTCCCGGAATCCATCCCGGCGGACTACCTGAAACTTGATTACGAAACCCAGCAGTCCAACCTGGGGGTGCATAAAAGCATCGGTTTTTCCCAAAGGTTCATGCAGAAGGAAAGGTTATTGAACGCCAGCCTGTATCTGGTGAAACGGAAAGGCCATAAGATGGACGATCGTTACTATTCGAAAGCGGCGTCAGATTTAGTGGCTTTTGCGGAAATACTCCAGCATAAAGCTAGGCCCTCCTTGTCGGTTTTGGCAGCCGCCGGGAAGGCTTTGCCGCGTAGCTCCTGGCTGGCAGGCGCGGCATTACAAGCTGCAAGAAATAAATCCAAAGAAACAAGCGCCTATGCGCTGCGCTTGCAAATGGAAACGGTTCCAAATCCGGAAAGTCGAGTCACCCTTTCTGCGAAAAAAGATAGCGTTGGTATTCCAAGGGTAGACCTGCATTGGAAGACCACGGCGCAAGATGTTGAAAATTACGTGCGTTTCGAGCAGCTGGCTCTTGCCGCGTTGCAAAAAATGGGGTTTCGCCTACAGAGGTTCCAGCATGAGTTGGACTCAGATGGTTGGCCGGTGTCAATGATCGGCGGCAAACATCACATGGGGACCACGCGCATGCACACCGACCCACGCCAGGGCGTGGTGGATGAACATTGTCGCATGCATGGAGTGAGCAACTTGTTCATCGCCGGCGGCTCGGTCTTTCCGACCTCGGGAATGGCCAACCCCACCCTCACCATAATTGCCCTTGCCGTGCGCCTCGCCGATCACATCAAGCAGAGGCTGCTTTAGCCAGGCCGCGGTATACCAGCCAGACCATCCCGATTGTCAGTAGTGCCTGGGTTATGAAGGTTGTCCACGCTGCTCCCAGGATCCCATAATTGGGAATGGCATAGATATTTATGGCAAGGTTGAGAATGACGCTCATTCCCAACATCCACGCCGATTTCTTCTCCAAATGCAGCGCATTTGCCACAAAGCTCAGTAAGTACTCCAGGAACACAAAGGGGACGCTCAAGAAAAGGATCTGCGCAGGAAGGATGCTTTCGCCATAGCCGGGGCCGAACAGAAAAATAATCAATCTCGATCCCCAGATCTGCATTGCGATGGAGAGAAGCAAGCCTGCGCCCAGCACGATACCCGCCCCTTGCAGTGATCGTCGGCGGAGCAATTCCCACCTGCGTTGCGCGACCATTTCGGAGAAAAGTGGATAGGCCGCCATATACAATGGCCGCACGATAAATCGCGCCGATTCAAGTAATTTAATGCCCAGGTTGTAGTTCGCCACTTGGCTGAGATTGAGAAATACACCCACTAGGAAGGTATCTAATTGCATGTGGGCGAGATTCAGAAAGTTGCGCAAGGCGA
>DATDRZ010000006.1:0-3076 GCA_035291465.1 Anaerolineales bacterium
GTGCTGCCGGGATCTTGGTTGTCTCGGTTCCCAACCCGATTACAGCCTTGCTCAAAACAGATGGCGCCAAACTAACCCTTGACTCTCTTGCACAAATTTCCTTGCAAGAACTGTTAAGCGATTTGGCTGTGCTGTGATACAATAAGAGAGCTTGGCCTAGGATTTGTGTGTTATAGCCGCCAAACCTGCCGATGGTTGGTGGCTTTTTTTCTTAACCTCATAGGAGAAGAGTACAGTATGGAAGCAAAGCTCTACGTCGGGAATCTACCTTATAGCATCCGCGATGACGGCCTGCAGAAGTTGTTTGCGCAGGCTGGCAGCGTGGTTTCTGCCACCGTGATTACCGACCGAGAATCTGGCCGGTCGAAAGGCTTTGGCTTTGTAGAAATGAGCAGCCCCGAGGAGGCCGACAAGGCTATCCAGATGTTCAACGGCTACTCGTATGATGGACGTGATTTGCGCGTGAGCATCGCTCGCCCGCGCGAGGAGCGCCCGCGTGGTGGAGGTGGTGGTGGACGCGACCGCCGTGGCGGTGGTGGGGGGGGCAATCGCGGTTACTGATCCGGCAAGACGTCTCTCAAATATCTTGAGACCGGCATAACACCGGTCTCTTATTATTTAAGCAAATTCCTGCTTCTAGCAGTTTGTCGGAGAGGCGAGTAAGCAGAGAGGCGAGATGGTAAACTACGGGAATGGCTAGAAAATTCAAGACACCCGATTACGAATCGACGCTCCATCAAACCATCACCTTGGGGGAGGCGTTGCCGCCGAATCATCTGGCGCGCTTTGTGGCCGTAGTAATTAGTCAACTGGACATGAGTCATGTGTATGCTCATTATGCTCCGGTGGGAGGCGAAGCCATTGCGCCAGAAATTCTTTTGGGATTGCTGTTTTATGGTTACGCCACAGGGGTGTTCAGTTCGCGTAAGATCGAACGGGCAACGTATGAGAGTATTCCCTTTCGCTTTGTGGCGAGCGGTTTGCACCCCGACCACGACACGATTGCCAATTTTCGGAAAACCTTTCTGGCTGAGATAGGGGAGTTGTTCGTGCAAATTCTGCTGATGGCGAAACTGGCGGGGGTTTTGCAATTGGGCAATATCAGTGTGGATGGCAGCAAGATCCATGCGGACGCTTCGAAGAGCAAAGCGATCAGCTACAAACGACTGACTGAAATGGAAGTGCAATTGCGCCAGGAAGTGCATGAGTTACTCGCACTGGGAGAGCAAGCCGATCAAGGGACGCTGCGGCTTCCGGAGGGACTGGTGGTCGAAGACGAGATTGCCATCCGCAAGGAGTGGCTGGAAAACCTGGCCGAAGCCAGGTCCGTTCTGGAAGCACGTGCTCAGGAACGTTACGAAGCGGAAAAGGCCGCATACGAGGCCAAACTGCGCGAGCGGGAAGAAAAAGCCAAACACAGCGGGCGCAAACCGCGTGGACCTCAGCCAAAGCCGCCGGAAGCAGGACCGCGGGAGAAGGACCAGTACAACTTCACCGACCCCGACTCGCGCATCATGAAAAATAGCACCAACGATGGGTTTGACCAGCATTACAATGTCCAGGTGGCGGTGGATCAGGAGAGCTTGTTGATCGTTGCGCCGGCCCTCTCCAATCATCCCAATGACAAGCAAGAAGCTGAACCCACTGTGGACGCCATTCCTGTTGAGGTAGGCAAACCCACCGCCGCGGCGTTGGACAATGGCTATTTCAGCGAAGGCAATGTCGCCGCGCTCGAAAGTCGCGGCATTGAGCCCTACATCGCCACCGGTCGGGAACCGCATCACAAGAGTTGGCGCAGCTTCTTCGACGAACTGCCTGAAGCGCCTGCTGAGGAGACCAGCCCGCAAGTCAAAATGGCCTACAAGCTCCAAACCGAGATCGGCCAGGCCATCTACCGTTTGCGCAAGTGTACCGTCGAGCCAGTGATCGGCATCATCAAAGAAGTCCTGGGGTTCCGCCAATTCTCCTTGCGCGGCCTGCTCGCCGCCGCAGGCGAATGGCGCCTGGTCTGCCTGGCTTTCAACCTCAAACGCTTGCATATCTTGTACCTCGACCAGGGGCTGCTTTAGCACGCCTGGAACCAGCCAGAAAATGGACTGTCACCTTTGAAACATGCTCTCTTACGCCGGTTTTGCTGTGATCAACGGCCTTTTTCGCCCTGTAGGGCAATTTGGGCCGCGAAAATCACTCTCTCTCCGACAAACTGCTAGAGACGGAAGAGCATTTATTACTTAAGCGCCGAATTATTATGATAAGGAAGGAAGCGGTATGCGCGCATTGATATTGGGATTCGATTCGTTCGACCCCAAGTTGTTCGAGGCATTTTCCGGAAAAGGGGATTTGCCCAACCTGAGCCGGCTTGCTGAAGGCGATGGTTATTCTCCGTTTAAAGTCTGCGCCCCGCCACAGACCGAAGTCTCGTGGACCAGCATCGCCACGGGCGCGGACCCCGGCAGCCACGGCATTTTTGACTTTGTCCACCGCAACCCTGAAACGTATGTCCCTTACGTCTCGATCTTGCCGACGCGCACGAGCGCCATCGGTACGCAGTTCGTGCCGCCTTATACGGCGCGCACCATGTTCGATGAGGCCGTCGATCAGGGGTATCCGGCCACAGCTCTGTGGTGGCCGGCCATGTTCCCGGCCAGACCGGAATCCCCGGTGCATGTCATTCCGGGCCTGGGCACGCCGGACATCCGCGGGCAACTGGGCCTGGGCAGCTTTTACTCGACTGAAAAAGGCTATTTGAAAGAGGGCCATAAAACGCCGCTCGAGATCTTCTCTGGTAATGGAAAATCATATCATTCTTCGTTGAAAGGCCCTTTTGTCAAGCGCAAGGGTGAGATCGTCCCTGCCGAGGTGGAATTCCAACTGGACGTGCTGGATGGGAAGAATGCGCGTCTCACCCTGGCTGGCACGACCTTCGACCTGAAACCCGGCGCGTGGAGCCCGATCCTCGAAGTCAAGTTCAAGACGGGCATGCTGGTGAACGTCCATGCGCTGACGCGCGCCATCCTGACCTCCACGGGCCCCGTGCGACTGTACTTCCTGCCGTTGCAGATCCATCCCCTGCATT
>DATDRZ010000007.1:0-4295 GCA_035291465.1 Anaerolineales bacterium
GGCCGAATGCCTCGATAAGCAACCTGTGCTTAGGACCTTCAATTCGTTGCGCGCTTATCAACTTGTGGCCCTGTCTCGCCAGGTTGCGCGGCATTTTCTGCAACCAGAGTGGTTGATCCATCGTTACTTCCAAGATTTCGCCTTTGGTCATCTTTTGCAGTGCAGCCAAGGCATCCATGAGGGGAAAGAGACAAATCAAACGGCAAAGGTCCATTGTCTTTGCAATCACCGTCTTCTTCATACGTCCTCCTCGAGTGGGGAAGCGAGCTTGGAGATTGCTTTCCCTCGTCGCCGCTGGGCGGCTCGCTCGGGGCAGGCTCCGGCTCGTTTCACTCATCTCCTTGCAATGACGTTTACTTTAAAAAGTAAACGTCAGCCCTGCGCCTTCTGCGGCCATCAGGAATGGCGGCGCTTCGCCGATGGTGATGCGCGGGTCGCGCACATCTTTGGGGTCTATGCCTTTGTTCTCGAGCGCCAACACACACAGCACAATATGCCCGCCCAGGTCCAGCACGTCGTTGAACAGATTGAGCGGATCCGGCAAGCCTTTGGGCTGGCCGAGCTTTTCGATCTCGCCCTTCAGCGCCCATTTCGAGCCAGCCGGGGTCAGGAAAATGTGCACTTCCTGATCGAGGCTGAGCCCAGAGGCAGCGAAGATGAGCGTGGGCACGATGTTCTTGCTCTCATCTCCGTTGCAGACGATCATTAGTTTTTCGGTCATGGTTCTCCTTGTCGACCCATTTGCTAATTTGTCACTTCGACTGTCACAGGCACTTTTTCAGTCAGCGGTTTGAGCGCAGCCATGTACAAAGCCACCGTGCGATAGAAGACATGCGCGAACTTGGTGAAAGGCGCTAGCAGCACCAATTCCATGGCGACCACCACGTGGCCGAGCAGCATCCAATATCCCCAGATTGGAGGCTGCGGCAGATAGAGCGACGCTTCCAGCAAGAAGCCGCTGACGGCTGAAATCCACATCATCGCCAGGAAAGACCAATCGGTGAAATTCGACGTCTTCATAGAAGCCTCCGACTTTCGCGCCCGCTGCCAAAGTACGACAGTGACGCCATAAGTAAGCAGCAAGCCCGACAGCGAGCCCAGCATTCGAACGGGGTACCAGAGCGGCACGGGAGCGCCGGTGGGCTTGATGCCCAGCAAATCGAGCGAGTAATCCAAAATGGTGGCCGCCAGCAGACCCAGGAAACCCCACATCATCGAACTGTGCAGGAACCATTTGCGCAAATACCACTTGGTCTCTTGCGTCTCGCAATCCTGGCGGTAACGTCGCTGGCCCAAAGCCTCGATCCCAACTGCCTCCCAAAGGGCGCTAAACCAATTGAGCCGCGTGCCGGGCGGAAAGCCGTTGGCTTTCGCCACTCGGCGTACCATGCTTACGGCGCCGGCGACCCCGGCGATGGAGACAATTGCAATGACCGCGACGCCGAGGTCGTGTATCAGTTCAGCAGGGATGAATTCGAACAGGCGCAAGGTGTCCAGTGTCATCGCGCCGTGCCCGCTGAACAGGAACAGGGCGATGACGCCCGCTAAACCCAACATCACAAGCAAGCTCCAGATCGGCGAGCCGAGCAACAGCTTGGCCAATCCGGTGAAGTCGTAATTGGCAATGGCGTAACGCCGCGCCGCGGACATGAAATCGCCCGGCATAGCCTGCCGCGGACAGGTTTCCGTGCACTGGCCGCAGGCGTAGCACATCCACAATTCCTTGCTGCCAAGTAAGCGATCCCGCAGCCCTAACTGCGCGTAGCGGATCATCTTGCGCGGGAAGGATTCGGAGTCTGAAGAGAGTGGGCAGATGGCTGTGCAGTTGCCGCAGTTGAAACAGGACTCCACGTAAACGCCGCCGAATTTCTTCAGGTCCTGCAGCAGGTTGGGGTCGGAACGGGTTGCCATCACTTCTCCTCGACGAACTTATAAATCGGGAAATCGCCAGCCATGCCGTCTTCAGCCACCAGGCCATACTTCTTCATGGCAGCCAGCCACCACAACACTTCCTTGCTCGGCAAGCCGGCCGCCGCGGCCACGTCCGGCACCGTGCGCGGCTGTTCTTTGAGCGCCTTGGTGATCGCCTGCTGGGTTTGCTTCTGCGCCTTCAGCAATTCCTGGGTGCCAGCGAAACTCGCCGCATGGGATTCACGTAATCCTTTGAGGACTTCAATAGGGGTTTTGGCTTGGGCGGTCATTGCGCGGCCTCCTGATATTCGGGCAGATCGAGGGCAATGGCATCCACCATGGCGTTGTATTGCGCCAGGGTCCAACCCTGGATGTCGACGGCGCCATTGGGGCAAGCTGCCACGCAAGCGCCGCAGCCCACACAGTTGGCAGGTGTAACCACAGCTCGCTTGACCTCCACGCCGTTCTCGACGAAAGTCTTCTGTTCGATAGCGCCTTCGTATTCACAGGCTCCCACGCAAGCGGGTTCGCCGCCTTTGCATTTTTCGGGGTTCACATAAGCAACGAAAGGCGGCAGTTCCACTCGGCCTTTGCCGAGCAGCGCGCTCACTTTGGCTGCAGCAGCCGAAGCGGCGGACAGGGATTCCTGGATATTCATGGGGCCCTGCGCGGTGCCCGCCAGCACCACGCCGTTCACAGCGGTCTCGACCGGGCGCAACTTGGGATGCACTTCGAGCAGGAAGTGATCGCTGCCGCGCGAAATCTTGAGCATGTTGATCAGATCGTCTCCGGCGCGCGGCTCCATGCCAACAGCCAGAACGACCAGGTCCACACCGAGTTCAATCTCCTCGCGGTAAGTCAGCAGATCTTTTACAAGCACCAGGACCGGGTACTTGTCCCCGTCTTCAGCGGCGGTAACCTGCGGCCGCTCCTCGCCGGAGTAGCGCAGGAAACGCACTCCATCCTCGAGCGCGGTGTAATACAACTTCTCATGCCCACGCCCGTAGGTACGAATGTCCTGATGTAAGTCGTAAATTGTGAGCTTGGGGAAGCGCTCGTGCAATTCGCGGCAGGTCTGCAAAGACGCGGAGCAACAGACACGCGAGCAATAATTGTTTATGCGGCCGTCTTCGTGGGGCTGGTCGACGCCTTCGAGTTCGCGGCTACCTACGCAATGGATCAGCGCCAGCGAGCGCACCGGTTTCCCGTTCCATACCAGCGGATCGCGCTCCTTCAGCAAAGACAATGTGCGGATCAACTGGGGAAGAGTAACGACTTGCGGCAATTCGCCGAAGCCGTATTCACCCGTGCGCGGCGTGTAGGGATTGAAACCGGTAGCCACCACGATAGCGCCAACGTTGAGTTCGAAGGTACGCGGTTCATCTTTCAGCTGGACTGAATATCCATCGACCTGGATGGGCGCGCCGTCGTAATGTCCCCAATCGACCGCCGGCGTCCGCGGAGTGCAACCTTCATATTGCCGGTAGATGACCTTGCGCTTGGTGAGTCCATAATTGAATGGATCGGGGACCTCCTGCGTGCAGGCAGCCATCAATTCTTCGGATCGGTCGTCACTGACACCGCGACTATGCTGCCTTACCTCTACGGAATAATTGCCCACGTAACCGCTCGCGCCGGTGATCTCGGCTTGCGTGAAAATGGTCACCGCTGGTTGCGCAATCACTTCTTGAATCAGGCCATTAACAATGCCGAGCGCTGAGTCTTGATTGGGGAAGGTCTTTTCTAGCTGCGCAACGCGCCCACCGAGGAACGGTTCTTTTTCTACCAATGTCACAGCTAACCCCTGTCGCGCTAAATCCAGCGCCGCACGCAAGCCGGCCACCCCACCGCCGATGACCAGCGCGTGTTTCTTTGCGTCGAGGCGGATTGGCTCCAGGGGATCCAACAGGCGCGCCTTGGCAATGCCGGCGGCCATCAGGTGCATGGCTTTGTCCGTAGCGCCTTCTTTGTCGTGCGGGTGCGCCCAGGAATCTTGTTCGCGCAAGCCCACATGGTGGTAAAGGAAGGGGTTGAGGCCGGCGCGGGTGACCGCGCCGCGGAAAGTCTGTTCGTGCAGCGCGGGCGCGCAAGCGCCGACGATGACGCGGTTGACGCCCAGTTCCTTTATGTCTTTCTCGATCAAAGCCTGTCCCACGCTGGAACACATAGAGATATCGGTGCGCGAGCACACCACATCAGACTGCTTGCCCATGACGGAAGCAACTTTGTCGCAATCCACCACCCCGCTGATATTCCCGCCGCAGTAGCAGGTGTAAACGCCAATGCGCAGGTCGTTATCCGCTTTGTTCTCAGGCATAGATGGCTTCCTTCTCGGCCCTGGACGGGTCGGCGAGCTCAGGCCCGCCGTTCACTTGGCGGATGTA
>DATDRZ010000008.1:0-5127 GCA_035291465.1 Anaerolineales bacterium
TCGAGAACCCGGCGAATCAAATCATTGGTGACACCGGTATAAAGAACGGAATTGCGCACATTGGTCATTATGTAAACACAGGCCACTTGATCTTTGTTCATTTACGACCAGCTAAATTCGCAGCACAGCAGTCTGATTCGAGGTTGCTTCGTCCGTTTGTGCCGCTACGCGTCGCAATACTCCTCGCAATGACGATGTAAGGGAGTCTCGCGCTTTCTTTTCAATCGTCATTGCGAGGAGGGCGAGGCGAAGCCATCCGCCCGACGAAGCAAGTCTCGAATCGGCAAGATTATGAGCAAATTATGCCTGTCGTACCTTACGGACTTATACCTGCGAGAAATCGATGTTGCGGGTGGCGGCGTTCTCGAACTTGGCCAGGTTCTCGCGGAAGACGAGCTCCACGATGCCGGTGGGGCCGTTGCGGTGCTTGCTCACCATGATCTCGGCGATGTTCTTGCGCAGGCTGTCGTCTTCGTAGAACTCCGGGCGATAGATGAACATGACGATGTCGGCGTCCTGCTCCAGCGAACCCGACTCGCGCAGGTCTGAGAGTACCGGGCGCTTATCGGCGCGCTGCTCCACGGCGCGGGAAAGCTGCGCCGCGGCCAGCACCGGCACGTTCAATTCGCGGGCCAGCACCTTGAGGCTGCGCGAAATGTAGCTGACTTCCTGGACGCGGTTATCGGTGCGGCTTTCGCCGCCCATAAGCTGCAGGTAATCCACGACGACGAGATCGAGCCCGTATTCCATGTGCAGGCGGCGGCACTTGGCGCGCATCTGCGTGGGAGAGATGGCGGGCGTATCGTCCAGGAAGACTTTGGTATCGCCGAGCACTTCGATGGCCTGGGCGAACAGGTCCCACTCGTTCTGCTCCAGCTTGCCGGAGCGCATCTTCTGCGAATTGATGCCGGTTTCCTGCGCCAGCAGGCGCTGCACCAGCTGCTCATTGGACATTTCCATCGAGAAAATGGCCACATGTTTCTTGTTGAGTTGCGCGGCGTTCTTGGCCACGGACATCAGGAAGCTGGTCTTGCCCTGGCTGGGGCGCCCGGCGATGATCAGCAGGTCGGAGGGCTGCAAGCCCATCAGCAGGCGGTCGAGGTCGATGAACCCGGTGGGCACGCCGTAGATCTCCTCGCTGCGCCGGGAAGCGGCTTCGACGCGATCGTAATAATCAGAGAGGACGGTCTTAATGGGCTGCAGGTCGGTGGAGAGACGGTGTTCGCTGGCGCTGAAGACGGCCTTCTCCGCTTCGTCGATGGCCGTCTCGACACTCAGGTCTTCCTTGTAGGCCGCTTTGGCGATCTTGTTGGCAGCCTCCAGCAACCGGCGGCGGATGGACGCCTGCTGCACCATCTTGCCGTAGGCTTCGGCGTGCAGCGACGTGGGCGTGTTGTTGAGCAGTTGGGTTAAATATGCCGGCCCCCCAACCTCGGCCAGTTGGCCTTGTTTGTCCAGCTCTTCGGTGACGGTCAGCAGGTCGATGGGGATGCGCTGTTCGTGCAGGCGGGTGTAGGTGTCCCAGATCCAGCGCAAGCGGTGGATGTGGAAATCCTCGGGCTTGAGGAACTGGGCAACATCGTAATACGCCTCGGGGTTGATCAGCACTGAGCCGATCACCGCCTCTTCGGCCTCGCGGCTGTGCGGCACGATCTGGGGTGCGGAGGCTTGCTCGATTTCAGGCGGGAAAGAGTCAGTCATAAACCGTTTTATCCGGTGCAACCTTGCCAAGGAAACAGACACGCAAAAGCGCATCTTTTGCGCTTTTGCGTGTCTTATCCACTTGTCATTCCGAGCGGGTTGCGCAAGGGGGTACCCAAAGGCGGATTCAAGACCAGCGAGGAATCCCTATAACGCTTTCTTCCATATAACCACGTTCTGCGAGTCAAGTCAACGTCTTTCAAAAATCAAAAAACCGCCAGAGACTGTCTCATAAACAGGCACCGGATTATTGCCGATGTGATTGAACGGGCGGGTCTAGTCGCTTTTTTGGGCATGAGGGTGAGAGCAAGGAACCAGACCCGCCCCTACGATGGAAAGAATGACGATGTGAATAATTTACGAGATAGCTCTAATTGCTCTTATCGTTCTTTTTCTTCTTATCGTCGTCGTCTTCATCTATATCGAGCTTTTCGAGGAAATCCTCGAACACTTCCAGGCGGCCTTCGGCTTCGCCTTCCACCGGGCCGTCCTCCCTTTCTTCGAGCGCCTCATCAAGAGGCTGCTCCTCATCCAAATCCTCTTCGGGGATGATGCCGGCGGCGTCCATCACCTCGCGGGATACCAGGATGGGCACGTGGGTGCGCACCGCGATAGCCAGCGCGTCCGACGGGCGGGAGTCGACGTTGAGGGTCTTGTGATCGACCTCGACGACGATGTTGCCGTAAAAGACATCGGCCTTGAGGGTGAGGACTTCCACGCGCACCACGCGAGCTTCCAGCGAGCGCAGCATCTCGCGCATCAGGTCGTGGGTCATGGGTCGGGCGACTTCGACTTCCTGGAGGGCAAAGGTGATCTGTTCGGCCATGTAGGGGTCGATCCAAATGGCAAGGTAGCGCTCGGCCTCGGCTTCGCGCAAGATGACCACGCGCTGCTGGGACATCAGCCCCACGCGAATGCTATCTATGACAACTTCGATCATCTCGCTCATTGTGCCTCCCGGCCGAGGGTTTGAGCCGGATTCTTACTTGAGTTAGTTATTCTATCATGCACGAAAATTGCCTTGATTTTGATTGTAACGAATACATTGCGGGATCAATACATCATGACCGGCGTTTTTCTTGGAATCATCTTTCGTTTCAAAAGCCTCACCCCCCTTCCCCCTCTCCAGCAGAAGCTGGAGAGGGGGCGAATAGCCATAATAATATTTCTCCCATGTCAGGGGGTGAGGCTTTTGCGGGCCACGAATGAACTCGCGATCCAAGGATTTCGATGCATTTTGTTCGTCAGATCTTCCATGACCTAAGACTTGGCCTTAAAAATGTGATTTTTAAAAAAACCATTAGGGTCTTTTTCAACACTCTCATTTCTTTAAGGTATTTGACTTATTTAAGCATTGTTCGTTATAATGCCTGCCCCCAGTTATGAACCGGCATTACACAATCAAGGACAACAGAAAGTAACCAGGCGGGAACGCAAATATGGCGCGCAAATTATCCCAGGCGAGCAGCACTAAGATCCTATGGGTGGAGGGACGCTGGAGCAGCGACCCGGAATTTGTTTCCTCACTGATGAAAAAAGGATTTCAGGTCCAACGCGTTTCCATGGGGAAGAACGCACTGAAACACCTTGGCGAAGGAAAACAGGATCTGGTGATCGTGGACGCCGCTTCCATGCGCACCAGCGGCAAACGCATTTGCATTTCGATACGCAACAAAGTGAACGGCATGCCTATTTTGCTGATCTCCGACCCCAAGCGCCCGCTGGAGGAAGATTTCGATTGCGCCAACGTGGTGCTGAGACTGCCGTTCACGCAGCGCAAGCTGGTCAACCGCATAGGCCCGCTGCTGCCGGTGGACGAAGGCGGCTTGCTGAAAGCAGGCCCCATCGAAGTGGACCTGGAAACTCAGGTTGTGCGCGCCCAAGGCCGAAAGACGGTGCTCACTCCCCGGCTGATCAGATTGCTGCGTATGCTCATCGATCACAAAGGCGAAGTGGTCGAGCGGGACAATTTGTTCAAGAAGGTGTGGCGAACGAATTACACAGGGGATACTCGCACGTTAGATGTGCACATTAGCTGGCTGCGCCAGGCGATTGAAAAAGACCCCAAAAAACCCAAGATTCTTGCCACTGTCAGAGGGGTTGGATATCGACTGGACGTGTAAACGAAAAGAGGCCGTAGGGCCTCTTTTTTCATCCTTATACCGTCATGCGAGGGCAGGGCTATCCGTGCGATTTAGTCCGCCTTATAGGCCTCGAGCGTCAGGCATTTGGCGCCGCCGCCGGACTTGGCGAATTCGCTCATATCCAGGGGAATGACCTTGAAGCCGGCTTTTTCCAGCTCCTTTTGGAATTTAGGCGCTTTACGCGTGCTGACAATAACGTCATCGCTCAAGGCTATTGAGTTGCAAGCCAATTCCTTCGCCTCATCCTGATCAATAGCGATCAAATCCACACTAAGACTCTCGATGCGCTGCTGACTTTCCTCGTCCATGCCGCTGGGTACGTAAGCTAGCAGGTCCTTGCGGAGTGGGCAGACGATGGTGTCTACGTGGAAGTGGGGCGGCAATACCCGAAAAGGGATGACCTCGACGTCCAGGGTTTTAGCCAGGAAGTCCAGCGCTTTGCGGTCGCTGCGCACGCCGTAACCCGCCAGAATGTGCCCGTCCCAGGCAACGGCTTCGCCATTGCCTTCGAAGAACAGCCCATCGGGTACCTGGTGAATGGTGTAACCGCGTTCCTCAAATCTCTCGATCATCGGCAGCACTTCGCCTGACCGCTCTGGGTAGCGGAAGCGGCCGGCGATGGCATGCTTACCGTAAAGGAAGATCGAATCCCCCGTAAACACCTGGTCCGGCCAGCCATTGAGCGAATCGAAGACCTCGACCTTGGCGCCCAGCTTTTTATAGTTCTCCAGCAGGGCGTTCCATTGAACCTTGGCCTTTTCAGGTTCTACCTGGTTGGCCTTGTTCATCCATGGATTGATTGCGTACTCGATGCGAAAGTGGGTGGGTTTGGTCAGGTAAAAATGCCGGGTACCGGCAGAGGACATAAATCTCTCTCCTGTGGTGGGGATTAACGGAAGCTAAGTTTACATTATATCGGGCGCCTGGATGCCCAGTAAAGCCAGATTGTTTGCCAGGGCTTGTTTGGCCGAGGCGACCAGGCGTAATCGGAAATTACGGATTGGTTCTTCAGCCTGGAGAACGGGGCATTGGTTGTAGAAATCGTTGAAGGCCCGAGCGGTTTCATAGGCCAGGTTGGTGATGTGCAAGGTCTTGTATTCGCCGGCGGCACGCTGAACTGCGTCGGGGAGTTGGGAGATTAGGTTTATTAGATTCAGTTCTGGTTCAGCAAAGTCCAGGGGTTTTGCGTATTCAGCCCCTTCCACTTCATGGCTCACAACTGGAAGACTCGGATAATTCTCTGCAGTGGGAAACTTATTATTAATAATATTGAAAAACGAGT
>DATDRZ010000009.1:0-2916 GCA_035291465.1 Anaerolineales bacterium
CAATGGCGATTGTAAATGGCGACCATCAACAGGCCGCCTGGTTTTACCGCGCCCGCGGCGTTGGCGAGCGCGTGCTGCATGTTGCCCGTGTGGTGCAGCACGCCCCAGGAATAAACCACATCAAACTTTCCCAGGATTTGCATTTTTGAGCCGTCCAGCACCGAAACTTGCCGGAACGAAATACTGCCGGCATCCGGCAGCCAGCGACGGGCGTTCTCATTTGACACCTGCACCGAAACAGGATCGACGTCGATTCCGGTCACCGCTTGTGCACCCAATCGCAGGGCGGCGATAGAGAACAAACCGCTGCCACAGCCGATATCCAGAAAATCCTTGCCTTTAAGCGCCTCGTGACCGAACAACGACGTGAGGGATTGCATGGCTTCAAGGATCTTCGATTCGTCCAATTGCTTCGAAAAAGAAGCCCAGTTTTCTCCGAATTTGAACATGCTTATTGCTGCATCCAGATTCCCAACATGATCAGCGCATACAACCGCTTGCCATGGTCGAAGCGAGCGGAACGATGCTCTTCCAGCAATTTCCCCAGCGCGGCGCTTTCGAACCAACTGTGAACAGGAGCGCCATCTGACAGCAGCATTTCCCGCGCCCAGGCATATAGCGGACCGCGGAACCACGCAGACACCGGGATGCCAAACCCTTGCTTGCCATGGCTCAGAACGCTTTCGGGAAGCGCAGAGGCGAATGCCTTCTTCAAGAGATATTTTCCACTTCTACCTCTGACTTTGAACCGATCCGGAAGGCGCGCCGCCCATTCGACCATCTCATGATCAAGGAAGGGCGACCGACCTTCAAGCGACGCTGCCATCGTCATCCTGTCGGCCTTTACCAGCAGATCGCCGGGCAAATAGGTATGGACGTCAGTATAGAGCGTACGATCCAGTCTAGACCCTTCGACGGAATCGTACTTCTCCACCAGCAAGGCTTCCGCATTGTCAGGGGCGAAGGTGCGCCAGAGATCAGGCTTCCATAGGGACGCTCTTTGGTGCGCGGAGAAGTATGAACCCCAACGAAGGATGCTCGCTCGCGCGTCTACTAGCGGCAACAGATCCAGATGTTTAATGCCGCTCACCAGACTCTGGCCGACAGGCCGATCCGAGCGGTCGGGAAAAAATCCAGCGATGAATGGAACCAGCTTCCGGGTGACAAACCGCGGCGCTCGCAGATAGAAATCGGCCAGTCCATCCAGCCAATAGCGTTGGTAACCGGCGAAGTCCTCGTCGCCTCCGTCGCCGTTCAAAGCCACCGTCACGTGCTGACGCGTAAGAGTTGATAGATGAAAAAGCGGAATAGCCGAAGGATCGGCAAATGGTTCGCCAAAGTGGTAGGTAATCTTAGCCAGCGTCGAAGGAATATCCCCGTAAGTGAGAGTAAATTCGTGATGGTCTGTAGCGTATTTTTCGGCCACGTCGCGTGCATAAGGCAGCTCGCTGAAATGCTCCTCCTCGAAGCCTGCGGAAAAGGTTCTCACGGGGCCGCTGGCTAATTCAGACATCAGCGCCACAATAACACTCGAGTCGATCCCACCGCTCAGATGCGCGCCCAGAGGCACCTCGGAGAGCAGGCGCATTTTGACCGCCTCACGCAGGCGATGCCCCAGCTCCTCAGCCAGTTCATCTTCAGGCGCCTCCCACTTGGGTTGGCAGGAGTAATCCCAGTAGCGTTGCAACTGAATATGGCCGTTCTCCCATACCAGCTGGTGCGCCGGCGGCAGTTTGTAAACGTCTTGATAGGCTGTCCAAGGATCGGGAATGTATTGCAGGCTGAGATAGAGATCGACGGCCTGTAAGTTGATTTCCGGCCGCTGTGGAAGCACGGAAAGCAGAGCGCTCAGCTCAGACGCGAAATAAAGCGTTTCGCTTTGGACGGTATAAAACAATGGCTTTTTACCCAGGCGGTCGCGTACAAGCAACAGGCGCCTCTTTTTCTCATCCCACAAGGCAAAGGCGAACATGCCACGCAGGCGCTGCACGCAGTCATCCCCTTCATCTTCATAAAAATGAAGGATGCACTCCGTGTCGGTTTTCGTGCTTAACCGATGGCCGCGCCGCTCGAGTTCGACTCGCAAATCCGGATAGTTATAGCATTCTCCATTGAATACAATCCACAGGCTTTGATCTTCATTGGTGATCGGCTGGTCGCCCCCTTGAACGTCAATAATCGCCAGGCGGCGAACCGCCAGGCCCACCCTGTCATTCAAATAAAAACCGTCACTATCCGGACCCCGGTGAGCAATGGCGGAATTCATTTGTTCAAGCAGGGCACGTTCTGGCTTTCGGTCAGAGTTAAACGAAATTCCGCAAATTCCACACATAAGAACCGCTGATGATAACCTAGACAGTCAGTTGTTAGTACGCATTCCTTTTTTAGACAATACAGCCCGATCCAGCTAAGGTCGATCCCATGCAGGGGAACGCCGGGGTTCGTGCTGATTCTTGAAATAGATCAGAGCGTGTGTTGAAGCATCTTAAGATACTCATCAGCGGCACTCTCCCACGAATACTCTCGTTCCACCCTTTGGCGCGCGGCCGCGCCCATTCGTTTGCGTAGATGTGGGTCCCTGATCAATTGGCGCAGGCTCTCTTCTAATGCCGGAACGTCTTCAGCATCAACCAACTTTCCAGTCACACCTTCCTGCACCAGTTCGTCGTTGCCGGCAATGCGCGTGGCTACCACCGGCAACCCGCTGGCCATCGCCTCCAACAGGGCATTGGGCATCCCTTCGTGGCGAGAAGGGAATAAGAAGAAGTTGGCTTCCCGGTAGCGGGCGGCTAATTGATCGCGTTCCTGCCAGCCAAGAAAGTGCACGCGATCCTCAAGGCCAAGTTGCTTGACTCGTTCACGCAGCGCAGCGGTCTGCGGCCCGTCTCCGGCGATGGACCAGTCCCAGGGCAGGTC
>DATDRZ010000010.1:0-61498 GCA_035291465.1 Anaerolineales bacterium
GATCAAGACCACCTTACCCAACCGAAGAGCCGTATCCCAAATTGTGCGGGAGTACCGCATCCTGTCAGGCACCTCGGAAGCCCAGGCCACCTTGCGGGCTTTTGCCAGGACCTTGAGCGAAGCTTTGCAATCCGCCGGCCGCTGCATCTCCTACCAAAGCGTCAAAAATTGGGAGGATTGCCGCCATCTTCCCGATGGCTTCACCATGCTGCGGCTTTCGCAGGCGGCGCACTACGACTGGCGCGGCTCCTTCGCAGAAGACATCCTGGCCGCGCTATACCCAGATAGCTATGAGCCTGCCACGGAGATCGGCCGCCGGGCCATCGCCGTCCACAAAGACGCCGGGGTCCTGGTTGGCAGGAACGGGCACAAGAAGTAAATATCATCGAGGGGGGTCGCATGCAAAATCGTCACGTTGAGATTGTCCATCGCCAGATCATCCGGTATCTCTGCGGGTGCACAACCACGCGGATTGAGATCCGCCGTCTCCCAGGCGAAATTCAATCCTCTTGCACAGGTCATAATTCGCCGGTGGTCAGCGAAGAAACAAGTATTGAATACCTTGATGTCAGCACAAGCGAGACCTTGTCAGATTACCCTCAAATTCTGCGATAGTCGGCTGGAGAAAGGGGAATATATGCTGGTTATGCAGACGCTCAATTTCGGATCGTCAAGTCAAATTAATCCATTTGTCAAGCCTGCCCTGAGGTTGCTTTACCAACCAAAAGGTTGTTCGGTACACACCTCCACCCGAATAACGAACAACATCTTCACCGCGAGGCATTTCGTCCAACCCCTGTGGTCAAAGATGCTAATGGTCTGTGTATCGCGTTAGCAACTAGCAACTTTGCCATAAACGGTATACTTCCCGCCGTGAAAACGCAGACCATCTTTTTCGATCTCGACGGAACGCTGTACCCCGATGTTACCGGCGGGGTCTGGGACGCCTTGCGCGGCCGCATCGAAATGTACATGCAGGAGCGGCTGGGCGTTCCAAAAGCGAAAGTGCGCGCCCTGCGTGATAGCTACCTCAGCCGGTATGGGACCACGCTGCGTGGGCTTTCCTTGAATTACCACATTGACCCAGACGACTATTTAGTCTACGTCCATGACGTTCCCATCGAAGACCTGATCCGCCCGAACGGCAAACTCAGGGAGCTGCTCTCGAACCTCCCGCAGCGCAAATGGGTATTCACCAATTCCAGCCTCGAACACACCCGGCGAGTGCTGGCCGCGCTGGGCATATCAGCGCATTTCGACGGCATCGTGGACATCAAAGCCATGGCGTATCGCAACAAGCCTGAGCTAAGCTCGTATACGCTAGCGCTTCAACGCGCAGGCCAACAGGTCGCCTCCGCGACGTTGTTCGTCGATGACCAACCGAATAATCTGGATCCTGCCAAAAGCCTGGGGGCAGGCACTGTGCTGATAGGCACCCGCGAGCCGCATCCCGCGGCTGACCGCAGCATTGCCAGGGTGGAACAACTGCTAACTGCAATGCCCGAGTTGATAGAATAACCAGATGCCGAGCGGCGAAATCTTGCTGGTGATCTGCCTCACGGGTTTGATCGGGCTGGGTGTGCCGGCCATGATCTACGCCGGCTTGCGCGGCCGCGGAACCATCGGCCAATTCGATTTGATGCGCAAAGCGGCTAAACGCTCGCAACAGCCCTGGCAGCCGGAGGACACGCAACTTAGTGAACTGGCCAAGAGAGTTGAGCAACTGAAGAAAGGACAAAGAAAATAGGTATGTTCAAGGGGTTTCCCCGCGCGGATTTGTCTTTTAGCTAAACGCTAATCGCTAAAAGCTAATGGCTAGAGGAATTTATTCGAATCTAACAAATCTATGTTAATCTACCGGAGAAGGAAACTCTTCGCCTAACCCCACGGGACAAACACAATGCAATCAAAAACCTCCGTCTACATCTTGGCTGCACTGGCCCTCATTCTTGGATTGTGCGCCTGCGTCGCCGCTTCGGCCTTTGGCGCTTACTTCATCTTCCAGGATGAGATCAACGCCGTCATCAGCGACCCCTCCCTGCTTTGGCGGGAACCCGGCGCCCAGCCACCGATAGAAGAAACGCAGATCCCAGTAGGCGAAGGCATCGACCTCGCCGAACTCTTCGCACCCATGTGGGAAGCGCGCCAATTTCTGCATGAGGATTTCGTGGAACAGCCGATCAATGAAGCGGCTTTGGCCCGGGGTGCAGAGGATGGCTTGAATTCATTCTTCGATGCCAACGGGGTCAATCTGGACACCGTCGACGTATCCGCTGACGCGCCCAGCGCCTCTTCTCTTTCAAGCCAGGCGGGAACGCCGGCCGAAATTGCCGATGAATTCTCTGCCTTCTGGGAGGACTGGCGGGCAGCCCAATATGGGGAGACAGGCACTATCGTCAGCTACCAGGATCTGCTGTATTCCTCCCTACGCGGTATGGTGGATGGCTTAGGCGATTCGAACACGGCTTACCTCGACCCGTTTGAATTGCAGCAGTCCGATCTGTCTCTCGAAGGCAACTACGAAGGGATCGGCGCCTGGGTGGATACCACTACCGAATACGTCACCATCATCGCCCCCATGGAAGGCTCGCCCGCTGAGGAAGCTGGCTTGCTTCCCGGTGACATCGTGCTGGCTGTAGACGGCCAGGACATGACCGGCGTAGATGGCAATGTGGTCATCAGCCGCATCCTGGGGCCCGCGGGTACGACCGTGGTGCTAACCATTCAACGCGAAAGTGAACCTGAACCCTTCGACGTGGAAATCGTGCGGGCTGCCATTACAGTGCCAAGCGTGGAGAGTGAAATCCTCGAAGGCACAGATATCGCCTACGTACAACTCTTCACCTTCGGTGCGGATTCGGCCTCCGAATTGCACGAAGCCCTCGCCAGCGTTATGGCAGAAGACCCCGCGGGGTTGATTCTCGATTTACGCAATAATGGCGGCGGCTTCCTGAACACCGCTGTTGAAATCACCTCTGAATTTGTTGAAGATGGCGTCGTGCTATATGAGGAGTATGGGGATGGCACTCGCGATACCTACAAGGCCCAGGACAGCGGGTTGGCCACCGATATTCCGCTGATCGTGCTGGTGAACCAGGGGACCGCGTCAGCTTCTGAGATCTTGGCTGGCGCCATTCAGGACTACGAGCGCGGCCAATTAGTAGGCGAAACAACTTTTGGCAAAGGCTCCGTGCAGGTTTCGCGCCTGCTTTCGGATAATAAAGGCGCCTTGCGCATCACCATCGCACACTGGCTGACACCCGACGAACGCCAAATCCATGGTATCGGCCTGGAGCCGGATGTGGTGGTGCCGTTGACGGAAGAAGACTTGCTGGCCGACCGCGATCCACAGTTGGAACGCGCCGTTGAACTGCTGCAGGCACGTTCGAGTACAAATTGGTGAGCGAGTAGAAGGGAGAAGGCATGTTTTTCTACAACACCAGTTACCTGATCTTCATGCTACCGGCCTTCATTTTAATGATGCTGGCCCAGTGGTACGTGAGTTCCAGTTATGGGCGCTGGAGCAAGGTGCCCAATCGCAGCGGGCTTAGCGGCGCCGATGTCGCCCGCCGGCTGATCGATCGCGGCGGGCTGAGCGGCGTCAGCCTGGAGCAGGCTCGAGGCCGCCTCAGCGACCATTACGATCCTCGCGAAAAGGTGCTGCGCCTGTCCGCGGGTGTGGCGCAATCCGCGTCGGTGGCCGCGGCGGCCATCGCCGCGCATGAGCTGGGGCATGCGATGCAAGACCGTGAAGACTATTTCCCGCTGCGCCTGCGCGCCGCCCTGGTGCCTGCCGTCAACATCGGTTCCTACTTGGGCTGGATCCTGCTGATGGTCGGGATCTTCCTGAATTCCGCCGGGCTTGCCTGGCTGGGCGTGGCCGTTTTCGCCGGAGGCGCTGTGTTCGCGCTGGCCACCCTGCCCGTGGAGTTGAACGCATCGGCGCGTGCCCGAGAACTGCTGACCACTGCGGGCATCATCACCGATGAGCAGGAACGCTCGGGGGTGAACACCGTGCTGAACGCGGCGGCGCTCACCTACGTGGCTGCGCTGTTCACCGCCATCCTCCAGCTGCTTTACTTCGCCTCAATTGTGCTGGGAATGGGCGGGAGAAGAAGATAGAAATGGACTTTCAAAGAATCAACACGGAGATATTTGAACATAAGAACTTCGGGGCGAGGGTTCGTCCCGAAGAGAAGCAATGTTAAACTAGCAGATGGCCATAGTTGTACTGTGGCCCGAAGGCCCGACAGTTGTACTGTCGGGCACTTTTTTTGTGGTCTCTTCGGTACCTAGCACTGAAGGTTTTCATTGATTACCACGAAGACACGGAGACAGGGAAATCCTTCAAAAAAAGGGCTCCGTGTCTCCGTGGTTTTCTTTTTGCTAATCCGAAACTTCAATATCCAGGATAGCGGCGTCGATTCCGTAATAACCCAGTGTGCGTATCCCCACGCTCAAAACCTCCGGATACTCAGTGCATGGGTATTCTGCTGGCGCATGCGCACTGTCAGCTACTGAAAACCTGATAAGGTCTCCCATCCATTCGATTACAAGCTGCGCTTCTAGGGGACCTTCAGCATTTGCGCCAAAATCATCAACCAGCTCTCCTTCGCGTCCGGAAACAAATGGGCGAACGCCGAAGCGATCCAAAAGAAGTTCAGCTTTAACCAATCCGCATGTTGCCATAATGCCCACATAGCTTGCCGATCCAATCCCGCTATCTAGTCTCACTGTGGCCACCACTCGTTTGATCGGCGCTAATTTTCCATTAAATGCAATTCCGCATTCATGCAATTCCTGACTGGTGTCATCCGGCACCAGAAACCGGTATTCGCCCAGCGTGCCCTGATCCTGGAACACGTCATCACAGGCTTGGATCATCCAGTCGTTCGCATCTACGGCTCCCTCAAAGGTAAGGCTGATCACATTCCCTGGTACTTCAGTAGCCGCCTCTGTGGGTGTCGGAGTTGGTAGTTCCAAGGAAGCCTGAACTGTTGGCTCCGATGTCGGTCCTGGCACAGTTACAACCGTGGGAGTCACTGCGGACAGAAAAGCGGGCGTGAGCGCGTTGATTAAAGCAATTATGGCCACAGTGGCAACGATAACTACCGCGACCATTACACCCGGACTTTTCCAAACAGGAGGAGGTAAGGCCTTCTTTCTTTTTATCTTCGCCCGGGTTTTAGCTTTCCTCGCGCTTGATTTTCGTGGCATCGGTTTTTCCTCAGTTCATCATAGCATTGACAGGGTTGCGCACCAATTACTGTTCTGAAAGCTCTTCGCTCGCTTTATTCCATCAGGTCCTTCAGGGCAGGCTCAAGATCAGGAAATCGAAATTCGAAACCGGCTTTCAACAGTCGATCCGGTACCATGCGCTGACCGTGCATCACAACAGTGGCTACCTCGCCAAAGGGGATTTCCAAGGCAAACCGGGGAATGGGAAAAAAAGCTGGGCGATTCATAATTCTGCCTAACACGTAAGCGAATTCCTTATTCCTCACTGGGTTAGGCGCTGACAGATTATATGGCCCTGAAGATTTTGGATCGTCGATCAAAAAACGAGCGGCTGCGATGTAATCGCCAAAGTGAATCCAGGGATAAAATTGGCGGCCGTCGCCAAACGTATTTCCGGCAAAGAGTCGGAACGGCAACACCAAAGACGGGAACGCCCCGCCCTTTAGGGTCAGCGGCAGCCCAGTACGAAAGATAATGCGCCGCACGCCCAAAGCTTCAACCTCAGAGGTCGAAGCTTCCCAATCGGCACAGGTGCGCGCCAAGAAATCGGACCCTGGCGCGGTTTCCTCGGAGACGAGTTCGTCGCCGTGCGGGCCGTAGAAGCCAACCGCCGAAGCCTGGACGATCAGCCTGGGTTTGCGGCTGGCCTTCGTTAGAGCCTCGACGACCGCCTGGCCGGCATCTAAACGACTTTGGCGGATCAGCTCCTTGCGGCGACGGGTCCAGCGGCTGGGGAGCAAGCCTTTTCCTTTAAGGCTTTCGCCAGCCAGGTTGACAATCACCTCGGCGCCATCGGCCAACTCTCCCCAGCCGGCCGCTGTTTTAGCATCCCAGCCAACGGCTATGGCGCCCTGCGGCAAGCCGGTGACCTTCTCCGGCGTACGGCTGAGGATAATGACCTCATGGCCATCTTTGACCAGGTTGGCTGTAAGCCCTCTGCCGATCAGACCAGACCCGCCAGTAATGATGATTCGCATGGCTGCCTCCTTTTAAGGTTAACGGCGAAAACAGCCGAGAGTAACTGGCTACGAAACAGGGAGCTGCCTGGCGCGCAACAAGGCTTGTTTTTCGCCTTCGGACAAAAAAGCGAGTTCAAGTGCATTTACCTGGGCCCGGTGTATCTGCTCTTCAGTGAGGCCGGCCTTGGGCGCGGCGACCTCGTACTCATGAGGAAGGGTGATGTTGCTGATACCAGGATCGTCTGAATTGATGGTGGCCAAAACGCCTGCTTCCAGCATCGCCTTGAGCGGGTGCGCGGCATAGGAAGGCACGGTGCTGGTTTGCACATTGCTGGTGAGGTTCGCTTCCACGCCGATGCGCCGTTCGACCATGAAATCGACCAGATGCGGATCGTCCATTGCGCGGGTGGCGTGTCCGATGCGCACCGCGCCCAGTCCCCGAATCGCCTGCCAGATGCTTTCGGCGCCGGCCGCTTCGCCGGCATGCACGGTGATCTGCCAGCCGGCTTCGCGAGCGATGCGGAAATGGTCGACGAAAAGTTCGCCGGGGAAGTTAGCTTCATCGCCGGCCAAATCCAACCCAACAAACTCATCCTTATGGGTCAACAATGAGTCTAATTCACGCATGGCCTCGCGCGGTCCAAAATGACGGCTGAGGATGCCGATCAAGTTGGCTTTCACACCGGTTTCAGCTTCACCCTGACGGACGCCTTCCACCACTGCGACTACGATTTTTGCCGGATCCAACCCGTGCGCCTGCGCCATGAACAGCGGGCTGAAGCGCAGCTCGATGTAATCGATGCCTTCCGCCTTCGCATCGTACACATTTTCATATGCGATGCGGCGACAGGCATCGTAATCGACTAACACTCCGGTCATCCACTTGAAACGTTCTATGAAAGCCATGATGCCGGGTTGCGCTTCGGTCACTTGTACAAAAGGGCGCAATGTCTCTAAATCGAATGCAGGCAAGGGCAAATTATGTTGCTTTCCCAGGTCTAAAATCGTTTGCAAACGGACCGCGCCATCCAGGTGACGATGCAGATCAATCAAAGGGAATTTTTTATCCAATTGCATTTTTGGAGATTGCCTCGTCGGCCTCGGCCTCCCCGCAACTGCGGAAAGCGAAGCTTTCCTTGATTATAAAGTTAAAGACAAAGTAGCGGTGGAGTTCCACCGCTACTTTGAGAAGCACAAAAAATTTGGAAGAGATTATCTCTTCTTCTTCTTTGTGGCCTTCTTCTTTGTTGCCTTCTTCTTGGTCTTTCTCTTGGCGGCCATTTTTCTCCTTCCGCGGATTATCGCCAAAACTTGGCGAAGTTGAGAAAGTATAGAATAAAACCTGTATAAATGCTGTATAAAAACGCGTGCAAATGTGTGCGAATTTGAACTCTGGTGTTCAAAAATTGTGAAAAATCAAAAATTTTTTGCGATTCCGACGAACTTTCTGCGAAAAATGATTCCAAAAAATATTTCTTTCATAAAATATTTTTGTGATCATTTTATTTTGCGGAAATTGGAATTCTAGAATAATCCGAACAGTTCACGCACGATCGGAAGAATCAAATCCCAATTCGGCAATAAGACTTGTGCACCCGCATTTGTCACCCAGGGAGTGACCGCTTCGCGCGGAATGGTGACGGCGTTAATCCCATCGAAAAGAACGGCGCGCAGCAGAGCAATCGATAAACGCGGCCAATCCCAAACGGGAATGTTGGTATCCACCGCTTGCACTAAGGCAAGCATTGCACCCGGAACGCGCAGCCAGGAGAGCGGATTAAGCATCTTCTTGATCACCGCGATGATGAATAGCTGGCCATGTTGCATGCGGAAGAAATCATCACCAGTGCGATCACGCACGAATGCCAACGCTTGCTCGCCGTTCAAACCGTGAGTGCCGGCAGGGTATCCTGCTGCCGCCCGTTCCAATGTGATTTCCACACCACCCAGGGCATCGATCACGGCCGCGAACCCTTCGAGGCGGATGCGTAGATAATGGCTCACACCCACGCCGAAATTGGAGCGCACGGTAGCCAGCGCTAGTTGCGGGCCGCTGCCGCGCAGCGCACCTTCCCCGAAAGCATGGGCCGCGTTGATGCGATGTTCACCGTACCCGGGTATTGGCACCCACAGATCGCGTGGAATTGATAGCAGATTGGCCTGCCCGGTAAATGGCTGCAGGCCAAGGAGAATGATCGTGTCGCTGCGACCAACATCGCTGCCCTCAGGCGTGCGGTCGATGCCCAGGATGAGTACATTACTGCGGAAGGGCGCAAAGGCGTACGCGAGGAGGAGAACAAAAACCCAAATTACAAGTCGCGAGCAGCCCAGAGGCCGCCCGCGTTTCTTCTGCGGAATGCTGGGCTGCGTTTTTCCAGCCAGGTCACGTGAAGTGATCGGCTGGGTTGGCTCCGGCGCCGGGTCGAGATAAGAATCGTATTTGTCCATGGCGTGCAAAGAGGCAGATTATGCCTCAATGCGATTGAAATTGAAATTGGGAATCTTAGCTCGCAGTGGCGAGACGGCCTGCAAGAAAAGGATCTTGTTCGCGAGTCAACTCGTCACGGAATTGCTGCGTATAGAGTTTGTAATAGTGGCCACCCTGGTGCAGCAATTCTGCGTGGCTGCCGCTTTCGGTGATCTTGCCGTTTTCAATTACGATGATTCGATCGGCGCGCCTAATCGTCGAAAGGCGATGGGCGATGATGAAACTGGTGCGTCCCTTCATCATCGTTTCCATGCCTTGCTGAATCAGCGCCTCGGTCAGAGTATCGACCGAACTGGTAGCTTCGTCCATCACGAAAATTTCCGGGTCGGCGAGAACGGCGCGCGCCAGACTGATCAGCTGCTTCTGGCCCACCGACAAAAAGTTACCGCCCTCCCCTACTTCGGCTTTGTAACCGCCATTCAGGTCCATGATGAAGCGATGCGCGCCGGCAAGCTTGGCCGCTTCTTCGACTTCTGCATCGGTGGCGTTCAGGCGGCCGAAGCGAATATTTTCCAGCACGCTGCCCGAAAACAGGTGCGGAGTCTGCAAGACAACGCCGATGCGCGATTGAATTCCCTGCAAAGTAAATTCTTTGTAATCGGCGCCACCGATCAGGATGCGACCGGAGGTCGGCTCAAAGAACCGGCACACCAGGTTCACGATCGTGCTTTTACCGCCGCCCGTCGGCCCCACCAGCGCAATGGTTTCGCCCTGGCGAACCTGCAGGCTGAAATCTTCGAGGACCGTCTCGTCTGGCGCGTCATCGTAAGCAAAGTTCACATCTTCAAATGCAATATTGCCCCGGATCGTGCCGGGATCTTTCGCTCCAGGCAGATCAACCACAGTAGGGACGGCATCGATCATCGAGAAGATCCGTTCAGCAGAGGCGATAGCATGCTGCAACTCCGCGTAGACGCGGGCCATTTCCTGGATGGGGAATAGCATGAAGGTGATGTACGAAACAAAAGCCGAGATGCCGCCGATAGTCATTTCACCGAATTGCGTCTGAAGGCCACCGTACCAAATGATGGTGCCCAAAGCAACCGCGGTGATGAGCTGAACCACGGGGAGAAAAAGCGCCGAAAGCCAGGCAGCCCGGTAACCGGCGCGGAACATCTCTCCGGTCAGCTTGCTGAACTCGCCTAGGTTGGCTTCTTCGCGGCCCAAGGATTTGACCACGCGTACACCGGTAATGTTCTCGTTGTGGGCGCCGGTGATCTTGGAATTGATCTTGCGAACTTCGCGGTACTCGCGAATGATCTTCTTCTGGAACCAGGAGGCCACGATAACCAAGACAGGAATGGCAGCCGAAACCAGCAGTGCCAGGCGCCAGTTAATGATCGCCATGAAAAACCCTGCCGTGATGATATTCATCACTCCCCAAGTGGTATCCAGCATGCCCCAAGTCACCAGTTCGGCGACGCGATCGGTATCCGAGGTGACGCGCGAAATGATCCAACCTACCGGCGTACGGTTATAGTAGGAAAGCGACAGGTTTTGCAGGTGGCTGAACGTCTTCTTGCGCAGGTCATAACGCACGCGCTCGCCCAAGACGCCCGTAAGGTAGATGAAGGCGAACACGCCGACGGCCTGCAAGAGGAGCAGGAACGCATAGGGAACCATAATGTCCAGCACCACCTGGATGTTGTGCTGGGCAACGCCGTCGTCGATAATCTGCTTGTTCAGGAAGGTGAAGTAGGAATCCAGCCAGGAAACGGCACTGATCGTGAACAGGAATCCAGCCACCCACAGCCAATGAGGCTTCAGTTGCGCCAGGATGCGCAGAATGGTCTTGCCGTTAAAGGCCGTCGAAAATTCTTCTTCCTGAAATTCGTTAAAGTCTTCCATTCAATCCTTATTCAACCTTGCGAAGAGCCAGCCCTGAGCGATGCGAACGGGTTGGACTTGAAGTCTAGTCATGGTCTCCGCATCTTTCGCAAGGTGTAAATCAAATAGCCACTTCCCGCTGGACCTCTTCCTCGATGCGGGTCTGGATCTCATACACCTGGCGATAAATGCCATCTTGAGCGAGAAGTTGTTCGTGAGTGCCTTGCTGTACGATACGACCTTCATCGAACACCAGGATGAGGTCTGCCAGCATCACGCTTTGTATGCGGTGGGCGATGATGAAAGAGGTTCGCCCCTGCATCAGTTGCTTGAGCGCACCGCGGATGGCCGCTTCGGTTTCGGTATCCACCGAGGAGGTAGCGTCGTCGAGGATCAGAATACAGGGATCCTTGAGCAGCGTGCGCGCCAGAGTGACGCGCTGCTTCTGGCCGCCCGATAAGGTGACGCCCTTTTCGCCTACCAGCGTGTCGTACTGCCCGGGAAAGGTGCGGATCACGTCGTGGACCGCAGCCGCCCTGGCAGCGTTTTCGATTTCACTCTCCTCGACATCACGGCCAACCGAATAGCGGATGTTCTCGCGGATGGTGCGCGAGAAGAGGAAGGGTTCCTGCAGAACGATGCCGATGTTCTCACGCAGATATTTGCGCGGGTAGCGCTTCAATTCCACGCCATCCAGCAGGATGCGGCCGCTGGTGTAATCGTAAAAGCGCGGCAGCAGGTTCACCAAGCTGGTCTTGCCCGAGCCTGTCGAACCGAGAAGAGCGACTACCTGGCCGGGTTCGCAGCGGAAGCTAACATTCTTAATCACCGGCGAGCCCGGCTCATATTCGAATGTCACGTCTTCGAAGACGACCTCACCGCGCGGTTTTTCCTCTGACAGGTAATCACCTTCATCCAGCGGTTCGCGCTCTTCGCGGATCATGCCGGTTACCCGGCCGAAGGAAACTAGACCCTGCGACATTTGCACGATCACGCGTCCCAGGTTGCGAATGGGCCAGATCAACCAGATCAGCACGCTAACGTAAGCAAGGTAGCCGCCTGGCGAAAGTTCGCCATTGATAGTCATCAACGCGCCCATGTAGAAACCGAACAGCATCTGGGCGCCGGTGATAATGTCCGAAATCGGCCAGAAGAAAGAGTGCCATAGCAGTAGTTTGCGCCCACGAATGAACTTCTCCCAATTCTCTTTTTCGAACTTACTGCGTTCGTAATCCTGGCGGGCGAAAGCCTTCACCACGCGCACGCCGGTCAGATTCTCCTGCAGTACCGAATTGAGGACACCGTCCTGATTCTGGAAGGATTCATAGGCCTTCGAGATGCGCCCGAAGAAAAAGTACGACATGGTGACTGTAAATGGCACGCAAATGATCGAAAGCCAGGCCAGGCGCGCGTTCAGGCTAAGCAGCACACCGAAATTGACCAGGAAGAGCATGAGGATGCGGCCGAATTCTGTGGCTTCCTGGGCGATAAAACGACGGACGGCGTCCACGTCCGAGGTCACTTTCTGGATGAGTTCGCCTGTCTTGGTCTTATCGTGGAAGGTGAAGCTGAGACGCTGGATATGGTCGTAGAGGTAATTGCGCAGCCGCTGAGCAACGCGTTCGCCGGTGCGCCCAGCCAGCGAGCCGCTAAGGTAGGTGAAGGTACCCTGTACCATGGCCAGACCGACAAAGCCGAGCGCCACGACCAGCACGCGCTGATCGAAATCGGGAGCCCCGAGAACTTTGTCCACGAAGTAGGCCAATAGCAAGTACACACTAGAGCGGCACAGGGCAGCGATGCCCAGACTGAGCGCGGCAAGCGCATAAGCGCCGCGGTGTCCGGAGAGTAGGCGCCACAAACCCCTCCATCGGCTCTCGGATACAACAAATTTCAAATCGACAAACTCAGAACCCAATTGCATATACAGACCAAAACACTCCTGCTTTGCCTGAGCGACAAAGCATATACGAATAACTCCACCGGTTAGTGGGTGAATAAATTATTGGGGCAAGAGGGCAGACGCAAAGGCCGCCTCGCAGAGAGGCGGTACCGACAGGGGAAAGTTTATACCAGGAAAAGCAATTCGTCAACTGCGGGATGGAGGTGAACAGTGAGAAGTGAATGATGATTAGAGTTCCCTTCTCACTGTTCACTATTCACTTCTCACTTTCCCCCGCATGTTAGAATTTTGCGACTTCCCCCCTTCATGACACATTTTGCCCGTTCCACCCTCATCATTGCCTTCTTTTTCGGAATCGACAAAATCCTTGCCTTCATTCGCCAGCTGATCGTCAACAATCAATTCGGTCTTTCATACGAATTGGATGTATTCAACGCCGCCAACAACATCCCCGATCTGCTGTCGGCGCTGATCTCCGGAGGAGCGCTGGGGGTGGCGCTGATCCCGGTGCTCTCAGACTACATGCAAAAAAGCGGGCGCTCGGCGGCCTGGGAGCTGTTTGCGCGCATACTGAACCTGGCCTTCATCATCACCGCGGCGCTGGCGATCCTCATCGCCATATTAGCTCCATGGTTGATCGACAAGGTGATCGTGCCCGGCTTCCCGCCTGAACAGAAAGTTTTATCTGTCGAGCTGATGCGGCTGGACCTAGTCGCCATCCTGATATTCTCGATCAGCGGTTTAGCAATGGCAGGGCTGCAGGCCAACCAACATTTCATTTTGCCAGCGCTGGCTCCAGCGTTATACAACATCGGGCAGATCTTTGGCGGCTTGGTGCTTTCACCCGAAACCGGCTACGAAATCGCGGGAGTCACCCTACCCCATTTCGCATTGGGGATCCACGGGTTAGTGTACGGTGTCATCATTGGCTCCTTGTTGCACCTGCTGATCCAAGCGCCCGGCTTGCTGCGATACGGGTTCCGCTGGCAACCAATTATCGGGTTGCGAACGCCCGGTGTGCAGAAAGTGCTAGTTCTCATGGGTCCGCGTGTGCTAACCATGCTCTTCATCCACATCTATTTCGTGGCACGCGACAACCTGGCATCGGGTCTTGGCGAAGGATCCATCACCGCGCTCAACCTGGGCTGGTTCATCATGCAGGTGCCGGAGACACTGCTAGGCAGCGCGATTGCCATCGCGCTGCTGCCCAGCATCTCGGAGATCTTCGCTCGCGGTGAAAGCGAGAAATTCAAGGAAACAGTAAACGGCGCGGTGCGCGTTCTGCTGGCTCTTACCATTCCCGCTGCGGTACTGCTGGCAGTCGGTCTGCGCCCAGTAGTTGCACGCGCCTTCCCTGCGTTCGATCCCAATGAAGTTGAACTTGTTGTGTGGGTCACTCGTTTATATCTCGCCGGGCTCATGGGCCATGCCCTGCTGGAAATTGCCTCGCGCTCTTTCTATGCTCAACAGAACGCCGTGGTGCCCTTCTTTGCTGCTGCGCTCAATTCCGTTGCGTTCATTTTGTTGGCAATAGGATTGACCGCCATAATGGGCGCCGGTGGTATCGCCCTGGCGGGCAGCATTGCATTCACTGCCGAGGCGCTGCTCCTGCTGTGGCTGCTGGGGCGCCGCTTCCCGGGGCTCCCGGCCAGCATGGATACCCTGAAGCGAGTCGGGCTGGCCACGTTGGTGAGCGCTGCTTTCGTATACGCGGCGGTCACCTGGGCGCCGGTACCGGCGCTCTTTGCAGCAACGGGCGGCATGGCCGTAGGTTTGCTGGCGGTCATGTTTTTCATCCTCCCTGAACTGAAAACCTTCCTGCGCCTGGGCAGCCAGGTCGCCAGATAATAAATCGCTAAGCCGAACTCAACTCAATTCGTTCTTTGCCAGCCTGATAATCGCTGTAGCTGCCTGCATACGCGTTGAACTTGCCGTTATCCAATTCAACGATGCGCGTGGCAACCCGGTCGAGGAAATAGCGATCGTGTGAAATCACAAATACGGTGCCCTGAAACTCACTGAGGGTGTCTTCCAGCACTTCGGCTGACTGGATATCCAGGTTATTGGTGGGTTCGTCCAAAAGCAAGAAATTCGCGCCGGTCAGCATGATGAGGATCAACTGAAGCCGGCTGCGCTCCCCACCCGAGAGCGTGCCAACGGGATTACGCATCTGTTCGTAGGCGAAGAGAAATTTGCTCAGCAGCTTCATCGCCGCGGGCTCTCCGCAGTTTGCTGCGCGGCGCACGGTGTCGAGCAAGCTCACCGCGCCGTCCAGAGTCTCGTGCTCCTGAGCGTAGTAGCCAACCTGGATGCTAGGGCCCATCTTGATTTCTCCCGCATCTGCATTCTCCTTGCCCAGTAAGAGCTTGAAAAGCAAGGATTTCCCCGCGCCATTCGGACCGACAAGGCCAACGCGTTCTCCGTGCCAGAGAGTAAGGTCGAGTTTATTCAGGATCTGGACCCATTCCTTATCCGAGGTCTCAAAACCTTTGCTCAACCCGGATAGCTCCAAAACCTTATTGCTTCCGCGCCAACCGGTGAGCTGCAGATCCATCGACTTACGTTCGAGGTTCGGCTGATCGACCTTATCCATACGCTCAATGCGTTTCATCATCGATTTGGCCCGGCGGATCAGTTTCGGGTTATCGTGGGCGCGCCCCCAGATCAGCATGCGTTTAGCAGATTTCTCCAGGCGATTGATCTCGTTCTGCTGCACTTTGAAATCATGCTGCTGATGGAAAAGTCTGCTTTGCTTTTCAGCAGCGTATTCTGAATAGTTTCCGGGGTGTACGGTAAGCTTGCCATCTTCGAGCTCAGCGATCTCGTCCGCTACCACGTCCAGCAGGTAACGGTCGTGGGAGACAATGACTACACCACCAGGATACGAGCGAATGTAAGTCTCCAAAAATTCTTTGCCGGATAAATCCAGGTGGTTGTCAGGTTCGTCGAGCAGCAAGAGATTGGGGCGAGTGACCAACAATTTAGCCAGGCCAACCAATTTCTTTTGACCGCCGCTCAATGCCGCGACAGGAAGGCCAAGTTCGGTATCGGAGAACCCCAGGCTAATGAGCGTCGCCCGAACCTGCCCTTCATAGCCGGGACCTCCCATGCGAGTGTGCTCTTCGAGGAGGCTGGCGTGTTCCTCGATTTTGCGCGCCAGCCTGCCTTCGTTGCTGTAGACCAATGGATCGCCAAGGTCCGCTTCGGCCCTGGCGATCGCCTTCCGCAAAGCGGGCACCTGCGTAGAAGCGGTGAGCGCTTCATCGATTACGGTGCGAGTGGGATCGAGGCGCGGTTCCTGGTGCAGGCTTCCGATGGTCAGCTTGCCGCGCGCGTTGGCAAAGCCGCTTTCGCTCTTCAGCTCACCACCGACCAGGCGCAGTAAGGTGCTTTTGCCCGCGCCATTAGGGCCGACCAAGCCAACACAGCGATCATTGTGGATATCCCAGGAGAGATCTTTGAAGATGGGCTGGGCGTTGTAGCTAACAGTTACCCGGTCCAGGCTGTAAGCAATAATATTGAACTCCTAGCTTTTCGAGGCCGCGCGGCCAATGGCCCCAAGGTGAGTATTTTGGAACGAGTCTGGATACTTGAGTCCGAAACCTAGAGCACGATCGAGTGTCGAGTGCAGGAAAATAATCAAGCCAGCCCAGATCACCATTGGCTGTTCCAGATAGATTCCAAGGAAATAAAGCACCACAGCGATACCACGATGATGCAACACGTTATAGGTGAATGCACCAACCCGAGGCCCAGCTAAATAACCCAATGCGCCGAAATCAGGCGCGAACAGCAAAATAATAAACAACCACCTTGGGAATGGAATAGACCCATAAAACGCCAACAGGGTGCCAACAAAGATTGCAATTTCTTCCAGCTTCAGTAAGGTCCTCATGGTTCGTCCTCTCGAGCACAACATTATAAAGGCCCGAGAATCAAATCTGGGAGAGTCAGTTGACTCTCCCAGATTAGGTGTCTGGAATTGAATAGCTTATTCGCTTGCAGATCCCTCGTGGAATATTGCGGGGTCACCCTCGCCTTCAACATGCAAAATACCTACCGCACCGCGCTCGAGGCGGCTCAACGCGTGATCCACCAGGATGTAATCACCGGGTACATCGAGAGTGAATTCAACGATCCAGGCGCCGCCCGGGGCAACGGTTATGGTCTGCACGTCAGTCAAGACTTCTGAGGTAATGGATCCGAACGGGTACACCCTGTCGAAGATTTCTCCAATGACGTGGAAGGACGAGGTGAAGTTGGGACCACCGACGCCAAAGTAGATGCGCACGGTTTCGCCGACATTAGCAGTCAGCCAGTTCGGATCTGCGGCCAGAGCGCCAGCGGCTCCATTGAAGACAATGTACTCCGGGTCTTCCGCGAGCATCTTATCCATGCTGAAGGTAAGCAGACCCTTGGCGCCAAAATTTTCCTCGGTGTAGATCTCACCCTGCATTACATAGAATTCGCGATCGACACGCGGCAGGCCGCCCTCAGGCTCAATGAGGATCAGGCCGTACATACCGCCCGCAATGTGGTGAGCTACGCTGGGCGTCGCGCAGTGATAGACATAAATGCCGGGATTCAGTGCCTCAAAGGTAACGACCTTGGTCTCACCGGGCAACACTTGCGTGTACACCGCGCCGCCGCCGGGGCCATTCACAGCGTGCAGATCGACCGAGTGGGTGAAGGCGCTGTCCGTCTCGTTGCTCATAGTGACTTCAACAGTGTCTCCGACACGAGCGCGGATGAAGGGTCCGGGAATAGTGCCGTTGAAGGTAAAGTAAGGATAGGTCGTACCATCGGCCAACTTGCCTTCAACTTCCTGGGCAACCAATTCAGCCTGTACGAGCTGCGGCCCGCGTGCACCAATAGGGCCGGGCAGATCTGTGGGGTTCTTGATTATCGATTCCCCGCTCGCAGCCTCGGATGGCTCACCGACTTGCAGCGTACCTGCCATGCCGGCGGCGCGATGGCCTGGGACGGCGCAGTAATACTCGAAGGTACCTTCCTGGTCGGCTACGAACGTGATGACGCGTTCTTCGTTCAGTTGGGTCACAGAACCCGTTGCCACGCCGAATTCATCGATAACCAGGTCGTGTTCGACAGCCTGGCCATTGATCAGTGTGATCTGAACCACATCGCCGGGATCGACCATCAGCGCGGGGTTGGCCACCCCATCGATGTCGCCGCCGACGCCAATGAACAACAGGCTATGCCCGTCCCCACCGGTTTTGAGGGTGAATTCGACATCAGCGGGGCCAAGATCGATATTGGCATCAGGTGCGGTTGCACCCTCCCCGTCAGCGCCCACTTGCGTCTGCAGGGCGGAAACCGTGGCCCGGAGGCTGGTTACCTCGGTTGATTCGATGCACGCCAAAGCCGATAAAGCCACCACGGCCAAAGCGATCAGGATTGGAGCCTTGTTCTTCATGAAATCACCTCATCTACGACTTCTGACGAATCAGAAGTGAAAGTTATAAATGAATATATTTGCATGTTTGCTGTTTCCCAATGGACATTTGACCCATAAAAATTATGGCATTTATCTAGTATATAGTTGGCATCTCTGGGATTGCTTCGTCGGCTTTGACCTCCTTGCAACTGCGGAAGGCTAAGCCTGCCTTGTCCTTGCTTGATTTTGACAACCGGTACCATATTAAATAAAAGGAGGCGCTTTTCCAGCGTCTCCTTGTACGTACCCTGAAGCTTACTCTTTTTCGTACGGCTTGCCGTCGGCGGCAGGTACCTGGCTGCGCCCCACCACTCCGGCGAGAACGATCATAGTCGCGATATAGGGCGCCATAAGCAGGAATTCAGAAGGAATGCGCACGCCGAGGATAGCCAATTTGGAGGCGAGCATGTCGGCGAAGCCAAAAAGCAGGCCGGCGCCAAAGGCGCCAAACGGGCGCCAGTTGCCAAAGATCATGGCAGCCAGGCCAATGAAACCACGGCCGGCAGTCATGACTTCGTCGAAGCGACCCACAGAACCTAGGGTGAAATAAGCGCCGCCAAACCCGGCGACCATGCCACCCAGGATCACAGACATATAGCGAGTCCGGAATACATTGATCCCCAACGTGTCAGCTGCCTTAGGGTGCTCACCCACCGAACGGACGCGCAGCCCCCAGCGGGTATAGAAGAGACCAACATGCAGAAGGATTAGCAGAACGAACAGCCCATACATGAAGATGTTGTGATCGAAGAAAATCGGGCCGATGAATGGGATCTTTGAAAGTATTGGGACCTCCCAACTGGGAAAGACACCGGAATTATTCAGGTCCTGATAGCGTTGAAGGAATTTGGACGAAATGAACGAAGTGATCCCGATGGCAAAGATGTTGATGACTGTTCCCGAGACGATTTGGTCGGTCTTGTACTTAATCGACAGGACGGCATGGATCGCGGCGAGCAATGCGCCAGCCAGAATGGCGGCAATTAAGCCGATCCAAAGATTTGTGAGGCTGCCAACCAAAGCACCCACCATGGCGCCGGTCAGCATCATGCCCTCGATGGCAATATTCACCACACCGGAACGCTCGCAGAGCACTCCGGAAAGCGCTCCGAGGGTTATTGGCACAGCGCGCTGCAAAGTCGATTTGAGCAAACCGGCCATATTCAGCGATTGCCCCGAGGCCGCCCAGGCAAGGAAACCAAAGATGAATGCGCCGGAAATGAGGCCGAGGACAAGATTCGTTCGCTTACCAAACCCGCGCGCCAGTTGGAAACCCGCGGCTACGGCGCACACGCCGGACAGAATATTCAAGACATTAGCACTATTGAAGATCCAATCAGGAATGGCAAACTCCGTACCCCCTGGGTTCAATACAAAGCGGGTTTCGGCCCCGGAATCCACGCTACCGGAAAACACTAAGAAAATGACCACCGCAAGGGCGAGAAAGACCAACCCCATTCCAATGCGGCGGGCCGGGGAAACAATCTCAACAGTCTTTTGCTGAAGGGTGGTTGCAGTAGTTGCCATTATTAACCCCCCCAACCGCGAACATGGACTTCTTCTTCAACCACGGTTGGGACGCGGAGACGATAAATCGTACGAATAATCGCCGGCGCGGCGATAAAAGCAAGGATCATAGCCTGCATTACAGAGATAATATCAATCGGGATGCCCGCGGACACTTGCATTTGCAAAGCGCCGTTGCGCAAGGTGCCGAAAAGGAGAGCGGCCAATACTACACCCAGCGGATGGCTTTTGCCCAATAAAGCCAGGGCGATACTGTCGAAGCCATAGCCCGAAGAAAAAGCGACCGCTAGATTGTAGTTGAGGCCGAGCACTTCATTGGCACCGGCCAGGCCGGCCAACGCGCCGGAAATACTCATTGCGGCGATCGTGACAACAACGATGTTCATACCCGCGTATCGAGCTGCGTTCGGGTTGGCGCCAACCGTGCGAAGATCGAAGCCCCATTTGGTTTTGAATAAAAGCCAATAAACCAAGTAGGCCACGCCTAAAGCGATGAAAAAGCCCAGATGGAAGCGAATGGGGTCGCCAAAGAAACGCGGAAGTTTTGCGCTGTCTTGAATGAAGGGGCTGACGGGGTTGAAGGAGTCCGGGCGCTGTAAAGGGCCGCGCAGCAAATATTCGCTTAGGCGGAAGGCAATATAGTTCATCATGATAGTGTTGATGACCTCGTGTCCCCCCGTCTTGGCCTTCAAGAAGCCAGGGATGAAACCCCACAGCGCACCTCCGAGCGCCCCCGCAAGCAACGCTAACGGGATGTGGATGATGGCGGGCAACCCGGTAAGGGCGAAACCCACAGTGACGGCAAATACGGCGCCCATGAACAATTGGCCTTCGGCGCCGATGTTGAATAAACCGGCGCGGAAACCCAATGCCACGGCGAGCCCGGCAAACATGTACGGGATGGATTTTGTCAAACTCTCAAAAAAAGGGTTGAAGGCCCGGCGGATTTCCGCACCATCGCCGCTGGAAATCGCATTCAAAATGCGAGCAGGGTTGCCAATGGAGCCGTTGAACAGCGCAGAATATGAACTCCAGGCAGCGTTGAAACCCACCTGGATGGCCTCCAAAGGCGAACGGCTCCAGGCTGCGTATACTTCTTCAGTGGTCACGGCGACGATGAGGCCGCCAAGAATAAGGCCGCTGAGGATGGCGAGAATTGGGACGGTAATGGGAGCACGCGATACCTCGTCGAGGAAGATCGCCAGGGCGCTTTTACGTTGCGCAGGGCGGCCAGAGGGTTCTTTCTTGCCAGTTCTAACTGTCATCTCTTCTTCCTCTTCATTGAGCGGCCTTTTTTAATATTCGATCTATTTGACTTAGCGGCGCCTGCCATCAGCAAGCCTACTTCGCGCCGGCTTACTTTCTTTGCCTCCAGAATATCCACGATCTTGCCACGGAACATTACTGCGATGCGATCTGACAATTGCATGATCTCATCCAATTCGGAAGATACCAAAAGTACTGCCGCGCCCCGGTCGCGGCGGGCGACCAGTTGCTTGTGGATATATTCGATCGAGCCCACGTCCAAGCCACGCGTGGGCTGGGAGGCAATGACCAATTTTACAGGGCGGGAGAGCTCCCGCGC
The DNA here is from genome assembly GCA_035291465.1 of Anaerolineales bacterium. Classification (GTDB taxonomy): domain Bacteria; phylum Chloroflexota; class Anaerolineae; order Anaerolineales; family UBA11579; genus JAMCZK01. The sequence goes on from DATDRZ010000010.1 coordinate 20,983, forward strand.
CACGATCACCTTTTGCTGATTGCCGCCTGAAAGGGAGCCAACCGTGGTCATGGCGCTTGGGGTTCTGACATCGAAATCCCTGATAATAGATTTTGCGTCGGAAACGATCTTCTTCTCTTGAAGAATAACGCCCTTAGCATACGGCTCATGGTAGTAACTATTCAATACCAAATTATCAGCCACCGGATAACTGAGAACCAAGCCATCTCTTTGGCGATCCTCCGGGATATGGGCAACGCCCAGCTCCGTGATTTTACGGGGATGGGCACCGGTTATGTCCTTGCCTAATAACTTAATCTTGCCCGACAAAGGCGGCCGCAGTCCGGTAAGAACCTCCACCAGCTCGGTCTGACCATTGCCTTGAACGCCAGCCACGCCTACGATCTCGCCGGCGTGCACATCGAAACTCACCCCTTCTACGGTAAGGTGCTTTCGGTCATCAGTGACTTTTAAGTCGTTTACCTCCAAGATGGCACGCCCAGCTTTGGCCGTTTTTTTATCCACACGCAGCAACACGTCTCGTCCAACCATCATGGATGCTAATTTGCTCTCGGTGGCTTTCTTTGGAGTGGTCGAGCCTACCACCTTACCCAATCGAATTACAGTGATTCGATCAGCTGCGCGCAGCACCTCACGCAATTTGTGGGTAATAAAGATGATAGATTTTCCCTGCTCGGTGAGGGCGCGCATAATCTTGAACAACTCGTCGGCTTCCTGCGGGGTGAGCACCGCAGTCGGCTCATCCAGTATAAGTATGTCCGCTTCGCGGTACAGGAGTTTGATGATCTCTACGCGCTGCTGGACGCCGACGGGCAATTCAGAGATAAGAGCATCCGGTCGGACGGCGAGCTGATATTTCTCCGAGATTTGCTTTACACGTTTTGTAGCTGCGGCACGGTCAAGCACGCCAGCTGCCCTCGTTATTTCGTCTCCGAGCATCACATTTTCGGTGACAGTGAAAACCGGTATCAGCATAAAATGCTGGTGGACCATTCCAATACCGGCATTGATCGCATCGGTGGGAGATCGAACGATTAAGGTTTTCCCTTTGACAAAAATCTTACCTTCATCGGGTTGATAAAGGCCATAGAGGATATTCATCAGCGTGGTCTTTCCCGCTCCGTTTTCCCCCAACAAAGCATGGATTTCCCCTTTTTCGAGGCTCAAGTCAATGTGATCGTTTGCAAGCACTCCTGGAAAACGTTTGGTGATTCCACGTAGCTCAAGGACCAGCGCCATCTCACCTCAGACCAAAGGATCTGCGGCATTCTACCATGCCAAACTAAACGACCTGAAAAACAAAGTGGCCCGGTTCAGCCGGGCCACTTGTAATCACAAAACTTAAACAAACTTACGGAGCAGTCTGAATTTCACCAGCGATGATGCCGGCAGTGATGGCATCCAGTTCAGCCTGCAGTTCCGCATCGAAAGTGCCTGCAACTCCCACTCCGCCACTTTCGAGCGTACCCACAATCAGGTTGCCAGGGGCTTCACCGTTCAACATCATCTCAATCATCTGAAACACGGTGGCATCCATCTTCTTCAAGACGGAGGTCAAGATAATGTCAACGTAATCGGGGGCAGTCTGAGTCCAGTCGCTATCCACGCCAATGATCCAAACACCGCCACGTGATTGAGCAGCGGCAGCAGTGCCCAGACCAACGGGCCCAGCCACAGGCATGATGATGTCCGCGCCTTCGTCCATCAAATTGTTGCCGAAGGAGGCGCCATCATCAGTAGATTCAAAGTTTCCGGTGAAGAGACCGGTTTGGGTGGCCGGATCCCAGCCAAGCACCTGCACACTGGTTCCCTTCTGTTCGTTGTAATACTGAACGCCGTACCAGAAGCCATCCATGAACACAGTAACAGGCGGAATTTGTAGGCCGCCGAAGGTACCGACGGTTCCCGTCTGGGTGGTGGCAGCAGCCACATAACCTGCCAGGAATGCAGCCTGGTCGGTGGCAAACACATGGCCCGTGACGTTCGGGATCGCCGGGTCATAAGCAAAGTCGATGATGCCGAACTGTTGATCGGGATTGGCGTTGGCCGCAGCAGCCGTGGCGTCGCCAAGCAAGAAGCCTACGGTGATGATTAAATTGCAATCATCTTCAATGAAGGCATTGATATTGGTTTCGTAGTCAGCCTGCTCCTGGGACTCAAGGTACTGGCCTTCGATGCCCAATTGGGGAATGGCATCTTCGATGCCCTTCCACGCGGTAGCGTTGAAGGACTTGTCATCGATGCCGCCGACGTCGGTCACCTGGCAGGCCTTGAAGGCGACCGGTTCCGCCGTTGGCGCCTCTGTGGGGGCTTCGGTCATCTCGGGCTCTTCAGGGGCCTCTGTTGGGGTGGGCGCCGGGCCGCAGGCAGCCAAGATGAATGCAGCTGCCACCAGCAGGGCGAGCAAAGAATACAGTTTCTTGCTCATAATTCTCTTCCTCCTAAGAAGGTTGGGGTTGGGGCGCATTGCCACAAGTGAGTTGGGCGGGAGCGCCCAAAATTAAGGGTATAAGAGTCTAACATGAACAAGAAGGCTAATCAAGAAAGTGTTTGAATCTTTTAAGGTGAGAAACCGAGGTTGAGATTAGAGACTGGAGATAAGAGATTGGCAATTGGTTAGTGGTTAGCAGTTCCCGGTATAGCAATTGATCATTTTAATCAGCCGGGAGCTGGATGTAGCCGGACAAAAGATCCTCGATTACCTTCTGAACATCAGCCTGGCGGCTTTCACTGAACAAGTTGGCATTGGCGTGGGCCAATGAAAGGGAATTAACTGATTCAGCCAGTTGGCCGTTGAGGGCGAGTGGCAAAAGCTGCCGCAAAGCCTCGGCGGGATTGGCGCTGACGGAAACGATCCAGGAGTTGGACAACTCTTCGGGGGGCGTTCCATTGCCAATGATCAAGACGCGAGAGTTCACCAAATATTGGGCGGCGCCACTCGCTTCCAGCTCTGGCGTTAGGTAAACCACGTTCACGAATTGTGCCAGTAATTGATCGGCGGCTGATTGCCAATTTTGGGGATCGGCAGCCTGCGCAGCGACAGGGTATTCGCTTAACGGCGGGGAAAAGGGGGCGCAAGAGCCGCAGAAATATTCCACACCTGCGACAAAGTCGTTCACATTTGAAGCACTCGTCCCCGTGTACATGATTCCAGCGCGCCAATCTTCGGCAGACAAGGCAGCAATGTATCCGGCAACAAAAGCGATTTGGGCATCATCGTTGCCGCCAAGAGCTAGGGTTGTTAGATTCGCCGGGCTGCCTTCTGAAGCAATGCCAACGGCAATTACTTGTGCATTCGGAGCCGCGGCGGCCAAAGCGGACGCGCCCGGGTCTGGCGGCAACACAATGAGCTTGGATAGAGAAGGAGGCAGATCAGCCGGATTCAGCAGCGCGCGTTGTTCGAATTGCATATTATTTGCTGATGCATATGCAGTAGCAACTTCCGAGGCGACCGCGACCAGGCTAGGGTCACTATCCGGGGGGGCCAACAGGGCTATCAATGGAACAGACGGTGTAAGCGATGATTCGGGCAAGGATGTAGGAGTTGCTGTCGCAGGTTGCTGGGCGCAGCCGCCAAGTATGAACGCGCAAAGGATAACGGCAGTGATTTTAGTTCTTGTCATTGCAAAAATTGATAGGGTCCGGGTCGAAAACCTTAAAAGCCGTCCTGTATAATACCGCGCAAACACGTTCCATCATCCACATGAATCTACCTTCAAATCACACCCAGCCCGACGATGATCCGCAGCTTCCGGCGGCGCGGCGCCGGCAGATTGAACGCGGCCTGTTCGGTCCTCTGACGGTTGACGAACGCAGCCAGGCGCTCGAGAGCGTAGTGCGAAGGGCTGCGCCGAATGTTGATTTTTTTCTGTACTCTCTTTTTGCAGGATCTGTGATAGGGCTAGCCCTGCTGCTGGATTCTCCATTTTTGATCTTGGTCGGGGCCTTCATTGCACCGGTGATGACGCCCGTCGTAGGCGTCGCGTTGGGCGTTGCTCTGGGATCGGCGCGCCATTTTGTTCGCAGCGGTGTAGCGCTACTGGTGAGCGCGCTACTGGTATTTGCATCCGGCTGGCTCGCGGGGCAAGCCGCGCAGTACAGCGCCAATACCCAATCTATCCAGGCACATATCTACGCGCAATTCCAGTGGCCCGCCTTGGTTCTGTTAACACTTGCCGGCGCACTGACTGCCGCCTCGCTCATTCGTGGGGGCCAAAACCCCGAACTGCCCAGTTACCTGCTAAGCATCGGGTTGTTCGTCCCCTTGAGCGTTTCAGGTTTTGGTCTGGGAAGCCGAATCCCATTTCTTTGGCCGGACGGTTTGGTGTTATTCGCCATTTATTTGGCCTGGGCAACGTTGTGTGGAGCTATCACCCTTGCCATGCTTGGTTTCCGCCCACCAACTCCATTTGGATATTCCCTGGGCGCGGCTATATTGCTGGCCGGCATTTTGGTTTTTGTCGGCTTCTCCGGCGCGGGAGCGGTTTTCGGGGCGCGCGTTGGGCTGCCAACGCGGACACCGACCGCGACGCCCCCGCCAACATCGACACCCACCGCCAGCCACACGCCATCCCCCAGCCCCAGCGCGACTTCTACGCAGACGAGGACCCCATCGCCATCACCCGCGCCGATCATTGCAGTGATCGATGCCGATGAAGGTACGGGGGCCTTTGTGCGCAAGGAGCCGGCCGGCGAAGCAATCACAACTCTGTTGAATGGCACGGTCGTGCATTTGTTGAATGAGCCAGCGGTGGAAGCCGGAGGCGTGCTGTGGCTGCACGTCTATATGCCGAATCGGGATGAGTATGGTTGGATCCTGCAAAGGCTGGTTTCCACAGCCACGCCACAGCCGTAGCGTGCGCAAATGGAGCGTTGACGCGACTCTTTCATCTGGTAAAATAACGCCCGTCATGGGACAGAATACAAGTCCCATTTATTCTTAAAGAAGGTACCAATGCAAGTATTACTTTTAGAGGATGTGTACAAACTGGGCCGTGCCGGCCAGGTAAAGAAGGTGGCCAACGGTTACGGTCGCAATTTCCTGATCCCTCAAGGCCTGGCTTCACGCGCAACCAAGGCAGCCCTGCAACAAGCCGAAAGGATCGCGGCCGAGGCAGATAAGAAGCGCGACTCGATGAACGCCGAGATGAGTGCCGTGGCCGATAAGTTTACCGGTCTGCAGTTGCTCTTCCCCGCCAAGGCCGGAGAAACCGGAAAACTTTATGGTTCCGTGACGACCCAAACGCTTGCCGATTCGATTAGTGAAAAAATCGGGTTAAAGGTCGACAAGCGGCAGATCCATGGGCAACCCCTGCGCTTGCTAGGTCTGCATAAAGTTGGGGTTCGTCTGACAGTAGATATCATCCCGCAGTTCGAAGCAGTGGTTTACCGCGAAGGCGAAAACCCCGAAAACTATATGGTGGCGGCCGAAGAGCTGGCCGCTGCCGCTGAAGCCCCACAGCAACCAAAGGCAGCAGAAGCCAAGCAACCGGAGGCCGCCCCCCAAGAGATGACTGAAGCAGAGGGTAAGGAGAGTAAATCATAATTAGGAGATTAGAGACTAGAGTTCGGTTATTTGGTTACCGGTAATTAAGATGAATGATCGGCCTGCCCAGCCCGCAGGCTGATTTCTTTCTCCGATACAATTCCCAACAAATATGAGTTCCAAAGATGTCGGCCTAAGGCTGAAACAAGCCCGTGAATCTCGCCGGCTTGAGTTGGCAGAAGTCGCCAAGGCAACGCGCATTCGCAGCCATTATTTACGAGCCCTGGAGGAGGGTGACTTCGGCGCTCTGCCCGCGCCGGCGCAGGTGCGCGGCTTTCTGCGCACTTACGCGGAATTCTTAGAGCTTGACCCGCAAGAACTTTTCGAAATACTCACCCCACAAAAACAGGAAACTTCTGAACAAGAGCCAGCGACTGCTCCCATCGGCCTTCCCCCGGTCGAGGATCAAGTCCAGGCAACGTTTGCAAGTATCGGCGCCGAACTAAGGGCAATTCGCGAGCGGCTGCAACTTACCTTGGAAGAAGTTGAATCCGGCACGCACCTGCCTGTGCATTATTTAGACCGGCTGGAACATGGGGAGTTCGATAAATTCCCCTCACCGTCCCAGGCTCGCGGCATGCTGGGATCGTATGCGGAGTTTTTAGGACTTGAGAGCGAAGGGGTTCTGGCGCGGTACGCCGAGGCTGTGCAACAGCGCTTTCTGGCAAAGCAGTCCATAAAGCCGATCAAACCAAAAGGCCAACCGGCCAAGCTGGTGCTTCGAATGCCGGAGTGGCTTACTCCCCTTCTTTCGCGGGATATCCTGTTCGGCGGAGTCGCGGGGTTATTTCTATTGATCTTCGTGGTCTGGAGCATCGGCCGCGTCGCGGCGGCTGCCGCAGGGCAAACACCAGAACCGACTGCGCCGCCATTGATCGGAATACTGCTTCCCAGTGAAAGCGCCGCAGCGACCGGAACCCCGCCGGCCGGGACAATAGAGCCCATTAACCTGTTAGACCAGGGAACGCCCACGCCCGGGTTGCTGGGCGAAGCCACAATACAAGCCGGCGCCTTCGGCAATATCGCCTTGCGGTTAATTTCCACACAGCGCACATGGATGCGCATCACTGTAGATGGGCGGGTCGAGTTCGAGGGGCGGACACTTCCCGGCGGCAGTTACACATATACTGCAGCCAATCAGATCGTGCTGCTTACTGGCAACGGATCTGCACTACGCGCCTTTTTGAATGAGCAAGACCTGGGGATTATGGGGCTCTATGGCCAGGTTATGGAAGTCGTCTTCTCCAGGGAGGGTGCGGCCACACCCACGTTATCGCCAACGCCGACCATCGATCCGGGGATCCTGACCGCAACCGCGAATGTTCTACTGACCCCCAGCGCGACGCCGTCCGCAACGGCGACCCCGAGTCCAGAACCCACACTCGCACCTTAGAATCCTTTCTAAATGGTTCGATCCAAGTCCTTCCACCTAGTGTCCCTTGGCTGCGCAAAGAACACGGTCGATTCCGAATCGATGGCCAAGTTGCTGGCGCGAGATGGGTACCAGGCGAGCGCCGATCCCAGCCAGGCGCAAGTGTTGATCGTCAACACCTGCGGGTTCATTGGACCGGCGCGCGAAGAGTCTTATCAGGTGTTGAACGAGTTGGCAACACAAAAGCGCCCGGACCAATGGTTGATCGCGGCCGGTTGCCTCAGCCAGCGTTACGGCGCCGAGGTGATCCAGCGAGTGCCCGGAGTTGATGGGCTGCTCGGGACGCGGCGCTGGATGGATATCGTTGATTTGGTAGGCAAGCTGCGCAATCGCCGCCATCCAGAACCGCTATATCACCTTCCCGAGTCTGCAACAGCCGTTGGCCGCGATGAAGGCGGCGTGTTGCGGATTTCGAAACAAGGCTACAGCGCCTATCTCAAGATTGCTGACGGCTGCCGGCGTCCCTGCGCATTTTGCGCTATTCCGCTGATCAAGGGAACGCTAGTCAGCCGCCCGATGGAGAATATCCTCACAGAGGCGCGCGCCATGCAGGATGCCGGGGTGCGCGAGATCATTCTTATTGCACAAGACATCACGGATTGGGGTTACGAACTCGGGCAGCGCGAAGGCTTGTCAACTTTGCTAGACGCCTTGGTGCGCGAGGTGCCAGAGATTGACTGGATCCGAATCCTGTACAACTTCCCTGGCTCGGTCACTGATCGCCAGATCGAAACGATGGCCACGCATAAACAACTCATTCCTTATGTCGATATGCCTTTGCAGCATGCGCATCCTGCAACACTGCGGCGGATGCGCAGACCTGCAAACATGGATTGGGTAACCCGCACGCTGGAAAAGATGCGCATTGCCCTGCCAGGTCTTGCCTTACGTTCTACATTCATCGTTGGCTATCCAGGCGAAACAGAGGAAGAATTCCAGACGCTTTTGGACTTCATAGAAGAAATCCGATTTGACCGCCTTGGGGTGTTTACCTTTTCCTTCGAGCCCGGAACGACAAGCGAACCCCTGGGCGACCCCATTCCCCAGGAGGTGAAAGAGGAGCGCATGGATCGGCTGATGACGCTGCAGCAGCGCATCTCATTGGAAAAGAACCACGAATGGGTGGGCAGGGCGTTGGATGTCCTAATTGAGGGACACGGGCAATACGAAGAATCAGAGGAACCGATGGCGGTTGGACGCAGCTATCGGGACGCGCCAGAGATCGATGGACTGGTATTCGTCGAAGGATCTCCGCCAATCGGAGAAATCGTTCCAGTGAAAATCACCGGCGCCATGCCTTATGATCTGAGCGGAGAAGTGGAAACCAGCCGCAACATCATTACCATCACCGATCTCAGCGAACCAGCGCTAACCAAGCGGGTATAAAAGCAGGCCAGCGGCTGCCCCACCCAACACGAGCCAGGCAGAATTTACTCTAAACCGAATCAACAAGATTAGGGCCAGGACAGCCAAAAGCATTGTGGGCAGGTCCACTAGGGAGGCGAACCCCAACTGCCAGGTAACTGCGGCCATCAGGGCAAGGGCAGCCGCGTTCACGCCATCCAGGAAGGCAGAAGCCACTACCGAATTTCGCAAACGAGAAACCCAGGGGTTGCTGACTAACACGAAAATAAAAGAGGGGAGGAAGATTCCCAGCGTAGCCAGCAAAGCCGCAGGGATCCCTCCAAGGATGTACCCGATGAACGTTGCGGTAGTAAACAACGGACCCGGCGTAAATTGCCCAATGGCGATTGCGTCGAGTAGCTGGCGGTCCGTGAGCCAACCTAGTCGCTCGACAAAGTCGGCGCGCAGGAAGGCGAACAACACGTATCCACTGCCATACAAAACAGAGCCGATCTTCAAAAAGGTAAGGAATAGGATGCCAAGAGTGAAGGGCTGGGCGGCTACTGCCAGCGAGGAAAACGTGAAGGGAATCAATAATCCGACTGATTTTATTCCACGGGATTGATGGATGAGCTTTAACATCAGCAATAACAACCCGGACCCTAAAAGTAACGCGATCTCATTTAGACCCATGAAATACAGGGTCAGCACCAGGACACCCAAAACAATCAACCGGGAGGTCTTCATGGCTTGACGGCCTAGAAACCACAGGGCTTGGACGATGATGGCAATGACCACCGGTTTGACGCCATAAAATAAAGCTGTAGCTTCGGGGAGGGATCCATACTGGACATATAAATAAGCCAGGGCTATCACGATTAGCATCGCCGGTGCGATGAAACATACGCCAGCCACCAATAGGCCGCTCCAACCACTATGCAGGTACCCGATGTGGATTGCCAACTCCGTTGAATTTGGACCAGGGATCAGATTGGTGACCCCAAGAAGATCAAGGAATTCCTGTTCGGTCAACCACTTGCGCCTTGTCACAACCTCATCGCGCATCATGGCGATATGTGCGGCGGGTCCACCAAAGGCGGTGAAACCTAAGCGGAGAAAAAGAGCAAACAGCTCGCGCATATTTACTCATGGTAACAGAGAGGGGCAGGCAGTTAAAACAAAATGAACCCCAATCTGTGGGGTTCATTTTTTGTTCGGGCTATTTGCTATTGGATAGCGTAAGTAATGTAGACATCGGCGCTGATGGTGATCTGGCCAGGCACAATGCTAGTGGCGGCTCCAGCTTCACCGCCCCCTCCGCCACCTAACCCATAATAGGGATAGTAATTGTAGTTGGAACTTGTGTAGCTTACGATGATGATCTCGCCAAGGGAAACTCCGGTGGCGCCTGCCAGCGCTTGGGCTTCGGCCTTAGCATCCTCAACGGCCAAATCGCGAGCCTGGGCCTGCGCCGCATCCTTATCTTCGAGATCAAACGTTACACCCCAAATCGAGTTGGCGCCTGCGGTCACTGCGTTGTCCAAAAGGTTACCCAGGCCAGCTAGATCGCGGGCGGTCACGTTTACCGTGTTATCGACAGAGTACTTCTTTCCGTTGACAATGCCGGTCAGGGGGTCGTAATTATCCATCGTGTACACACTGAAGTTCGAGGTCTGCATGTCCTCGGCAGCAACGCCAGCCTGGGACAAGGAAGCCATTACAGCTTCGACCTGATTGGCATTATCGGACACAGCCTGCGAAACATCCGTGGCTTCGGTGTGAACGCCGATAGTCACATAGGCCACATCGGGCGGGAGCACTACCTCGCCATGACCATTTACCGAAAGCCCAGCCGCACTTGTGCCGCCGTAGCTGGGAATAACGGTTGTGGTTCCGCTGCAAGCAGCCAAGATGAGTGCTGACGCAGCTAAAACCAAGAGAACCAAGCTTTTCTTCAACATACCATCTCCATTCTGAAAACAAAGTTTGCAGGCGAGTCTGCCTGCTTTCTGGTCATTTAACGAATTATCGCGCAGAAAGTTCCCGTTTGGTTAGCTCCTGGGTCTCAGTTAGTCTGAGAGTTGACTGCTTGCAGAGTATTCTTTGCCTCTTGTTTCTGGATCCAGGCAAACTGCTGGTAGGTCCCACCGCTTGGCCTCACTAAGGGGGAAATGTCGACTGGGCTTTCCAGGGGCTGCGGGATCAGTAGAACGTCTCCATCGGAGACGGTATCGCCAGAGGTCAGTCCATTGAATTCGAGGATCGCCCGCCATTTAAGCGGATCGCCATAATAGCGTAAGGCAAGGGTGCGTAAGTCGTCGTCCTCGCCAACGCTGTGGCGAGCCATCTTGGTGCCCCAGCCGCCCATAACGGTCAAGTAGGCATTTACCGTGGCCGGATTATCAAGGTTCGGTTGGGGAGCGTTATTGAAAAATGCCCAGGCCCGGATGCGGCTCAAGGTCTGGGTATCTAGGGTGAACTCGATATTCGGCGCCCAGACTCCGCTGCCGTAAGGCGCAGTGGGTAGAGATTGCTGGGTAATCAGGCCGCAGCATGGTGTGTTGCCGTCTTCCTGGTTACGACTCCAGGCCTCCATGAACTGGCTATGGGTCCAGGCTTTGCGGAAGCCCTGGCTGCGGCGGCTTTCTTTCCATAATGGGTCATTGACAAAGATGTGTTGGTCATCGGCGCCAACGACCACGACAAAATGCGGTCCTTCGAAGGTATTCTGCGTCGAGATGCCCGGATTGATCTGCGACCAGGCGCCATAGTGAACAAGAGCAATAATGCCTTTACCTGTGTGGATAGCTTCGAGAAGCTGCGACAGTGTCCAGCGGCCAAAGTAATCAAAAGGGACAGCATAACTCAATGCGACGCGCATTAGCTGCGCCACGCTGACGTAATTGTTTGGCTTAGCCCCTGTTTTGGCGTAGACCGCATTCGTCGAGGCGTTGAATCCGAACGCGTTCAGTAGCATCGCCAGACAGGCCGGGCCGCAATCGTTGCGGAACTCACTGGCGTCCGGGTCATACTGGGACTTGTAGGGAATCGAAGGAATGACCACACCCATGACAAGGATCAAAGTGCAAGGAACGGGCCAATTTTCAGACAATGGCTGCGCTATACTGCGGGGCTGTGGCCATACCACTCGATATCGTCAGATTGCGGTTACATAATCAACTTCTTATCAGGCCATTCTCAGGAAAGCCAGAGGATGTGGTCAAACATTTGGTGGCGATACAAGCCCAGGACTTCTCCGGGGCACTGTGGGCGGTCGGATTGCGGTTACGCGACGCAACAGAACCCCAAATCGAAGCCGCCTTCGCCAAGGGACAGATCCTTCGCACGCATGTCCTGCGCCCGACCTGGCACTTTGTATCCCGAGAAGATATCCGCTGGCTGTTGAAGCTTACTGCGCCGCGGGTGCATGCCCAGAATGCCCATATGTACAGGCAGAACGATTTGGATGCAAAGACATTTAAGCGAGCTCATGCTGCAATTGAAAAGGCTCTGGGTGCACATAAGACACTCACGCGCAACGAGCTAAAGACTCACCTGGCGAAAAGGGGAATTGCAACAACCAACCTAAGCATGGCCTACATCATGATGCACGCGGAATTGGAAGGTTTAATCTGCAGCGGACCCAGGCGGGGGAAGCAATTCACCTACGCTTTGCTGGACGAACGCTCCCCTGATCAGATTGCGAGATTTGATCGCCAGGATGCAGCGACAAGATTTGTTCAGCGGTTTATCACAGCCCGCGGCCCGGCCACAGCGCAAGACTTTTCTTATTGGTCCGGTTTGACAGTTGCTGATGCCAATGCAGCTATTGATAAGGTTAAGGGAAACTTGAACCGCTTAGAAAAAGATGGGAAAACATATTGGTATTCGGAGCAAGATGTCGCGCCCCGTAAAACCCCGCCCACCGCGTACCTGTTGCCGAATTTCGACGAATATGGCATGTCATACAAAGACCACGGATTTTCTCTAGACAAAGAACGCCGGGAGCAATTATTCGACTATGCCTACTCTCACCTTATTGTTATTAATGGGCTACTTGCCGGCTCCTGGCGGCGCATCCGTATAAAAAAAGAAGTCGAGATCCAGTTACGCCCTTTGAAAATCTTTGGTCCCGCCGAAAGAAAACTGATCGCAAACGCTGCAGCGAAATACCAGGGCTTCCTGCAGCGCCCCGTCCGGCTTATTGGCTAGGAAGCACAGCCAGAGGGTCGAGAAAATCTTGCCCTCGGCGGAGCTCGAAGTGTACAAATGGCTCCGCTGGATGGCCGGTCATTCCGCCCGCGCCGATTACATCGCCCTGCTCCACCACGCTGCCACAGGTGGCAACGACCGCATTCAATCCACCGTAAAGGGTAAAGTCGCCGTTGCCGTGCTCGATCATGATGGTGTAGCCATAGCCAAGGTTCGACCACCCCGAAAATACCACTACCCCATCGTCAGCTGCGCGAACATCTCCACCAATTTCAACGGCCAAATCCAGTCCAAGGTGCGCCGACCAGAAGCCATCGCCGCGGACGACAGGGTTGTCTACGGGCCAGGCGTACACGCCATCGCCACTCGCATCGAAGCTGACATTTTCAGGGCAGGCGCCGATGCCGAATTCAAACGGATCTACCGCCATGGCATAGCTGGGTAAATTGGGCATGAAGCGACGGCGCAAGGCGCGCTGTCCGCCAGGCACCAGCACCCATTGTCCGATAAAGATCGAAGGATTGCCTGGGTCGATCTTATTCTCTGGCCAATCAATGATGTGCTGGGCATCGGCCGCGAAAAATGCGGCCAGGCTTTGGACACTGTCACCCGTGCCAGCCTGGTGGTAAACCCCATCCACGGGAAGGATGGTCAGTTGCATGCCGGTGAGCAGATAATCAGGATCGTCCAGCAGCAAACCGTAGTTGGCCCAAAGTACGGTTTCAGGTTTTAGATTAAAGGCTGAAGCGACGCTGCCTATTGTGTCGCCTTCGACAACCGTGTACGTTTCGATCTCTGTTCGTGAAGTTGATGGATTGGCTTGACCGAATGCTATGGTTGGAGTCGGACTGGTTTGAAGAACCTGCGCGGTGGGCAACCCGGTGGCGGTTGCCGCCGGCGAAGGTGAGCAGCTCGCAAAAATAAAAAGCAGGCTGGCGGAAATCAGGCGCCATCCCTGCGTGTTCATTCCAATATCCCTTATCGACTGGAAGTAAATCAAACCATGGAGACACGGAAACACAGAGAAGCCACTATTTTATTAAACTCCATGCCTTCTGTGTCTCCGTGGTGAATGCTGTCTGATCCATCACCAATGGATAGGCTCTAAGCTTGGTCTTTCAAGCCTTCGAGGAATTCCTGGTTGCTGTCCGTCTTCGACATGCGTTGCAGCAAAGCCTCCATGGCGTTGCTCATGTCCATGCCCGCGCCGTGCGGCGGTTCAGCGATCATGGTGCTGTACATGCGGCGCAGGAGCCAGACATACTGAGTGATGTCAGGGCCCAGCAACATTTCTTCTCTACGGGTAGACGAGCGCTCTACATCGATAGCAGGGAAGATGCGGCGCTCCTGCAATTTGCGTGAAAGATGGAGTTCCATGTTGCCGGTGCCTTTGAACTCTTCGTAGACAACGTCGTCCATGCGCGAGCCTGTATCGACCAGGCAAGTTGCGATGATGGTGAGCGAGCCGCCCTCCTCGATATTGCGCGCTGCGCCAAAGAACCGCTTAGGGGGATAAAGTGCAGATGGATCGATACCGCCGGACAGGGTGCGCCCGGAAGGAGTAACCACCAGGTTATAGGCGCGTGCCAGACGAGTCAGTGAATCCATCAGAATAACCACATCGCGCTTCATCTCGACCAAGCGCTTGGCGCGCTCAATGACCATTTCGGCGGCACGCACATGCGAGGTGACCGGCTCATCGAAAGTGGATGAGATCACTTCAGCATCCACGGAGCGATCCATGTCCGTTACTTCTTCAGGTCGCTCACCGATGAGCGCCACCATGAGGTGAACGTCTTTATATTTAGTCGAGATGGAGTTAGCCATCTCTTTTAGAATTGTGGTCTTGCCGGATTTCGGCGGGGAGACGATCAAACCGCGCTGGCCGCGCCCAACTGGGGCTACCAGGTTAATCATGCGCATGGCCAAGCCGCGCTTATCAGTTTCTAAATCAAAACGTGCTTCAGGGAAAATAGGGGTCAAGTTTTCGAAACGAGCACGGGTCTTGGCTTCTTCTGGATCAAGACCATTGACCGATTCGACTTTTACTAGGCCAAAGTGTTTTTCGGATTCACGCGGCGGGCGCGCCTCGCCAATGATGAGATCTCCGTTGCGCAATCCATAGCGGCGCACTTGAGTCTGGGAGACATACACATCGCCCGGGCCGCCTTGGTAATGATCTGAGCGTAGGAAACCAACGCCTTCGTTCATGATCTCTAGGATACCGCCGCGCACTTCGCGCCCTTGCTTTTGGGCTTCGGCCTGGCGGATATGAACCAGCAGGTCTTCTTTCTTGAGGCGATTGGCGCGGTCAACGCCAAGTTCTTTGGCCTGCCTGCGCAGATCGGCTAGGGTGTTTTTTTCTAAAGTCAGCAAATCATCCATGGGAGGTCCCTTTGTTCAAACGAAAGGATAGGAAAAAGCGTACTGGTGCATCACCCGCACCCCAGGCGGGTTCATTCGCGTCGAAACGTTAGAGGGCTAGTGAATCAGATTGTGCGAAAAGTCCGGGGAAATCTAGCCCATTATAGCCGATATTGGCGGGGATGGCAAGTTCAACCAAGCTGTCGCTTTCAGGTATCAACGTTCCGCTTTAAGCCACAAGCTGCAAGCTCTAAGCTGATCCAAGCTCCTTCTTGGTTAGATACTCCTTGAATAAGAAAAGGCCAAGCATGGTCTTCGCATCCTCGATTTCGCCGGAATGGATGGCGGCGAAGGCTTCGTCGAGGGTCAGGCGCTTTGTCTCCAATTCTTCATCTTCATCGCCAGCCAGGCTATCGGGTCGCAAATCTTCAGCCAGATAGATGTGCATACGCTCCGTGGAGTAACCTGGCGCCAGGAAGAAATCGGCCAGCTTGGTCAGGCGCCCAGGCGCCATGCCGACTTCTTCGCGCAGTTCGCGTTGGGCAGTTTCCTCGACGGGTTCGTCTTCCTCCAGAGTGCCTGCGGGCAGTTCCAGCAAGCGATGACGCGCGGCGTGGCGATACTGGCTCACGAAAAGTATCCGCCCGTCCGAATCTACGGGCACCATGGCAACCGCACCGATATGGTGGACGGTGTCGTAGGTTTGAGGGCCATTAGGGCGCTGGACTCGATCCTGTTGGATTTTAAAGGCGCGTCCGCGAAACACGGTTTCGCTACTAAGGATTTCGTTTGTCATTAATTAAATTAGGGAATATGCAATTGCGCGCCGCCCTGTAGCTGTTCGTCAATATCCATGCCGTTGGCTTCAGAGATATGTTCCGGCCAGACGTCGCCAAAAGCGCAAGCGATGCTATAGAACGTATCATTGCCGCTGGCAACGTAAGTGGTGGGATGTGCGCGCAGCGACCGGTCCCCACCAAACGTGCCGACATAATTGACTGGAATAGCCAGCTTATAACCTACGCTTAAATTGTTGGCCTGGCTGCTGGTCAAATTATTGGCCGCCAGGATGTATTCAATGTCGATGTCAAAACGGCGCGCCAGACAATACGGCCACTCTCCAAGGTGAAGTGTGTACTGGTTGGGCACATCCAGTTCTGTGATCGGGGCGGGCGTAGTGGTGGCTGTCGGCGCCGTTGTGGGAGAAGACGCCAATGTTGCCGTGGCCCCAAAGATCGAAGTCGCGCTGGCAACGGGAGAAGCCGTAAGGTCAGGATCCTTGGGTCCAGCTGCCAGTGCGGTTTGCGTCGCAATGGTGTTGAAGATCGAATCGAGGGGGTCTTCGGTAGGGGTCGAATCAGACGCCGAGGTAACCGAGCGCGTGCAGGCGGTGACCAGTAAGGCTGCAAGGACCAGCAGAAGAAATTGAATTCGCTTACTCATAAGGGGATGGAACATCTATTCGAGATTATGCGCGATACTAGCATATCGAGGAATCAGCGTCAAGCGAAACAGGTTGGAAGGAAAGTTTTATAATGCTGTGACTAGTCTAATGCCCGATCTCAACTTGCCCGAACCCATGGCCGCTTTGCGGCCTACCCTGCCGGAAGTTATCAATTATGGGCAGAAGAAGGCGCCTTACTTTGCCATCCTGCTCTCCTCCCAGCAGGGATTGCGCATTTCCATTGACAACCAAGAAGAGCAAATTACCGAGGAACCGCCGCCCACCGCAGGCACCGTGCTCACTGCATTCGATGGCGTTACCAATTTCGAGCGCGCCGTTGGCGGTTTCACCGCCCAAGAGGTGCAAAAAGCGGCGAGCGAATTGGTGGACGGGAACAACTTTAGCAACGCGTACAAGCCCGATTCCCAAAGCCAACGGCGCGGTGATTTCTTCACTCCAATGGATGAAGACCCTCAACAAATCAGCACCCAGGAAAAACTGGAGCGCTGCCGCCGGCTACACCGGCGCGTCAAAGGGTTGGATGCACGCATCGTCAATGCGCGGGTGGTTTACATTGAAAGAAATGAGGCGTCGGTCTTTGCCAACGCCTGGTCAGACCTGGCCCAGCGAGTACAGCGTGTGCGCTTGATTGTGATTTTGTTTGTCTCCGGTCCAGATGGACGGGTGTATTACGATTGGGATAGCAAGGGGGCAACTGGCGGCTGGGAACAGATTAACTTTAGCGATGAGGAAATTCAAAATCTGCTGAAGAACGCTCTTTCGCTGCTTGGCGCGGAACGCATTGAGCCGGGAGAATATCAGGTAATCACCGCTCCTGGAGTAAGCGGCACTCTTTGCCATGAGTCTTTCGGGCATGGCGTGGAGACTGACATGTTTTTAAAAGAGCGCGCCAAAGCCGCTCACTATATTGGGAAACCGGTTGGCTCTGCTTTGGTAAACATACAGGACGACCCAAGTTGGCCGAATGGATGGGGTTCGTATTTTTTTGATGATGAAGGCCAACTGGCTGCCCCAACACAAATCGTCGAAAATGGCATATTCCGCCGCGGCATCACCGATTTATATTCAGCGCATGCCCTGGGGTTGGAGCGCTCAGCAAACGGTCGCCGCCAGGATTACACGCGCAAGGCCTATGCGCGCATGAGCAATACCTTTTTCAGCGCGGGAACATCGAGCCTGGAAGACATGCTGGCGCAAGTCGATCACGGCATTTATCTCGACCAGTGGTCCTCCGGCATGGAAGATCCGCAGGGTTGGGGGATTCAGGTGACCTGCCATTACGGTCACGAGATAAAAAGCGGCAAGATCACGGAGCGAGTCTTTGCCCCGGTGGGCATTTCGGGCTACGTTCCAGATGTGCTGGACAGCGTTACAGCAGTCGGGAAATCAATGATCCTGGATGCCGGCATGTGCGGCAAAGGGAACAAAGAATATGTACTCGTAGCCTCCGGGGGCCCGCATTTGTTATTCAAGGCTCCGTTAGCTTGATGTTATCCAAACTTCTTAAAGCCCTAAAGGATCGGGCCGACCTGGCCGCCTGGTCTGTGCGCCACATCACGAAACGGGCCGCACAGACCTACGCTGTGCCGCACCAAATGGAAGCGGCCCGCAGAGTGGCGGAAGAAGAATACAAAATCGAGATACTGCGCCACACGAAAACCGTAGACGGTTCGGACGCGGTGGGCAGCGGGCGGGCAACCTTGCTGCCAGGCGGCGACATTGATGCGGCCATTGACCGCGCTGCGCTGATAGCTGGCTTGATGACCAACCCAGTACACTCGATCCCCGCGCCTGCCCGCATCCCAGAGCTCGAATTGGTTGACCCGAGAATTGCAAACCACATGCAGCACAGCCTGGGCGAAGTGATGTCAGAGCTGCGCAGCGCAGCCTCCAAGAATAACGGGGTCCGGCTGACATCGGCAGAATGCTTTGGGGAAATACAAACCGTGCATTTAATAAACAGCCGGGGCATCGATGCGCAGCAAGAAGCAACCCAGATCGATATCGAATACGTGCTCCAGGCGCACAAAGGCGAGCGGCATTCCGAGATGCAGCGCGCACTGACCAGCAGGCGGGCCGCCGACCTGAATATAGATGCAGATGTTGGGCGCCGCGCACGCTATACGATCGACGTGTTGGAGGCGACTGCCCCTTCCAAATGGCAAGGACCAGTCGTGTTACGCGATGATGCGCTAGCCAACTTCATGGCCGGCGACGACTTGTACCCCGGCATACTGAAGTCGCTTGGATCCGCGGCTTCAAAATACGCGAAGATCTCGCCCTGGGAAATCGGTAAATCTGTTTTTCGCGAGGACGTCAAAGGCGATCCGCTGACAGCTTGGGCGAATCGCGCTGTTCCACTTGGCAGCGAATCGAACGGCTTTGATGATGAAGGCTTGCCAGCCCAGCGCGTGGAGCTTATTCGAGATAACAAATTGGTTGCTTTTGTGGCTTCTCAACGCTACGCCGACTACCTCCACATCCCGCCTACTGGCGATTTCGGTGCTGTGGAGCTGCCGCCTGGCCGCACGCCAGCAGCCAACCTGCTAAGCGAACCCTATGTGGAGATCAGCCAATTCTCCTGGTTCAACCCAGACCCGATTACCGGCAACTTCGCCACAGAGATCCGCTTAGGGTATTTGGTTAGCAATGGAACGCCGAAGCCATTCAAGGGCGGGCAATTGATCGGCAACGTGCTCGACGCCTTGGCCGACGTGCGCTGGAGCGCGGAAACGGGATACTTTGGCCCATACTTGGGACCGCACACTGCTCGATTCAATGATTTAAAAGTGGCTTAGAACCAGCCACAACTTTTTCCTGTAAGGGCCGCTTGTCCCAGTGGACCTCGGTTACGCCGAGCTCGATTAGTCGGTTGATCACAACGGCCGGATCTGCAGTATGTAAACCAGACTGATCAGCGTCTCTTCCTGATAACTGCCCCGCGCTCGGGCCCATTGGAAACCCAGCCGACCGGTACGCCGATCAATTTCTCGATGGTTTCCACATAGGCTCGGGCTCTCGCCGGCAGATCTGTGTACCTGCGGATGCCGCGGATTCCCTGTTTCCAACCTCGCAAGCTGCGATAAATGGGCTTGACGCTCTCCAGCCCATAAGAATCTACATCGTAATAATGCACTCGCTTTCCATTAATCTCGTAACCGGTACAAACCCTTATTTCCTCAAGGTCGCTTAGCACGTCCAGCTTGGTCAGGAAAATCTGGGCAATCCCATTGACCTTAGCTGCAAAAGCAGTCAACTCCGCGTCGAACCAGCCCGTTCGCCGCGGTCTCCCGGTGGTTGCTGCGACCTCACGGAACGCGTCCAACGCGCGCTGATCGGCCTCCGGAATGCGTGCGCTCCCAATGTGGATCTCGGTTGGCATGGGTCCGGCGCCGACGCGCGTTGTGTATACCTTGGTGACGCCGATAACCCGACTGATGGCTCTCGGGGAAATCCCCAGCCCGCCTGTCGCCGCCGAGGCAAGAGTTGTCGAGCCAGTGACAAATGGATACGTACCCCAGTCGGGGTCGAGGCAAGTTCCCATAGCTTGTTCCAGCAAAAATTTCTTGCCCGACTTTAATCCCTCCTGAACCATGGGAAACAGCTCTGCAATGAAAGGCCGGATTTCTGCATAATATCGCCTGTATTCGTCACGGACCTTGTCGAAATCCAACGGATCGCCTCCCAAAGCAGAGATGATCTTGTTCTTCAGCTCGATCTGGATACTTAGTTTACGCGACAGGAGATCGAGATCAGTGAAATCACTCCAGCGCAACCCGTTGTAACTAATCTTATCGGCATACGTCGGACCTATGCCACGGCGGGTGGTGCCGGTGGCACCAGACCCCTTCGCTTCCTCGTACAGTCCATCCAGTATCTTATGATAGGGCATGATCACATGCGCTCTGGGAGAGATGAAAAATCGCTTCTCGAGTTTTACGCCCGCGTCCCTCAGCGCGTTCATCTCATCGATGAGCACCCCCGGATCGATGACCACACCGCCGCCGATCAGGCACTTTGTGTTTGGATAGAAGATGCCGGATGGCACCAGGTGGATCTTGAACGTGCCGAATTCGTTGATGATGGTATGGCCGGCGTTATTGCCTCCGTTGTAACGGGCAACATAGTCAAAGCCGCCGGCGAAAGTATCTATGGCCTTGCCCTTGCCTTCATCTCCCCATTGCGTGCCAAGGACGACGGTGACGCTCATCATTCCTCACTTTCTAAAGTCGATATTCACGCCGACTAATCCTTCAAAGACGCTTCTGTAATCTGCTCAGCCAGGCCAACGTAATTGAGCAGCGTGAGCGACCTCAGCTTGGCCCTGACCCCCTCATCTACTTCCAACTCGTCGACCCACTGCTTGTAAGAATCCTCGGTTAGCCCTTTACCGCGGGTCAGTTCCTTTAATAGTTCATAGGGATTGGCAACGCCGGCCAGTCGCAGGATTGTTTGCGCTCCCTCCGCAATGATCTCCCAGTGCGCTTCGAGTTCACTTCTCATCGCGGCCTGGTTCACCTCGAGACGCCCCAGTCCGCGCGCAAAACTGCTGTACGCGACCAGTGCATGCCCGAACACCTCCCCAAATGTCCGGCGAACGGTCGAATCGGAAAGATCCCTTTGGAGTCTTGTAATGGGCAGCTTGCGCGCGTAATGTTCCAGCAGGGCATTAGCAATCCCAAGATTGCCCTCTGCATTTTCAAAGTCGATAGGGTTGACCTTCTGGGGCATGGTGCTGGAGCCGACTTCACCTGGCTTTGCGACCAAATTCAGAGACTCATTGCTTAGGTAGTGCCAAACATCTTGTGCCAGCCCGATCAAAATAGAATTGATCCTTTGCAGCACGCCAAAAAATTGGATCCAATTGTCGTATGGCAAGACTTGCGTGGTGGCAGCCTCAATCTCCAGGCCAAAGCCACGGATGAATTGTTCGCTGAAGGTCGGCCAATCGACCTGCGGCGCGCTAAAAGCCAGTGCGTTGAAATTACCCACTGCTCCATTGAGCTTCGCCTTGAAGCGGTGCGTGGCCAATGACCTGTACCCTTGCTGCAGTCTCGTCAAGAAGACAGCCATTTCCTTGCCGAATGTGGTTGGCACGGCTGGCTGGCCGTGAGTGCGCCCCAACATCGGTGTGGATTTATGGGCATTGGCTATTGCCTTCAGCTGGTCAATGATGCGGTCCAACGCAGGAAGCAGCACCCGGTCGCGGCCATCGCGTAATAGGATTGCCTGAGCGATATTGCTCACGTCTTCAGATGTCAACCCGAAATGCAGAAACTCCACCAAATCAGAAAGAGAGGTGGGCGCCAGCTTTGATCGCAGAAAGCCCTCCACGGCTTTTACATCGTGGCGAGTAACCCGCTCAAGCTCTTTGATCTCCTGCGCGTCCTTCAGCGAGAACTGCCCCGCGAGGGAACGCAGCAGATCGATTTCCTGCGAGGTAAGCGGACGGATAAGCCCCCCTTGTTTTGAGAGGGCGATTAGATACTCCAGCTCAATGGCTACACGTCCGCGGATCGTCGCAAATTCTGAAAAGAAATCGCGCAGGGATTCGGTTTCGTTTGCGTAGCGACCATCCAAAGGCGATAGCGCAACAAGCTCGTCGGCCATATTCTTCAAGGCTACATTATAGTCTTGCCTAGACAAGACACCCACCATATAATGTGGGTACAGGCCCTCGCCCCCCTACCTATGGTGTTGGCCTGAGGCCCCTACAAATCATTGCCTCGCTGGATTTCGCCAAATTGGCTCTCTACCGTTTCATCACCCAATTCAGATTTTCAGACCCGCGTGCAGAGGTCTATTTGGCGGATGCCCGGGCACTAGGGTTCAACAACCTCCGGCGCATTACATGCCAGGATTTGTACTTTATTGAGGGCCAACTGTCGCAGGAAAATTGTAAGCAGTTGGCCCTCAATCTTTTAACGGATCCCGTGTCACAGTCGGTGACTTGGACGGAGTTGCCAGCCTCACCTGCCGAGTTGGATTCCGATTGCTTAATCCTCGAAGTTGTCCTGCGCCCAGGCGTGATGGATCCTGTTGCCGACCAAATCGTCCGAGCAGGGCATGAACTGGGCATTGACAGCCTTCACCGAGCGGCGACCGGGTTACGTTTTTTCATCGAAGGCGTAGACCGAGCAGGGGCTGGAGAACTGGCCGAGCGTTTGCTTGCCAATCATGTCATTCATCATTGGATGGTTGGCGAAATCACTCCGTCTTTCCCTCAAGAGAATGGATCGAGCGGAGAGGTGGAGGTCATTTCCGTTAGAAGGTTGAACCCTAATGAACTGCTTGCCCTTTCCAAGGAGCGCCGCGCCGCTTTGGATTTGGGGGAGATGCAGGCAATTCAGAATTATTTCATCAATGAGGGGCGTGATCCCACAGATGTGGAATTTGAAACCATTGCGCAGACCTGGAGCGAACATTGCTTTCACAAAACGTTCAAGGCCAAAATAGAGGTAAGCGCAGATGATTCGGAAGTTCAGATCGATTCGTTGATCGCCAGCTACCTCCAATCCGCCACCAACAAGATCAACGCGCCCTGGGTCATTTCCGCGTTTACAGATAATGCCGGCATCATTGACTTTGACGATGAATTTGAAATTTCATTCAAAGTTGAGACCCATAATCACCCCTCGGCTATCGAACCGTTCGGCGGCGCAAATACCGGCGTCGGTGGCGTCATCCGCGACGTGCTGGGAGTCAGCGCAAAGCCGATTGCCAATACCGATGTCCTCTGCTTTGGTCCGAAGAATACAGATGCCGGTTCGCTTCCCGAGGGAGTACTGCATCCGCGTCGTATTCAATCCGGTGTGGTATCCGGCGTGCAAGATTACGGCAACAAGATAGGCATTCCGACCGTCAACGGTGGAATCCATTACGATAAAGGCTACATCGCCAACCCCTTAGTCTTTTGTGGCTGCGTTGGCATTGCTCCCAAAGGCAAACATCGCAAAGCACCTCAGGTCGCGGATCTAGTCATCGTGCTCGGCGGGCGAACCGGGCGCGATGGCTTGCGCGGCGCAACCTTTTCTTCAATGAGAATGGACGCGCAAACTGGTGAGGTGGCCGGCGCATCGGTGCAGATCGGTGACCCGATTACAGAAAAGGGACTGATCGATGTCATTACCCGCGCCCGCGACCTTTCGCTCTATCACGCCATCACCGATTGCGGTGCTGGCGGGCTTTCCTCCGCGGTGGGCGAAATGGCATCCAGCATCGGCGCGGAGATCGAGCTCTCCAAAGTGAGGCTCAAATATCCCGGACTGGCTCCTTGGGAAATCTGGCTCTCCGAGGCGCAGGAGCGCATGGTGCTGGCCGTCCCGCCGGAAAACCTGACCGCGCTGCAAGAATTATGTGACGATTTTGATACCGAGCTGACCGTTATTGGTGAATTCACCGGTTCATCTCGTTTGGTGGTTAGATACGACCAACATGCAGTGCTGGATCTGGATAATGAATTCCTGCATAGGGGTGTCCCGCAGCGACGATTGAAAGCAATCATTAAGCCAACACCTTCCCAGCAGATTGAATCTCAACTGACAGATTTCAACGCCAAGGAAATCTTGTTCAAGCTTCTTGCCCACCCCAACATCGCCAGCAAAGCTCCAGTCATCCGCATCTACGATCACGAGGTTCAAGGAGGAACGGTGGTCAGGCCTTTGACGGGTGTCAACGCGGATGCACCATCGGATGCCGCCGTTTTGAAACCGATCGGAACCAAAGGGACTAAAGGCATTGTGTTGTCCAACGGAATTAACCCCGAATATGGCAAGCGCGATGCCTGGCGAATGGCAAGGGCTGTTGTGGATGAAGCCATACGCAACGCAGTCGTCGCCGGCGCGAACCCCGAACGGATTGCCCTGCTCGACAATTTTTGCTGGGGAGATCCACTTGTAGCTGAAACATTGGGCACCCTGGTGGAGGCGGCTCGCGGGTGCCATGAGGCCGCGCGGTTGTTCGACACACCATTTATCAGCGGCAAAGATTCGCTCAACAACGTATACCTTGGCACAGATGGCCGACGTCATGCCATTCCACCCACATTGCTAATTTCTGCTATTGGCTTGATCGATGATATCCATAAAGCGGTCACGACCGATTCGAAAAAAGTGGGTAATGAGATCTACCTCATCGGAAAATTCCAGCCCGTGTTTGGCGGTTCGCATTTTTCAAAAATTACCTCCACTGCCATGCATGAACCTGTGCCTGACCTCCACAAGATCACACCTGAAGTTTATAAGGCATTCCATCAAGCGGTGAAATTGAATTTGATCCGTTCCGCCCACGATCTCTCGGAAGGCGGGTTGGCAGTTGCGGCGACGGAGATGTGCATCGGCGGTCGACTGGGCTTAAACCTTGAAAGCAACGTATGGGAGGACCCACCTCGTGTTTTGTTTGGTGAAAGCACAGGGACTTTGCTCGCAGAAATCCGCAAGCAGGACAAGGAAGAGTTCCTCTCGCTGTTTGACGGGCTCCCGCTGGAATGGATTGGCACGGTTACCCAAAAGAGCCACTTGACCGTGCTTATTCACGGCTCCAATGTTTTGGACGTAGCACTAGTGGATTTGATCACCGCATGGAACACAAGGACATGAAACCAAAAGCATTGGTCCTTCAAGCGCGCGGATCGAACCGTGATTTGGATGTGATGGAGGCTTTGACCCTTGCGGGCGCGAATCCTGTCGGGGTGCCGCTCAATGAACTGCGAACTCGTACAGCGCTTTTCAGCAGCTTTCAGCTGCTCGTTATTCCAGGCGGTTTCTCGTACGCAGACGCGCTCGGCGCCGGTAAATTACTCGCCATTGATCTAAGTTCTTATTTTGCTGATGAAATCGCATCCTTCGTGGAGGCAGGCAAGCCCGTGATCGGAATTTGCAACGGATTTCAAGCGTTGATCAAGGCAGGGGTGTTTTCACGGAAAAATGGAAATGGTTCGTTCCCATCCATGACATTGACTTTCAATGCGCAGGGACATTTCGAATGTCGCTGGGTGACGATCAAACCGGTTTCGCAGAGATGCATTTGGACCCAGGATTTAATCGACGAGATCGCCTGCCCCGTTGCACATGGTGAAGGCAATTATCAAGTTAGCAGCGAACAGAATCCCTCGGACCTTGAAGAACAAATCGCCCTCACTTACACCCGCTCGGATGGAACACCTGCCAACGGTGAATACCCTGCCAACCCAAACGGCTCACTGCTCGATACTGCCGGCATCTGCAACTACCAGGGCAATGTCCTGGGTCTCATGCCGCACCCCGAAAATCATATTTATGCCTGGCAGCATCCTCGCCATACACGCGGCGAGGTTGGCAAAAGCGGATTGAAACTATTCGAAAATGGCGTCAGGTACGCGAGGAAAATGTAAACCGTGGAGCAGGACAAAACTATGATTTCGCAAGATGAATTATTTCAGTTGACACCTCTCGCATTCAACGAAACCAACCTCCCTGTTGATGGGAAGCAATCCGGAAAAGTACGGGATTGGTACGAGCTGCCTAATGGCAAGCGGCTTATTGTCACCACCGATCGCCTGTCTGCGTTTGATCGCAACCTGGCCTGTGTGCCATACAAGGGACAAGTACTGAATGAACTTTCAGCGTGGTGGTTCAAACAAACAGAAGTCATTATTCCCAATCATCTTATTTCCATCCCAGACCCCAATGCTGCGGTTGTTTGGCGCGTGACGCCCATCCCAGTGGAAGTCGTGGTGCGCGGCTACATCACCGGCGTTACCTCCACAGCACTTTGGTACCGCTACGCGCGCGGGGAGCGCATGATCTATGGTTACACCTTTGCTGAAGGGTTGCACAAAAATCAAGAGCTGCCTAAACCCATCATCACGCCCACGACCAAGGGCGGACCGACCGGTCATGACGAGCGCCTGACCTGTGCGGAAGTTGTGAGCAAAGGTCTCCTCGACGCAATTACGTGGGACCAAATTCAAAGCGCCGCGTTGGCGATCTTCCAAGAAGGACAAATAGTGGCGCGGAAATCTGGGCTGATTTTGGTGGACACCAAATATGAATTCGGAATGACGGAGGAAGGACGGGTGATGCTCATCGATGAAGTCCATACCCCGGACTCGTCCCGCTTCTGGCTCGGTCAAACATACGCCGAGCGTTTCGCCAGCGGGCTCGAGCCCGAGAACTTCGACAAGGAATTCGTGCGCATCGCCTACACAGAACAAGGGTATCGCGGCGATGGCGAGATTCCCCTAATGCCCGAGGCTCTTTGGGCTGCTGTCAGCGGGCGTTACATCAGGATTTTTGAGATGTTGACCGGGAAGAGTTTTTCCCCGGGTGCATACCCTGTTGAGCCTAGACTGCTAAAAAATCTAACCAATACTGGAGTCATCTGATCGATGTCGAAACCTTTGGTTGTCATTCTGATGGGTTCCAAAGCCGATTTGGAACATTCCACGAAAATCGCAGAGGCCTGCCACCAGTTCGGGCTCGAGACTGCCATGCGCATTGGGTCGGCCCATAAAACGGCGAAACACACACTGGCAATTCTGCACGGCTACGAAGCAGACCCGCGCCCAAAGGTTTACATCACCGTCGCCGGCCGCAGCAACGCCTTGAGCGGGTTTGCGGATGGTGCAGTGAGCGCCCCCGTCATTGCTTGCCCGCCTGACTCCGATCTCTTGGCCCGCGTTGACATCTTTTCATCGTTGCGAATGCCTTCGGGCATCGCCCCGGCGGTGGTGCTGGAGCCTGCCAACGCGGCGCTTTTGGCGGCAAAAATCATGGGGCTGGTAGATGCAAAGGTGCGGGATGAGGTCCAAGCGAATCAGAAGCGAGCTCAGGAAAAAACAATCGGTGATGACGCAAAACTTTCCCAAGAGGATGAATGATGCTCCAACCAGATGAAGACCGTCCGCGCGAGGAATGCGGCGTAGTCGGGGTGTTTGCCTCGAATGAAGATGTGGCCCGTATGGCGTTCTTCGGATTGTTCGCACTCCAGCATCGCGGCCAGGAGGCCGCGGGGATCGCCGTGGCCGACGGGCGGACGATGTCTATTTACAAAAATGTAGGTCTTATCTCGCAGGTGTTCGGCCCGCATACACTGGATGACTTGAAAGGACATTACGCCATCGGCCATACGCGCTATTCGACGACCGGCTCGCCCGCGGCGCGAAATGCGCAGCCGTTCATGGTTGAAACCATGTATGGACCTTTGGCGTTGGGGCACAACGGCAACCTAGTGAACTCAGCTGAGTTGCGTCAGAACCTGCTGGAAGATGGGATTGGGTTATCGTCTTCCTCTGATACAGAGGTCATGACCATGATGTTGGCGCGCACCAAGGGGGCAACGTGGAACGAACGCATCCAATCCTGTATGAAGGAATGGATTGGCGCCTATTCATTGGTTATTCTGACGCGGGATTGTGTTTATGCGGTTCGAGACCCTTGGGGTTTCCGCCCTTTGTGCGTAGGGGCGTTGCCCGGCGGCGGCCATGCGGTCGCATCGGAAACCGGGGCGTTGCATATGCTGGGATGCGAGGCCATTCGCGAGGTGAAACCTGGCGAGGTAGTGACCTTGTCCGATCAGGCGCTGGCAGTGTTTCAGGCCCTACCCGCACATCAGCCGCTGGCCCGCTGTGTATTCGAGAACATTTACTTTTCACGGCCCGACCAGGTTTGGGATGGGCAAAGCGTTCATCATGTACGCCAACGATTAGGTGAGGAATTGGCGCGTGAAGTGAACGTGGAAGCGGATGTAGTCATCCCTGTTCCAGACACATCCGTCCCTGCCGCGATCGGATTTTCGCGGGTGAGCCGCATTCCGTATAACGACGGTTTTGTCAAAAATCGTTTTGTCGGCCGGACATTCATCCAGCCGACCGATTTGCTGCGCAAGCGCAGTGTGGGAATGAAACTGAATGTCATTAATGAAAATGTGCTGAACAAGCGTGTGATGCTCATCGATGACAGCATCGTACGCGGCAACACCATGGGGCCGATAATCAAACTGCTGCGCGACGCGGGAGCGAAGGAAGTGCACGTGGCCATCACCTGCCCGCCGATCTTGCATCCATGTTACATGGGCGTGGATTTTGGCCGCCCCGAAGATCTAATTGCTTACCGGCACAGCATTGATGAGATTCGCAGCATCGTCAATGCCGATTCGCTGAATTACCTTTCACTGGAAGGGATGATGCGGGCGGTGGGACGCAGCGAAGGGTACTGCCAGGCGTGTTTCACGGGAATGTATCCAATTCCCGTGAACGTTGAAAGCATCAAGACTGGCTTTGAGCAAAGCCTGAAATAGGGTGTAGATGAACGTTTTAATCATAGGTTCGGGCGGGCGAGAGCATGCCCTGGCATGGAAGGTGATGCAATCGCCGAGATTGTCCAGGCTTTATATCGCGCCTGGCAACACCGGGACGATGACATGCGGTGAAAATGTTGACTTGAATTCAGATGACCATGCCGCAATCATTCAATTTTGTAAAGAGAAACAAATCGACATAGTGCTGGTCGGGCCCGAAGGGCCGCTCGCCGCTGGGTTGCCCGATTCGTTATCGGCGGCAGGAGTCCGGTGCTTCGGGCCAAAGCGAGCCGCAGCGCAGATAGAGGCATCCAAAGTTTTCGCTAAAAATTTCATGGCACGACATCTAATCCCCACTGCGCGTTATGCGACGTTCGCTCAGTTTGAGGAAGCCCTAACCTATCTTAAAAAATTGGAACACCCGATCGTGCTCAAAGCTTCCGGCCTCGCAGCGGGTAAAGGCGTGGTCCTGCCCGAAACGTTTGACGAAGCCAAGGCAACCCTCGAATCTATGCTACTCAATAAAACATTTGGTGCTGCGGGGAGAGAAATCCTGATTGAGGAACGTCTTAGTGGAGAGGAAGTCTCGTTGATGGCGTTCACCGATGGCCAGACCATTGTCCAGATGCCTGCGGCGCAGGATCATAAACGTTTGCTGGAGGGCGATCGCGGGCCCAATACGGGCGGCATGGGTGCGTATGCGCCGGTTCCGTCCTTCACTGCGAGTTTAATGACTGAAGCGGTCGAAATGATCCTAAAACCCGCCATTCAGGGAATGTGCGAAGAGGGAAACCCATTCGTTGGCGTGCTGTATGCAGGTCTTATCCTGACATCGAGTGGACTTCGTGTCCTAGAATTTAACTGCCGCTTTGGAGACCCAGAGACCCAGGCCGTGCTTCCGTTGCTGGAAACGGATTTGCTGGAGATCGCCGAGGCCTGCGTAGACGGAAAGCTGAAGGACCTTGACGTTAATTGGCTTAATGGTGCATCAGTTTGCGTGGTGCTGGCGAGCGAGGGGTATCCGGAAAAGGCGGCAACAGGCAACGAAGTGAGGATAGACGCATTGCCGGCGAATACAATTTGTTTTCATGCTGGAACCAGGGCCGAAGGTCGGAAGATCATTACTTCCGGCGGACGCGCCTTGGGACTGACCGGCTGGGCAGATACGCTCGATGCTGCAGTGAAACAGGTTTATACCAGCATCAATCAAGTCTCCTTTGATGGCATGCAATATCGGCGCGATATTGGCCAACGCGCTTTGCAATCGGCCTATGCTGAATCCGGAGTCTCAATTGACGCAGGCAATCGCGCCGTGAACCGGATGAAAAGCGCAGTCCAATCCACCCACAGCCCAGACGTGCTTGCCGGCATCGGTTCGTTTAGCGGGCTTTTTGACGCCTCCATATTAAAGGCGATGACATCCCCTGTGTTGGTCGCGTCGACAGATGGCGTAGGCACGAAAGTCAAGCTTGCGGCCGCCGTCGGCCGCTACCGCGGCATTGGCCATGACATCGTCAACCATTGCGTCAACGACATCCTGGTGCAGGGTGGACGTCCACTCTTCTTCATGGACTATTTTGCAGCATCGAAGCTTGACCCGGAGCAAGTGGCCGAAGTGGTGACGGGCATCGCCGAAGCCTGCAACGAGGCCGGCATGGCGCTCCTCGGCGGCGAGACGGCGGAAATGCCGGGTGTCTACTGCGCCGAGGAATTTGATGTGGCAGCCACCATCGTGGGTATCGTTGAACGGGATGCAATAATGCCGCGCCCAAATATCCATGCAGGCGACGTGTTGATTGGCCTCACATCTAGTGGACCGCACACCAACGGCTACTCGCTGATCCGCAAAGCGTTTGCAGACACACCCCTCAATACTGTTTACCCAGAACTCGGCTGTTCACTGACAGACGCCCTTCTGGCGCCGCATCGCTCGTATTTATCCGCCCTCTATCCTCTGCTTCCTAATATTAAAGCCCTGGCACATATCACTGGCGGGGGTTTTGTAGAAAACATTCCGCGCGTTTTGCCAGAGAATCTTGACGCCATGATCCATCCCGGCTCGTGGCCCGTGCCGCCTTTGTGGAATCTTATTCAGCAGAAAGGGAAGGTTCATCCCGAGGAAATGTTCCGCGTCTTCAATTTGGGCATCGGAATGATCGCCATTATAGATAAATCTTACGCGGCTGAGTTTCAGGAAAGCATCTCTGATGCGACGTTCATCATTGGTGAGCTGCTTGAGGGGGAGCGAAGGGTTTTGTTCGCAAAACAGGAAATTCTGCAATCCGTGGAATAGGAAAACTCATGCCGTCATCTCTCTCGCTCCGTTATGGAATTAACCCCCAACAGGCGCCAGCCCGCGTCTTCATGAAAAATAACGCTGACCTGCCCCTCGCCGTCCTCGGGGGATCGCCAGGCTACATTAATCTGCTTGATGCGCTCAACGCCTGGCAACTGGTCAAGGAACTTGGGGAAGCCCTGCATCTCCCCGCAGCAGCATCCTTCAAGCATGTCAGCCCCGCTGGAACGGCGGTTGCGGTGCCGCTTTCAGACTCGCTCAAGAAAAGTTATCTGGTCGATGGCCTTGAACTTTCACCACTCGCCACAGCCTATGCTCGCGCCCGCGGCGCCGACCGCCTGTGTTCCTTTGGGGATTTCATTGCGCTATCTGAACCCGTGGACACCACCACGGCAAAGTTGATTGCCCGCGAAGTCTCCGACGGCGTGATCGCGCCCGCTTACGCGCCGGAAGCGCTCGTGATTCTCAAAAACAAAAAAGGGGGCAAGTATGCCATCCTGCAAATCGACCCGTCCTATGAACCGCCACCCATTGAAAACCGTGATGTCTTTGGCGTAACCTTTGAACAACGCCGTCACGATCGTCTCGTCGCTCAATCCGATTTCGCCAACATTGTCACCGAAAGCCGAAGCCTCCCTCCTGCGGCCGTGCGTGACCTCACCCTCGCCTGGATCACTCTCAAGTACACCCAGTCCAATTCGGTTTGCTTTGTCCTGGATGGTCAGACCATTGGCGTGGGGGCGGGCCAGCAGTCGCGTATCCATTGCGTCCGCCTGGCTGGCCAAAAAGCGGATTTATGGTTTTTGCGCCAACATCCATCCGTATTGAATTTACCTTTCAAGCCCGGGATCAAGCGTCCTGACCGAGATAATGCCATCGACCAGTTCTTGCGCGAAGATGTGACCCCCAATGAAAAAAGGGGTTGGCCCAAACTTTTCACAAGTATTCCTAATCAACTGTCTCCCGGGGAAAAACGTAACTGGCTCTCCAAATTGGATGGCGTCACCCTTGGTTCCGACGCATTCTTCCCTTTCCGAGACAGCATCGACCGGTCCAGCCAGAGCGGCGTGAAATATGTTCTTGAGCCGGGCGGCTCTCTGCGCGACGAAGACGTCATCCAGGCCGCCAACGAATATGGCATGACCATGATCTTCAGCGGCGTGCGCCTCTTCCATCATTAACTCTTTGCCGATCATTGATGCCCGCTCCAGCTCGGCTTGTCGTCCTCATCTCCGGCAATGGCTCCAACCTGCAGGCCGTTCTGGATGCTTGCGAGTCTGGGGAACTTGTTGCAACAGTTGTGGCTGTCATATCGAATAAAGGCAATGCCCAGGGCTTGACTCGGGCGCGCGATGCCGGCATTGAAGCTATCTTTCTTGCCAAAGAGAAAAACGAAACTCGCCGCGCATACGATGTTCGATTGGCAGAATACATTTCCGCAAAACAGCCTGACTACATCATCCTGGCGGGTTGGATGCACCTTCTCTCCAACGACTTTCTATCTCTTTTTCCCAACCGCGTTATCAATTTGCACCCCGCTCTTCCCGGAATGTTCCCTGGCACGCATGCCATCCAGCGCGCCTTTAATGCTTTCCAGCGGGGCGAAATCGATCACACTGGGGTCATGGTCCATTTGGTTCCGGACGAAGGTGTAGACAATGGTCCGGTATTAGGCACCGAGATTGTTGCTATCCACAAAGAAGATACATTGGAATTACTCGAAAGCCACATTCACCAAACAGAACACCGTCTGCTTGTAAGTACGCTCCAAAAAGTAATTTCACAGAATACTCACCAACGGAGTCCTTAATGCCAATCGCCATTCTCTCGGTTCACGACAAGACCGGCATTGTCGAATTTGCCGGCGGGCTCACGACCTTGAGCTGGACACTGCTTGCATCCGGCGGCACTGCAAAACTCCTACGAGAGAATGGATTACCGGTGACTGAAGTCGCCCACTACACCAAGTCTCCGGAGATCCTCGGAGGGAGAGTCAAGACCTTGCATCCGGCGATCCACGGAGGGCTGCTGGCCCGACCCACCCAGGAAGACCACCAGCAATTGCTCAACCGGGGATGGGATTACATCGATCTAGTGGCTGTAAACCTCTACCCATTCGCGGCCACGATAGCCAAACCCGATGTGAGTTATTCAGAGGTCATCGAAAACATCGACATCGGCGGCGTCACCCTCATTCGCGCCGCCGCAAAAAACCATGAGCGTGTCACTCTCGTCTGCGATCCCGCGGATTACGCACCGATATTGAATTCTTTGCAAAAGGGCGGCCCAACTAACGAACTGCGCAAAGCCTTAGCTGTCAAAGGTTTTAGAGCTACCGCCCATTACGATAAAGCCATCTCAGACTACTTGGCAGTACATTAGCTCGCCGAACGACGCTTATGGAGTAACGTGGATCGATTGAATCAGCAAATCCAGTTGGCTGATCGCGGGAGAAAATGACTCGGGCGGAGTCGCATCTAGAAGCGTCGTAATCGCGGCGTAATAGCCATCCCAATCAGCATTGACGTCGTTGATATCGGGATACGCTACTCCTCCCGCCGGAATCATTGCGGCAGGGTCGTTGCTGTCCGACAGGATTGGAACCGTGATGGGAAGAATTACAATAACATAATACAACCCGTCGCGCGTCAGTCCTTGGAAATGGTAGAACAGTTCATGGTTGTTAACAGGCGCGGCATATTGCGCGTATTCGGTCAGGAAACGGACCCCGCTTCCGTTTTGAAATTCAACAGCTTGTATATTTGATGCAAAGACTTGCGCGGCATTGAAAAACGGGACCGTGGGAAGTGGTTCCTGGTTATTCACTCCATCAGGGTCAAACAGAATATTGTCCAAACGTCGGATACTTTCGAATGCAGGTGGATATAGCTCGGCATAGCCCGGGGCTGGATAAACCAGAATCTGGGGCTGATGGAACTTATCCCCCAAGGCATAACCCTCAAGGATGAGCTGGAAATGACCCGGGGTCACGTCCCACGGCGCGACATCATCTCCTTCGGCGCGCGGAAACTCACTGCCGCTCGCGCCAATTGCCAAGCCTCGGGGCAAAACAGCGCTCAACGGTCCAATGGATACATCAATACCTCCGGGGATTGGTGACGAAAGTATGGTTCCCGAATCCGTTTCTGCTGCTGGCAACGCCTCCGTGGACAGGGGAAGAGTGGAAGGCCCAGGCGTTACCGACTGGCTGCATGCTGACCCCCCGACAATTAAAACCAAAAGCAACGGAATAACTGCCTTCATGCCATTGTGTCCCATCTTTTTCAGACTCCTTTCAAATTATCCAGAATATCCGGGGTTTGGAACTTCCAAACCACAAGGAAAGTCTAATCGTTTAGGACAGGTAGAGAATTACCAATTGTCACAAAAATCTTGGGGAATTTGTAATCTCCCGCTTTTTCCCAGTCAGGCGATCACGCAAAACCGGTTGCCCTCCGGATCAGCCAGGATGATGTAATCCGCATCTGGCGGCTTGCGGTCCCAGTGCACCTCAGTGGCGCCGAGGGCGATTAGGCGCTTGACTTCAGCCGCCTGTTCCTCCGGACCATTTGTATATAGGTCGAGATGGATGCGAGGTGGAATTTGCAATGCGGAACGGACGCGGTCAAGATTGATATTGGGACCAACACCGTCTTTGGGGCGCAGCAACACAGAATCGCCGGTGTGCGGATCATCCCGTGGAACGTAATCCAGCGCCGCTGACCAGAACTCGGTCTGGCGCACCAGATCATCGACGCGGATGACGATCGAACCAACACGGATCTTCGAACTCATGCTAGGCGACCTGTGTTAGCGCAATATGTGATGCTCCAAGTTGAAGGATGTATTTTCTGCACAGCCATAACGGAATGATACCGAAAAAACCAAATGAGGTGTCGATCAACCGCCAGAAAAATGGGATCTGGCGGAGTTCTCCGAAGATTAATGCCGCTGGGATAACAAGCACGCAAGCCGCCATGGCAAATTCGATTACGGCGATGTTGCGCACTGGATCTTTGACCACCCAGAAGAACGCGATAGCAATGACAAAATGCGCGAACGCCAACCAATCGGTGCCGTATTGAAGGAATGGATAAGCTCGATACGAATCGGTCAAACCTTGCCAGACCTGAGTAATCCAGAATGCCAAACCCGGGGAAATGCCTTCAACCCAGGTGCCAACGCCGAGGAGTTGGTTGAGGAATCCGAGTTCAAATTGCAGAGGAATGGCGGTCAGCCCGCTGATAAACAACGCAAAGATGAAGAAATAGAGGAGAGCATTGATACGGCGGCGGAGATTATTTACGTTCATATCCTAAGAACAAAACAATTGCCAGCAAACGCTGGCAATTGTTTGTTTCCTTAGGCCGCTTACGCTACCGCCGGCCTGAACTTGTATCCGTAAATGAGCATGCCTCGTTCATCGGTGGCGGAGCGCAGCAAGCGGGTGACCATTTCCACCGGCATGCCGATGGCGGGCTTCTGGGCTCCGAGGTCAGTGAGCTGGGCGGTGATCAGCGGACCTTCGTCCAGCTTCACCATGGCAAGCGTATAAGGCGCCTGCTCACCGTAGCCTTCGGGCGCCTCGTAGACGGTGGTGTACGAGTAGACCTCGCCTTTGCCGCTGAACTGGAAGAGGGTCTTAGCCTCTTCGCCGCATTCTGGGCAGATGTCGCGCGGCGGGAAGAGTTTGGCATTGCAATGCTCGCAGACCTCGCCTACCAGGGCGTAGCGCTGTCGTTTTAGTCTCCAATGGCGCGGGATATCCATCTTGCTCCTTTTCCTGTACAACGCTGAATCTAGCCTGGGGAAACTATCAGAAGCTATCAGCTTTCAACGGTCAGCTCTTAGCTATACCCATAAGCGGAAAGGCCGCGTCATTACGGGCCGGACACCGCGGTCCGGCCTATTGATGTTGCGCGCCAGAATGCTCTGTCTGTAAATAAAAGGAGAGTGGTACTGCCTAGCTGTTCCGCACTTGATTGTCTATGTGCAGATGAATGTTTCCATCCGCCGAAACATGTTGCGCACAGATCCATCCATCTCCGTTTTGATCGTCGTCCGTGCCAACGTGGAAATGCATTTCTCCGTCGTGATGGTCGGCGACCAGATGAAGTTGGAAACCATTAGGGCAACC
The DNA here is from genome assembly GCA_035291465.1 of Anaerolineales bacterium. GTDB lineage: Bacteria > Chloroflexota > Anaerolineae > Anaerolineales > UBA11579 > JAMCZK01. The sequence continues at coordinate 57,054 of DATDRZ010000010.1, forward strand.
TGCAATGGGCTCGGATTGGGGCAGAGATAGAGACATGACCAAGGGAAGGAGAGCCGCCAAGCCCGCAGTTATCGCTTTTTGGTGAGTCATGGAAATTTACCTCCTATGCAATTAACCTGGCAGCATCCTGCCTGTTACGGTCATAAGAACTCTTGGTCCCCTCCGAAACGGGTAAGCGCGAAGGGTCTAAGAAAGTTATTAAAAAGCTAGTGAACTGTGATTGGTGAATTGTGGTTAGGCAACTCTGAGAACATGTGTTACCGCGGTCGATGCCGGGCCGCCCAGGCTTTGCACCAGGGCGATCTTGGCGTCCTTCACTTGTGCCCCACCCGCCTGACCGCGCAACTGCAATACGGCTTCGACAGCCTGATAGGCGCCGGTTGCGCCGCCGGGGAAGCCGCGGGCTTTGAGACCGCCCAGGGTGGCGATGGGCATTTCGCCGGTGAGACTGATGGCGCCATTCTGCGCCAATTTCCAACCTTCTCCCTTCAGCGAGAAGCCAGCTGCTTCCATTGACAACACACTATAAATAGAAAAGGCATCGAAGAGCTCGAATAGGTCAACATCCTTGGGCAGGATGCCTGCCTGGGCACAAGCGCGTTCAACAGAGAGACGCGCAGCGTTGAAAGTGAGCGGGTCCGGGCGATCATGCAGCGCCAGAGTGTCGGTGACTGCGCTGGAGCCAGCAATCTCCACTAATGGATGCGGAAAGCCGGAAGGCAGCAAATCTTCGCGAGTGAGGAGAAGCGCGGCCGCGCCATCCGCGTTAGGTGCAACATCGAACATATTCAGCGGCGCGCTGACCATGCCCGCTTTGGCATAGGTTTCAGGCTTAACTGCTTTGCGGAACATGGCGTTGGGATTGTGCACTCCGTTGGCATGGGCAGTGAGGGGAAAACCTCCAAGCCCGTGCTCGGGAATTTTGTATTCATGCATATAGCGTTGAGCCAACATGGCGGCTTGTGCAGTCAGGGTGAGACCCTGCTCGGCTTCGTAATCCGTGTCCGACCCCATCGCCAGCGCAGACTCTACCTGCGCGGGAACTTGATCGCTGAGCTTCTCGACGCCGAGCACCATGGCCGCGTCAACCATGCCGGATGCGACAGCCAGTGTGCCGACGCGCAGCGCCATCGCCGCGGAAGCACCGGCCGCTTCTATGGTTGCCGCTTCGATCCCAGTCAGCCCAGCGAAGTCAGCCAACAACGCGCCCAAATGAGCCTGGCGCGAAAGTGTGCCTGCCAACATATTGCCAACGTAGAGCGCGGTGGGCCGTAGGCCGCCTGCATCCTGCATGGCAGCTTCCATGGCTTGCAAACCCAGCTCGCGCAAGGAAACTTCCCATTGCTCGTTGACTGGTGTCTGGCCGATGCCGGCGATGACGACTTTGGTCACGTATATCCTCAATCTCTTTCTAAAAAGTAATCAGTGAAATGTAATCGGGGAAACGTCTTTCCTGAGTGCCTGATTACGGATTGCCTGATCACTTCATTGTTAGTTTTCCACGCATGCGTACGTATTCCGCATAATCGATCTCCGTGCGGCGGGCAATATATTCTTCGGTGGTGGTGGCAAGCTGAGGCTTGCCAACGATCTTGTCGGTGACGCGCAGCACCATGGCGTCCGACCCCGCGCCGGAGCCAAAGGAAACCATCATGATGCGCTCGCCGGGTTCGGCGATATCTAGAATGGCGGTGAGGCCAATGATTGCTGCACCAGAGTACGTGTTGCCAATGCGCGGCACCAGCAAGCCGGTTTCGATCTGCTCGGGCTTGAAGCCCAGCATCTGTCCCGCGCGCTGCGGGAACTTTGTATTGGGCTGATGGAAGACCGCGTACGCATAGTCTTCGGGCTTCGTGTTTGTGGCTTCAAACATGGCTTCACCCGCGGAAGTAATGTGCTTGAAGTAGGCAGGCTCGCCGGTGAAGCGCTGACCATGCTCGGGATATTTCGCGTACTGGCGGCGCCAGAAATCGGGCGTGTCCGTGACGAATGAGTACGAAGATTCGATCTCGGCCAATGACTCTTCTCCCGGACCTATGATGAAAGCCGCGCCTCCTGCCCCCGCAGTATATTCCAGGGCATCGCCCGGGCGTCCCTGCGCGGTGTCCATGCCGATGGCGAGCGCATAGCGCGCCATCTGCGAGCCAACAAAGCCCATGGCTGCCACCATGGCTTCGGTGCCAGCCTTGCAAGCGAATTCCCAATCGGCAGCCTGGGTGCTGGGTACGGCGCCGATGGCTTCGGCGACGATGGTGGAAGTTGGCTTCACTGCATAGGGATGAGATTCGGAACCGACCCAGACAGCGCGCAGTTCGCGCGGGTTGATCTGAGCGCGAGCAAGGGCGTTGCGTGCGGCCTCGATGGACATGGTGGCGACGTCTTCATCGAGACCCGGCACAGATTTCTCTTCGATAGGTAAGCCACCGGTGCCATCCGTCCAAATGCGCGCCACCTCGCGCGCGGGTAAACGATAACGCGGTACGTAGGCGCCATACCCAACGATGCCAACGGGATGCTCAGTTTTGAGCACCCGGGCGTGCTCGTGATCGTGATCGTTTTCAGTCATGGGACCATTCCTTCAACAATTGCTCGGCGCGATCAATGCGCACGGTATTTTCTTTGACCAATTCACCAGCCAGTTTTTCGATGAGTTCACCTTGCGCGCCAGCGGCTATTGCCACTTGGCGGGCGTGCAGACTCATATGCCCACGCTGGATGCCCTCGGTGGCGAGAGCGCGCAGGGCTGCCAGATTCTGCGCAAGTCCAACAGAAACGATGTTTTCAGCCAACTCTGCTGCGGTGGTCACACCCATCAGTTTTAGCGCCGCTTGAGCGCCGGGATGGACTTTTGTGGCCCCGCCAACAATACCGACCGCCATCGGCAATTCAAGGCTGCCGACGAGATTTCCTTTCGCATCCTTGCCCCAGTTACTCAATGAACTGTAGCGCCCGGAACGCGCTGCATAAGCGTGAGCGCCGGCTTCCACTGCGCGCCAATCGTTTCCCGTTGCGATGACGACGGAATCGATCCCGTTCATGATGCCCTTGTTATGTGTCGCTGCGCGATAAGGGTCCGCGACGGCGAAAGCCCATGCTTCTATGATGCCATCGCGAACTTGTTCGGCGCTGAACTCGCCGAAGGCGAGTTCGCCAAGGAAGATGGTGCATTCGGCACGCGCCAAGCGCCGGTCGGCCAAGTTGCTGAGGATGCGCAAGTGCACACGGCCACCGGTGAGTGCCTCGATGCGAGGCGCCAGGCGCTCGCATGCAGTGTTGACCGCGTTGGCGCCCATGGCGTCGCGGACGTCGTAGATCAAGTGCAAGACAAGGAACGGCCCGATCGGCGATTCTTCGATGCGGCGGATCTCCAGATCGTGGGGACCGCCACCGAGCTTCACTAAAACAGGATCGATGGAAGCTACCTCAGAAAGCAGGTCATCCTTTGCGTCGCTGATCGCCTCAGCAGCCGTGTCCAGGTCGGCGATATCGAGCAGCTGCATCTGCCCGATCATCTCCGGCGCATCCGCTGACGCACGGAAGCCGCCCGCGGCGCGGGCCAGCTTTGCCATATAAGATGCCCCGGCTACGACTGATGGCTCCTCAATGACCATGGGCACCAGCACCTCGCGGCCATTGACCACGAAATTGAGCGCCACGCCCAGAGGCAAGCTGTAAGTCCCGACCACGTTCTCGATCATATGATCGGCCAGATCGCGATCCAGGCCGCTGACGCCGCTAAGCGCGACTAGGCTGGCCGCGTCCAGGCCGCCGGCTTCAGCCAGGCGTTGGGTACGGTCAGCTAACGGCAAGTTATAGAAACCGGGGATGCGGGAAGACTGGACAGCCATCGGCTTTATTAAGCCGCGGCTGCACTTTCAAAAGCTATCAGGATAGGAGGCGGATATCCGACCGCCTCTTGAATTATTCGAAACGAAACGAGGCGTAATCTTTGCCCTGCTTCTTGAACTTGGTGATTACCTTCGCCACATCAGGATTATTTTTGATCACACCTTCAAGCCCTTTGGCGTCCCACGTAACCCTGCCCTCGTAATAAAACGCCTTCATACCTTTCACCACCAGTGTCTTTTTCAAAGAAACAATCCCAGCCTTGATCGTTTCCTCCAGTTTTTCAAGGTCTTTTTGAGCCTTTTCAGTTTTGCCTGCAAACTCCTCCTCGATCTCTTCCACCCGTTCTCGAACCTCCTTCGGCATCGCCTCATCGATCAACTTCTGCTTATCCGCCTCGAGAAGCGAGATCTGGGACTTCGTATCAATATATTGATTCATCAGTACGACAACTTCTTCATTATTCATTCTCGTTCACCTTCCTCTTCGACGTGTCCCAAGGATATCAAAAGCGGCCTTTCATCTTTCATCCTTCAGCGTTCATCCTTGTCTGCTAATTGCCCCAGATCATGAACGACTCGCTGGTGCAAACTTCGGCC
>DATDRZ010000011.1:0-3510 GCA_035291465.1 Anaerolineales bacterium
TCATACCGGCTTCAGCTTCGACGTGACAGCCCAGCAGCTGCAGGATTTCGCTGAAATGGCAGATCTTGAGATGCTGCTTATTGATGAAAACACCTGCATCACAGATTTCAAAAAAGAAATCCGTTGGAATGAAGTCTTCTACACCTTGGCACGGGGAATTTAGAAGGGTCATTATTAAAATTTTTGCTCATAACCCGAAGGTTCTTGGTTCGAATCCTGCCCCCGCTACTATTTACGAACCATAGCTTGAATTGCTATGGTTTTTCTTTATACCTGAAGGACTGCAGTGACAATAAGCCTCAGCCATAATATTGAAATAGTAAGTTACCCCGACCTCACAAAATCGAGTATAGTTTAGCCAGATTTTCCTTTCATGGAATGCGACAGGAAATATCCATGCCCCGAAACGAAGACATCACCCGAAGGGAACTGATCAATCCAAAAATACACGCGCTTGGTTGGACCGAAGATTTAATTCGTCCCGAGCGCACAGTGGGACAGGTGGAGATCATTGCCGGTCGGCCGCGGCGCGGCAAAGGCCGCATGGACTACCTGCTCTGCCTGCCGGCAGAAGCGGGGAAATCGCCCCTGCCGACTTGCGCGCCCGGTACGAGGAGATCAAAGGCATTTCGCTTGCGAGTCAGCATTCCAGGTCACTATTTGAGCCTTACAAAGGTGGGGAGGCAGCGCGCTGGTATTTTCAGGATGCTGCCATTCGCTCTACGCTGGAAAAAATGGCTCGAGGTGGAAATCGCGTTCTACTATCGTTGGCAACCGGTACCGGGAAGACGATCATCGCCGCGCAGTTGCTCCATAAGCTCGCCCAGAGCGGACAGTTACGCAAAGCCCTATTTGTCTGCGACCGGGACGAGCTGCGCACACAGGGTTGGACAAAGCTGCATGCCATCTTCGGCGATAACGCTCAGATCGCCACCTCCGATGACCCCAAGACCAACGCCCGCATCGTGATCGCCTCGTACCAGACTCTGAACATCACAGATGAGGACAAGGAACCTCGTTTTTGGCGCGAGAACTACCCCCCTGGCACCTTCAGTCACATTATCATTGACGAGTGCCACCGCTCAGCCTGGGGCAAATGGAGCATCGTGCTGACCGACAATCCGGACGCCGTCCACATCGGGCTGACGGCCACGCCGCGCATCGTTGTGGGCGGAAGGGTTGACGATCCTGCGCGCAAAGCCGACGAAGAAATCACCAATCACAACCTCGAATACTTCAGGCAGCCTGTCTACGAGTACCCCATGTGGATGGGGCAAGAAGATGGCTACCTGGCAGCCAGCGAGGTCATTCGCCGCAAGCCGGATCTGGACCAAACCACCATCACCCGCGCCGACATCGAGCAGCGTACAGCCACCGATCCCTTTACTGGTCAACAGGTCGAGCCTGACCAACTGCAAGACCAGTACACCGCCCGGCAGTATGAAGAAAAACTGATGCTCCCCGACCGCGTACAGGCTATGTGCGAGGATTTGTTTGAGCATCTGCTGAACACCGGCGGGCCACTCCAGAAGACGATCATCTTCTGTGTACGCGATACCCATGCCACCATGGTGACGCATGCGATGAACAACCTGTACCAGGCCTGGTGCCGGGAGCGGAACGAGTGGCCGTTAGAGAATTACGCCTTCCAGTGCACCGGCAATCCCAACCTGCGGCCATCCGCCGAGCAGCTAATCCCCGACTTGCGCGGGTCGAAATCCTCCCACTTCGTCGCCGCCACGGTAGATTTGCTGTCCACAGGCGTGGACATTCCCAATCTCGAAAACGTGGTTTTCTTCCAGTATCTACAGTCGCCAATCGAGTTCTACCAGCGCGTCGGGCGCGGCACCCGCACCGGAGAGCCGCGCGGCAGCAAACTGATGTTTCGCATCTACGATTACACCAACGCCACCCGCCTGTTCGGCCATCCCTTCGAGTCGCGCGGCCATCCTTCCCGCGAGTACAAGCCGCCGCTGGAATTCGCTCCCAAGGGGGAAGGCGTGCGCGAAACCACTCGGGAGACGGATATCATCCGGGTGGAAGGCTTCGATGTGCACAGCATGGGCGAAGGGCGGGCGATTGTGGTCGAGCAGGATGGGCGCGAAACGCTCATGCCGGTGGAAGAATACGAGCAGCGCCTGGCTGAAAAACTGACCGAAGTTGCTCCTTCCCTGGAAGATTTGCGGACGCGCTGGATCTGGCCAGACCGCCGCCGCGAGCTGCTGGAACACCTGCCCGGCGATGGGGCCTCGGTGCGGCTGTTGCGCGTCCTCAGGGATCAAGAAGCCTGCGACCTGTACGATGTGTTGGCTGAGCTGGCCTACGGCGCGGCCGCCCGCTCGCGCGCCGAACGCGCCGCTTCCTTCGCTTATAAACAGCGCCAGTGGCTCAAGGGACTGCCAGGCAAGGCCGAGCAGGTGCTGTATGCTATGGCCCGCCAGTTCGAACGCGGCGGAATCGAAGAACTGGAAACCACCAATATCTTCGATGCCCAGGAAGTAAAAGAAGCTGGCGGTTTTGAAGCCTTGAAAGCCTTGCGCCTCCCGCCTGGGGATTTGATCATCGAGACGAAGACGAGATTGCTTGCCCCATAACAAAATTGTCCCGCAGGTTCGATTCGCCTGATTTCTCCTCATTTCTAAAACCTGCGGGACGCTCCAACCAGGAGAATCATGCCGTATCGTGGTAACATTTTCACCGCAGGCCAGTATTATCACATTTACAATCGCGGCGCAGGCAAGCAGCCGCTTTTCTTCAACTCGGGCAATTATGAATACCTCCTGCGTCTGGTCAAGCGCTACTCGCCCAAATACGGCGCGACATTCATCGCATATTGCCTGATGCCCAATCATTACCATTTCCTGCTCAGACAGGAAACTGACGAACCTTTGTCGAAATTCATCAACGTACTGTTCAATGCCTATGTCCAGGCGGTCAACCAGCAGCAAGACCGTTCAGGGACGTTGGTTGAAGGGCGTTTCCGCCATGTTTGTGTGGACCGTTGGGAGTATTTAATTCACCTGTGCAGATACATTCATCGCAATCCTGTCAAGGCACGCATGGTTCCCCGCCCCGAAGATTGGCCGTACTCGAATTACCTAGAATGGGTTGGGCAGAGGAACGGTATATTGAAAGACGAAATGTTCATCCATGACCATTTCGCCTCGGCGGAGGAATACCGCGAATTTGTATACGACATTCAGGGTGAAGCGAGAGGTTATGAGAAAATCAGAAAGTATCTTTGGGACTGAACTCAAAAGCGTCCCGCAGGTTTTGGTTGAGCAACCCACGGGTTGCAAGAAACCTGCGGGACGCTGGAAAACGAGATTGCTGGCCCCATGAAGACGAAGACCGAAATACGGCCTCTGCCCACTGGTTTTCAGGGTGAAGCGAGAGGTTTTGGGAAAATCAGAAAGTATCTTTGGGACTGAACTCAAAAGCGTCCCGCAGGTTTTGGTTGAGCAACCCACGGGTTGCAAGAAACCTGCGGGACGCTGGAAAACGAGATTG
>DATDRZ010000012.1:0-3183 GCA_035291465.1 Anaerolineales bacterium
CAGGACGCGGTGCGCCGTTATCGGGGTGGGGAGCGGGCGCTATTAAAAATGATCGATAAAGCGAACGCCGACTTGGACAAACGACTGACTATTGGGTAGGTAATTACCCGCTTTGGAAAAACAGTCCCATACGATATGACAAAAAACGAATTAACTGAAGCAAGCCTTCTTTCCGCGTTGAGTAAGGTGCAGGATCCGGCTTTCAAAAAGGACCTGATTGCGCTGAACGCCATCAGGGATTTGCGTGTCAAGGGCGCCGAAGCTAGTTTTCGCTTGGTGCTCGCTACGCCGCTGCACCCCTTCGCTGAACAGATCGAAAATAAAGCCCGCGCTGCCGTGGAAAAAGCCGGAGCGGCCAAAGTGAAGATCGAGCGGCAGGTTGAGGTACCCACTGATGGCCGGCCGCGCGCCGGCCAGGCTGCCGGCGTGAAGAATGTGATCGCTATTGCCTCCGGCAAGGGCGGCGTGGGCAAGAGCACGGTGGCGGCCAACGTGGCCGTTATCCTAGCCAAAGCGGGAGCGCACACTGGCCTGCTGGACGCGGACATCTACGGCCCCAACATCCCCACCATGATGGGCGTGGAGCACCTGCCCATGCCGCCGGATAACAGCGGCCGGCTGACGCCGGCCGAGGCCTACGGTGTCAAGCTGATGTCGATCGGCTTCTTGGTGAAGCCGGAACAAGCCATGGTGTGGCGCGGCCCCATGCTGCACAACGCGATGCAGCAATTCATGAACGATGTAGAGTGGGGCGATCTGGATTATTTGATCGTTGATCTTCCTCCCGGCACCGGTGACGTGCAACTCTCCCTGGCGCAGACTACGCCGTTGAGCGGTGGGGTGATCGTTACCTTGCCGCAGAAGGTGTCGGTGGATGACGCCCGGCGCGGCGCAGAGATGTTCCGCCAGTTGCGCGTGCCCTTGATGGGTATGATCGAGAACATGAGTTACATGGCCTTGCCGGACGGCACGCGCCTTGAAGTATTCGGCAGCGGCGGCGGGAAGGCTTTGGCGAAAGAATTCGGTGTTCCTTTCATCGGCGCCATCCCCCTGGAAGCCCAGGTGCGGGCTGGCAGCGATTCCGGCAAACCCGTCGTGCACACTCATCCTGATTCCGAAGCAGCCAAGGCACTGAAGGCGATTGCTTCCGAGATTTCGCTGCTGGCCTCTGTGGCCGCCCTGGCCACACAAAGCCAAGCAATCCCGATTAGAATAGACGACGAGTAAAAACCTGATGACCGAAGCCCAACCGGCTACTACACCTTCGCCTCAGATCGTCGGGGTCCGTTTCCAGAAGATCGGCAAGTTGTATCATTTCGATGCCACCAAGATTCCTGATTTGAAACCGGGCGACTATGCTATTGTGGAAACCAGCCGCGGCGTGCAGATCGGTCAGGTGGTGCAACGCCTGGACCAGCCCCCCCAACCGCAGCAAGGTAGTTGGAAAGCCATCGAACGCAAAGCCAGTGAAAGTGACCTGCAAAAATATAAAGATTGGCAGAAAAAAGAAGTGGAAGCCATGATCGATTGCAGAGCGGCTGCTTCTGAAATGAAATATGAGGGTGTGAAAATCGTCAAGGCGGAATTTACTTTCGACGGCAAATCCTTGACCTTTCTCTACAATACAGAAGGGGATGAAGAGCTCGACCTGGGGAAACTGCAAAAAGAGATGCAGCAGAAATACGACCACTCTAAAGTGGAGCTGCGCCGGGTTGGCCCGCGAGACGTGGCCAAGATCTTGGGCGGCATGGGTGCGTGCGGGTTGGAGACACGCTGCTGCTCCATGTTTCTCACCGAGTTCAGCCCGATCTCGATTAAGATGGCTAAAGCCCAGGGTATTTCGTTGGATCCCAGCGAGATCACCGGCATGTGCGGGCGCCTGCGCTGTTGCCTGATCTACGAATATGAGCAATATGTCGAGGCCCGCAAAACGCTGCCCAAGCGCGGCAAGGATGTAGTGACGCCCCTGGGCAAAGGCCGCGTGTTGGATATTGTGCCGTTGAAACAAGCAGTGATTGTTTCGTTGGCAGAGGGCAAGCGCGCCGAATTCCTCAAGCACGAGATCGAGCCCTGGGACGAGCTGGAAGCCCTGCGCCGCAAGTCTGAGGCGCCCTGTGACCGGCACGAGAACGGCGGCTGCGACTGCGGTAAAGCCGACGCGGCCAAGAAGCCAAAGACCGACGACTAGAAAAGCCAGCGCTTGTTTTGTTTCAACTGCAGAAGTGACTATGGCTACCGTTCGCTACATAGTCAACGACGTTGATGCATCCATCGAGTTCTACACCGGCAAATTCGGCTTCGAGGTCGTCGAGCAATTTGGCAGCACCATAGCGATCATGAAGCGTGGCGACCTAACGCTATGGCTGGCCGGACCGCAGGCATCTGCCTCGCGGCCTATGCCGGATGGCCGCCAACCTGAGCCCGGCGGCTGGAACCGCTTCGTGATCGAGGTGGAGGACTTGGCAGCCCTTGTTGCGAAACTTAAGGCAGACGGGGCTGAATTCCGAAACGAGATCATCAGCGGCCCCGGCGGCCAACAGATATTGGTCGAAGACCCATCCGAGAATGTGATTGAACTGTTCCAGGCCAGCTAAAACCTGAGATCTGATTTCTGCCCAACTCTTCAAATATTTAGTTTTCATCCTTGACGATTTCCCTCAATAGCCCTATAATCTTCAAATAGTCTGATTAATGTAACGAATTATATTCATCAGAGGAAATACGTTGAAATCAACAAATTCGTTCGACTTCCTTGAATTCTTAGCCTTCGATCAGAATGGCAATGGTGATCGCTTGCCCTCTCTCGAAGCGCTCAGCGCTCAATATGGCGTCTCCATCTCGGTGCTGCGCGAGCAGTTGCAGGTGGCCCGCGCTCTGGGTCTCGTTGAGGTACGCCCGCGCACGGGCATCCGCCGGTTGCCGTATTCGTTTGCTCCAGCGGTGCGCGAAAGCCTGTTTTATGCCATGGCGCGCGACCGGCGCGCTTTTGACCAATTCGCTGACGTGCGCCGGCACCTCGAACGTGCCTATTGGTTTGAGGCCGTGGAGAAGCTGACCGCTGAGGATGTTGGCCATTTGCGCAGTTTGGTGCAGCGCGCCGAGGAACTGCTGCAGGGCGACCCGATCCGTGTGCCGCATGCCGAACACCGCGAGTTGCACCTAACCATCTTCCGCCATGTCGAG
>DATDRZ010000013.1:0-8949 GCA_035291465.1 Anaerolineales bacterium
CCGAGCTTTCCGGCCTGCGCACGCACACCACCGGCAGCCAATGGGCGCCCGGCGCCGGGGGCCTGTGCCTGCACACCATCATCGAGGATCCCAAGGACCCCAAGCGTATGTATGTGGCGATCTCTGCCGCAGGCGCCTTCCGCAGCGACGACGGCGGCAAAACCTGGAAGACCATCACCAAGGGACTGAAATCCGACTTTCTCCCGAACCCCACCGCGGAAGTAGGCCACTGCGTGCACCACGTGGCGATGCATCCCTCGAACCCCAACGTACTGTTCATGCAAAAGCACTGGGACGTGATGCGCAGCGACGACGCCGGCGAGAACTGGCGCGAGGTTAGCGGTAATTTGCCCAGCGACTTCGGCTTCGTGATCGATGTACACGCCCACGACCCGCAGACGATCTATGTGGTGCCGATCAAGAGCGATAGCGAGCATTATCCGCCGGATGGCAAGCTGCGCGTGTATCGCAGCAAAGGTGGGAACGAGTGGGAAGCGCTGACTAAAGGCCTGCCGCAAAAGGATTGCTACGTGAATGTGCTGCGCGACGCCATGGCGGTGGACACGCTGGACGAGTGCGGCATCTATTTCGGCACGACCGGCGGGCAGGTGTACGCCTCCGCGGACGCAGGCGACACGTGGCAGGCCCTCGTGCGCGATCTGCCGGCGGTGAAGTCAGTCGAGGTGCAGACGCTTCCTTAGAATTCCGTAGGGGCGGGCCTGTCCCGAGCGAGCCGCTTTGCAGCGACGAGGGATTGGTTACTTGTCGCCATCTCGTCTAGCAAAGAGCGACTAAACCCGCCCGAAAGCAGAAGAATATGTCACCTAGCATTCGAGACATAAAAGTATACGTCCCAGCCAAGGACTTCGATTTATCTAAGCGCTTCTATTCCGCGCTGGGCTTCAAACTGACCGAAGGCTTCGGCGGAACATACGATTGCGAGCTCAACGGCAACCGTTTTCGCCTTCAGGATTATTACGTCCAGGACTGGGCGGACAACTTCATGATGCTGATGGGCGTGGATGATATTGACGCCTGGTATGAACATGCGCAAAAGATGGCGGACAGCGGCGAATTCAAGGGCATGCGCGTCTCACCGCCTGAAGAGGTCAGCGGTTCCCGCGTACTACACGTTGTCGACCCCTCCGGTGTATTGCTGATATTCATTCAATGAGCGTTCGCGTTAAGCTTCCCTACCACCTGCAAAACCTCGCTCACGTTGGCTCTGAAGTGCAAGTCGAAGTCAACGGCGCGGTAACGCAACGCGCCATCCTCGACGCTCTGGAAGCCACATATCCTATGCTGCGCGGGACGATTCGCGATCATGAGAGCGGGAAGCGGCGGCCTTATTTACGCTTCTTCGCCTGCCAGGAGGACCTGTCGCACGAGTCGTCGGACGCGGAACTGCAGGAGGCAGTGGCAAGGGGCGAGGAGCCCTTTATGATCGTGGCGGCGATTGCGGGAGGTTAAAAACAAGGCTTGCCCTGAGCGAAAGCGAAACGATAAAGAGGAGGGATGAAGAATGAAAAAAGCGGCCTATAATGGATCATCGATTTTTATAGCAGTTGAACGTTATGCAAAGGAGCAGCTATGGCTAAGGACTTAACCGTTTTCCTGGTTGATAAGCCCGGATCACTGGCTACCATGGGTGAGACACTGGCCGCGGCAGGCATCAACATCATAGGGGGATGCGGGCTGACTGTCGGAGGCAGGGGAGAAATTCACGTCCTCGTGGAGGATGCAGGCAAAGCCCGAGACGCACTGAAGGCGAAGGGTTTGGATGTAGGCGCAGAGCGCGATGTCTTGGTCGTTGACGTTGAGCCGCGCCCCGGAGAATTGGGCCGCATAGCCCGCGCCCTGGCAACGGCTGGCGTGAACATTGATTTGGTTTACCTTACCGAGGACGTACGACTGGTGCTGGGCGTCGATAATTTGGAAAAAGCAAAGAGCGCCATGTAAAGAAAAAGGGGGCGCAGCGCAGTTGCCGCTGTACGGTGCCCGCGGCAGTGGAAATCCGGCTAAAGCCTCGACTCCGGTAATCTGAGTCGCGGTCTTAGCGGAATTGGAGATACAAACGCAGGCCGAGTCCGCTGAGCACGCCGGTAAGATGTGCGGTGAGGAAGGGGGCCATGACAGCGTCGACGCCTGCAACGCGGGTGAGATAGAAGTACGGCGCCCATACCAATACACCCAAATAGATCAAGATGCGGCTGGCCAGGCGAAGTCTGTGATCCGAACCCCCAGCACTGTGCTGAATGCCCGAACGCAACCACCCGCCGCTGAGCACGCCGGCCAGGTGCGCGGCAAGGAAGGGGAATATGGAAGGTTCACTGCCGCCACTCAGCAAATAAAAGTACGGCAGCCATACCGAAACTCCAAGAATGATCAAGATGGTTCCCCAAGTTGCGCGGCCGATTTTCGAAGGTCGGCTTTTGGAGCCGCGACCCTTCTTGCCGGTGGGATTTTTGCGCTCGGGGTTGGAAGCGAGCTCGAAGCCGGCGAACATCAAGATTGCCGCCAGCAGTTCACCGATGTACAAGTATTGCCCATATCCTAGGCGTGTCAGCGTGCTGGCGAAGCCGATCAAAAGGGCGCCGGCGGCGATCAACACATTGGCCCAGACGCGATTGAGCAGCACTTCCTTGCGCCAGAATAAATACGCCGACCAGATGGCGCCACCGACCAGGGTGACCAATCCGTAGATGTTGAAGAAGGGGGTGGTCAAGCGAACGGTACTGCCCAACGGCAGCAACCCGCGCACCACGGTAACCTCCTCGCCGCGATAAGTGACAACCGCTGTTTCCTTTCCGGCAGGCGCGGTCTCGCCCTCATCCAGGCGCTTGGTCCCATATTGTTCGCTGATGGGTTGGTTCGTGGTGAAGATATCTTCGTCCAGGTTTGGCATCACCTGCAGCATCAGGGCTGTGGCGGCCAGGCTCCCGATGACCAGCACGCCGGTCACCACGTGCACCCAACTCTTGCGCACCAGCAAGTTCAGCGTGCCGTGGCCGATCCAGGCGGCGTTCAATGCCGCGCCGAACAAATACCAACCGAAAAACACCCAGGGGCTCCAGGCCAGGGCCAGGTAAGCTTCAGCAAAGCTGCCGACGCCAAACATAGCCAGCCCGATGCCCCAAAAGAGGAAATGAAGTTTGCGCGTGGCGAAATATTTTTGCAGAACTTTGATGACAAAGATCAAAATGATGGCGGTGGAAATGAACGGCAGAACTTGGTTTAGGGACATCTAGGCTCCATCAATAGGGGACGATGCCGGCGATCACGCCTATGGCGAAGAGGATCAAGATAGCCATGGTCGCGGCTAACAGAATCAGCAATGCAGGGACAGACCTGCTGACCAGGGACGAATGCGGCTGCTTGACCGATTTACGCGGCCGGCGGTTAGGCGAATTTTTTGCAGGCAACGGAGCAAGTTTGCTGAGAATGGGCTCCCGTGTAAATATAAGTTTGCATAGGTTTTGGAATTTTCCTGAGATTGGCGATATATTTGTACTTCTGCGAAGGATCGCCGAAAAAAAATGGACAAAACCGCGGAAATCAGAACCAAACGCGTTGGCAATTGGATGACCCTTAGCGAAGTGGCCGAATGGCTGGGCATCCATGCGAGCACGGTGAGGCATTGGGCCGACAGGGGTTACCTGCCCAGCCATCGCACGCAAGGCGGGCATCGGCGCTTCCAGCGCTCGGAACTCGAGTTGTGGGCCAAGGCGCAGAGGATGCAGCCCACCAGAGTGGAAGCCGACGAGTTAGTGCAGAGCGCGTTGGCTTACACGCGGCTGCAGATCAGTGAAGGTGCGTTGGCAAGCCAGGCTTGGTACCAAAAACTGGACGCCGTTGCCCGGAGTGAGTACGCACGCAGCGGGCGCAAACTGTTACAGGGGCTGACCAAGTTCATTGCCTCCAATGAGGAATTGGGGCAAGCAGAAGCGCGGGCGATGGGCTACGACTACGCCAACCTGGGCAGGCGGCACGGCCTGGACGCGGTGGAAGCCACGCGCGCTTTCCTGTTCTTCCGCAACGCACTGCTGGAGGCGCTGCTGGCGTCGTACGAAGGCGCCGCGATCCGTTCGGCGCAAGCCTGGGCCGACATGGCGCGCAAAATGGACGCGTTCACCAGCCAAGTGCTTTTGTCTCTTCTCGAAACTTATCAAGCGTTGGAAAAAATGGAGAAAAAATAGGAGGCGCGACCGCGGTTCCGCACCTGCGTTTAAATCGAGCGCAGCCTATTGCATGGCGCCGGTTATCGATCCATTCGCTCCATAATCTGCTTCATCTCTTCGATCTCAGCTTGCTGACCCGTGATAATCCGTTGGCATAGATCCTGGACCTGCGTATCTTCAATCGGCGCCTGTTCGCACATCAAGATAGCAGCCCCGTGGTGAGGAATCATGGAGCGCAGAAATTCCCCGTCGCCAATAGCAGTCTGTTGGCGGATGAAAGTGAAGGCGGCGGCGAAAACCAGGACGCTGCCGGCCAGGATCGCCCACAGAGCGCGCTTGTTCTCGTACATCGAACCCATCAGCCAAACCTCAAGCACCAGCATGGGACTGGTCATGATCGCTGCCATATAGGCCTGATTCAAATTCGGGAGGACGTTATCGAGGCTGTCTACCATGGCGTACATCAAGATGAACATGAGCAAAAAATGCAGGCCGCCCATCAGAAGCAAACGGTTCCAATGCATTGGCATGTGTTTCGGCTCGTGAGATTTTGCGTGCTTCATCCGACCTCCTTAGCCCATTCGGCGAGAGAACAAACGCCAGGCAGTACGCACATGTTATGGAAACCTGAACCACAAAGTCAGAAAGAGCACAAAGTTGTTCTCTATTTTAAGAATTCTGTGTCCTTAGTGTCTTAGTGGTAATTCTTTTAAGTCTGCGTGGAAATAAAATCGACCACTTGGCGAATCACGCCGGGATCTTTCAGTGCGCCGCGGTGGCCGAGACCATGCGTGGTGATCAAACGCGCCGAGGGCCAGGCGCGGGCAACCGCGACGCCGCTTATATAGGGTGTAGTGTCGTCATCGCGATCGTGGAAGATGACCGCAGGTGTCGCGATCTTGGGCAGGATCAAATCGAGGGATGTGTTCGCCCAAACATCGGCGCCGAAGCGCGCCTCGGTGGCTGCTTTCAGGTCCGCAGCCATTTCGACCGGCAAATGATTCATTTTGAGGAAAGGTACCAGCGTATCTTCGAGTCTGCGCATAGGGCCGAAGAAGACGAGCTTTTGCACATTGAGCCAATCCGCCAGCGCGACGGTGACTGACATCGTGCCCAGCGAGTGGGCGATGACTGCGTAAGGCATGCCCGCCTTATCGACTACGGCGTGCATGGCTTCGGCGATCTGGTAGCCGCTGGCCCGAGTGCCGGGCAGGTCGCCATGCGCCGGCGCGTCGAAGGAAACAGCGCGGAAGCTGGCGGCGGTTAGCGGTTTGACGAAGCCGACCAGCTGGGCGCGGTGACCTCCCCAGCCGTGAACGAGAAGAACCAGTGGATGGCTGACGTTGCCCCAGGAAGTAACGTGCAAATCGAAGTCACCGCCCGGCGGCATGAGGCCCTGAAAGGGAATGGTGAAATTTTCGGCCGCATCGAGTATGCGGCGCTCGCGTTTGGAAATCGGCAGCCGCGGCACAGTGAGCCAGAGGTCGAGGGCTTCGGCAGGGGTGAGTATCTCCGTGGACATGTACACGGAGTTTAACAGCTAGAGCGTTTCAAAGTAGCGCGCCAGTTCCATTTTGAGCGCCTTGATCGAATCAAAGATGAACAGCACTTCATTAAATGTGTAGATGGCCTTTTCAAAGCCGATCACATTTTCGATAGTGAAGGGCCGGATCGGCGTCTTTCCCGCCATCACATGTTGGATCTCGCCGAACGATGAGATCAGCCCCGCGCCGAAGATCTTTGGCTCGCCATTTTCGCGGATCAAGCCAAACTCCGTGCTGAACCAAGCCAGGCGTTTGATGTTCTCGCGCTGCCGCGGAGTGGCGCGTAAGAAGGCTGGGGCGAACAACTCTTGCAGCGCGGTGTACTGGGGCAGGACCATGAAAGGCAAATGGCCGAAGATGTCGTGGAACATATCGGGCTCAGGAGTGAAATCCATCTCATGGCGGCCGCGCATGTAGTCTGTGATCAGGAACTGGCGCTTGGCGAAGTGGTGATACCAGGGCACGGCGTCGGAGTAGCGCACCACGGTGCGAACCGTGCGCCAGCCGGTACGCAGGGTGATAACCGCGTTCAGCTCATTGAGCTGGGGGATGCGATCGGCGGGCAGGTCAAGGAGTTCAAAGCCGTCCAGATATTCACGGCAGGCGAATTTTTGTACGTTGGGAAGCTGGCGCGCATAGAGATCGCGCCAGACTTTATGCTGTTGCTCGCTAAAGGCGAGGTCGCGTTTGCGAAGCGCTACATTCTCAGTTCTTGGTAAGGCCATTGGTCACTCCTTGGCAGCTTAAAACAAAAAACCACAGGCCGTTGTCTGCCTGTGGTTAGAAGTTGCTGCGCTCTTAGCTTAAGTTAAATCTCCAGGCGAGGCGAAACGACCGATGGGACATTCCCATAGTAATACGCGTAATAGCGGGAGCGGTTTTGCAGAGCCATGAAGTTGTGAGATTGTAGCAGAATAAAAAACAGCGGTCAACACACCGCTGTATGGTGGGCGCGATAGGACTCGAACCTACGACCTTTGCGATGTCAACGCAACGCTCTAACCAGCTGAGCTACGCGCCCGGGTTCTGGAATTATATCAAAGGGAACCCCCGCGCTCGTGACGGCGGTACCGGGACACCAGAAAGTCACAATGGCGATCAATTCTTGGGGAGATAGCTACGCCGATAAACAAACCGTGTGGTAAAAAGTGCGGATATGACACTGCTGACTCGTCGCGACCTCCTGTGGATCTTTCCGGTTTCGCTTGTTTTTGGTGCCTTGCTTAGTTTTCTGCAGCGAGGCAGCTGGTTACCAGGCTGGTTGGGTTTCACTTTCCTTTTTGCCCTTTCGATCTCGGTGCTTACACTGGCCACGAGGTGGGCGGGGGGCGGACGCATATTGGTATGGATGGTGAGCCTGGCTTTTGTATTGCGCTTGGCCACCGGGGTGGCTGCCTTTTTTCTGCTGCCGATAGACGGTCACGCTGACGAGGTCAACCGCGCTGGGTTCGTCTTCCAGGACGCCTACCTGCGCGACAAGCAGGCCTGGGCGTTGGCCTCGTCGGACTTGCCAATTAGCGATGCGTTCAACCAGACTTATGCCCACGATCAATACGGTGGGCTGCTGGCTTTCAGCGCACTGGTCTATCGCAGCCTCTCCCCGGATTCATATCGCCCGCTACTGCTGGTATTGATGACGGCCTTCGTAGCCGCAGCGGCCCTGCCCGTGTTGTGGATGGCAGTAGCCAGGCAATGGGGCGCGCAAATGGCGCTGATTTCCGGCTGGGTCTTTGCGCTGTATCCCGAATCGGTCCTGTTAGGTGGCTCGGCCATGCGCGAGCCATATTTGATGACTTTCAGTGCTTTGTGTCTGTGGGGATTTGTTAGCTGGCTTGGCGCCCGGAAGCCGGCAAAGTCTGCTAAATCGGCGCGAGCAAATACATCCGGGCGATCATTGATTTGGTTGGGCTTGGGTATTGCCGGCATGCTGTTGGTCTCGCCTTCAGTGGCCTTGATTACCCTGATCTTGCTTGGCGGTTGGCTGTACTTTTCCGGCGAACATGGCCGCATCCCCTGGTGGGCGTTGGCGGGTATGGCGGTCATTTTCGTGGTTGGGCTGTTCCTGCTGGCCGAAGCCCTGGATCCGCGCGGAGAATTCAGCGCGGCTACTCCGCTGGGCGTCGTCATCAACTGGTTACGCGCCGCCATCCGCTGGGACGTCTACCAGCTTGTGGATGAATCTGGTTGGGTGCAAAAACTGTTTGACGAAATGTCGCAATGGCTGCGGCTGCCATTTGTTGCCGGCTATGGCATCTTGCAGCCGGTGCTGCCGGCGGCCATTGCCGCGCCCTCGACCACCACCTGGAAAGTGATCACCATCCTGCGTGCTGTGGGATGGTATGCCCTGCTGCCCCTTTTGATCTTCTCTTTTTTTGCGGCCGCCGGTGCGGCTGCAAAGGAGCGCAAAATTTGGTATTGGATCGCCGCGGTGTGCTGGTTTTGGATCGTGCTGGCGGCGCTGCGCGGCGGAGGAGACCAGTGGGATAATCCCCGTTACCGCGCCATATTGTTCCTATGGCAAGCCGTCCTGGCCGGCAGAGCCTACTTGTATTGGCTGGAAAAGCGTCCGCTTGCCTTTTGGCAGATCATCGCCGGGGAGGTCGTGTTTTTGGTGGTATTCACCCAGTGGTATGCTAGCCGTTACTTCTCATTGGGCGGGCGCTTGGAGTTTGGGCCGATGGTAGCGCTGATCTTGGGGTCGTGGACTTTGATCCTGGCCGCGGGTTGGATCCTGCCAGCCGCGCGCCGGCTCCTGCGGCGGGCATGATATTCATCGAAACTATTAGCGCGTCTTGCTGGAAAAGGAAAATATGACCACTGCACTCATTACAGGCATCAATGGGCAAGACGGCTCTTATCTGGCCGAATTGCTGCTAAAGAAAGGCGTGCGCGTCATCGGCATGGTTCGCCGATCCAGCACGTTGAATTATGAGCGTATTGATCACCTGATCGATGAAATCACGATCGTTCAGGGCGACTTGCACGATCAAGGCTCCATGCTGGAGTTGCTTGAAGAACACAAACCGGACGAAGTCTACAACCTTGCTGCCCAATCCTTCGTGGCCACGTCTTGGAAGCAGCCGGTACTGACCGGCGAAGTAACCGCGCTGGGGGTGACCCGCCTGCTGGAAGCTATCCGTTTTGTGAATCCCAAGATCAAGTTCTATCAGGCTTCATCCAGCGAGATGTTCGGGAAGGTGGTGGAGGTGCCCCAGAAAGAAACCACG
>DATDRZ010000014.1:0-3406 GCA_035291465.1 Anaerolineales bacterium
AAGATTTGTTGTTTTTTGTGAAAGAAGGGTTTATACTATAGCTCGTTCGAGTTCTCTTCGAGCTTTGTTGACCAAAGCAATGAGTCTGTCATTTCACTGAGTCAAAACTAACACAGTTGAGAAGAGACCATGCGACCCCTCAATAACATCCGTATTTTAGATATAACCCGCGCCTTGGCAGGCCCATATTGTACTATGATACTGGGAGATTTGGGCGCAGATGTGATCAAAGTGGAACGGCCTGATAGCGGGGACGAAAGCCGTGGTTGGGGACCGCCCTTTGTAGGCGAATCGTATGGCCCCTACCCAGGCGAATCTGCTTATTTTATTGCTGCCAACCGCAATAAACGCAGTCTGACGGTCAATATCCAATCCCCAGAAGGGCAAAAGATCATCCGCCAACTGGCGTGTATCTCTGATGTGTTGGTCGAGAACTATCGCAGCGGGGTTTTAGATCAGATGGGCTTGGGGTACCCCGATTTGCATAAGTTGTGCCCCAAATTAATCTATTGCTCCATCAGCGGTTATGGACGCACCGGCCCTTTTGCTGAGCGCCCCGGTTATGACGCGATTCTCCAGGCCGAGGGCGGGATGATGAGTATCACCGGGCCAGTGGATGGGCCTCCATCTCGCGTAGGCATACCTATTATTGACATCACCTCCGGGATGTTTGCGGCTACCGCAATCCTGGCGGCCTTGCATGCCCGCGATCTCATGGGGGACGGGCAACTGGTGGACATCTCCCTTTTCGATTCGCATATCGCACTCCTGGCAAATGTAGCCTCGAACTATTTGATCGGGGGCGAGCCGCCTCGCCGTTTGGGTAACGCCCATCCGAATCTTGTCCCCTATGAGGCATTTTCTGCTCGCGATGGCTGGTTCATATCAGGCGCCGCTAATGAGCGACAATGGGGACTATTATGTGACATGCTTGGCCGTCCAGATATGAAAACCGACAGCCGTTTTGTTACCAATGGGGATCGGGTTGCCAACCGGGAAATATTGGTCGATGAACTCAATAAAACCTTTTCTCAACGGGATGTCAATGACTGGCTGGCAGACCTGATAAAGGCTGGTCTTCCCTGCGGCCCCATCAATTCGCTTCCAGAAGTCTTTGCCCACCCCCAGGCACAGGCGCGCGATATGACTCTGGTGTCCGAGCACCCAACTGCCGGCACGGTGCGGCTGACCGGCTTTCCCTACAAATTTTCCCAAACCCCGGCAGAAATCCACAGACCGCCGCCGCTGTTGGGTGAACACACCGAAGAAGTGCTTACCAGTCTATTGGATTACTCACCCGAGGATGTGGCGTCATTGCGGGCAAAAAAAGCAATATGATGCCAGCTTCTGGCAAACTATAATTCGAAAAAGGAAGAAATTATGGCATTCGTCAAAGCTGAAATACGATCTGGCGCTTATTACGACTCCGTCGTGCTGATGAAACTGCAGCGTTCCCTGTCAGAGCAGCCCGGTGTTTTAGACGCAGGGGTGGTGATGGGAACGGATGCCAATAAGGATATTCTTGCACAGAGTAATTTGCTTGTAGATGAGGTTAACGGGGCTGGAGCCAATGACCTGATTATCGTGGTTAAAGGTGAAAACGAATCTTCAGCCCAGACTGCCGTTGGAAAAGTGGATGAACTTGTCGCGGCTCGCCGAAGCGGGGGCGTGGATCAGGAATATCGCTCCAAGAGTTTGGAAGCCGCGGCAAACAGATTACCCACTGCCCAATGGGTGCTCATCTCCGTCCCAGGGCGATATGCCGCGGAAGTGACCCGCCAGGCTTTGGATTTAAACAAGCATGTCTTCCTTTACAGCGATAATGTCCTCTTGAAGGATGAGATTGCTTTGAAACAGGAGGCGGCAAGGAAAGGCCTGCTGGTAATGGGGCCTGACTGCGGCACAGCCATTGTCAATGGGGTTGGATTGGGGTTCGCCAACAAGGTTCGGCGCGGACCGATCGGCATCGTAGCGGCCTCGGGAACCGGCTTGCAACAAGTCTCTGTTCGCATCCACCAGATGGGTGGGGGACTCACCCATGCCTTCGGCACTGGCGGGCGCGACCTCTCTGAGGATGTGAATGCCAGCACAGCGCGTCAGGCGCTTGATCTGTTGAGCCGCGATCCTGATACAAAAGTGATCGTTTTGGTTTCCAAGCCGCCCTCACCAAAAGTGGCGGGCGAACTCATCGAAGCCGCGCGTTTGGCGGGAAAGCCGGTGGTTGTGAATTTCATCGGCTATTCAACCGCCATGCGCAAAATTGATAACGTAACCTTTGTTACGACCTTTGATGAAACTGCCGAGCTGGCTGTTCAGTTGTCCAAGGCAGGGGATCATAAAGATTTGATGAGTGATCTAAATCCCGGAAGATTCTCATCGGGGCAACGCTTTCTGAGAGGACTTTTCTCAGGTGGCACGCTGGCCTATGAAGCTCAACTCATTTTGAGGGATTACCTGCCAGCAGTTTATTCAAATGCGCCTCTGAAAAAAGAATTACGTCTGGCAGATTCTTTGGTGAGCAAGGAACACAGCCTCATTGATCTTGGGGAAGATGAGTTCACGGTTGGTCGTCTGCACCCGATGATGGATAATGATCTGCGCATCCGACGGCTGGAAAAGGAGGCTGGTGATCCGCAAGTGGCGGTTATCCTGCTGGATGTCGTTCTGGGCTTCGGCGCCCATCCAAACCCGGCCAGTGAGTTGGCTCCTGCGATTGCGAAAGCCCGCAAAATTGCACAAGATGGCGGGCGTTATCTCGAAGTTGTGGCCGTCGTTTCAGGGACGGATGAAGACCCCCAAAACATGACCGCCCAAATCCAGATGCTCGAAGAGGCCGGTGCAGTCGTGGAGACCAGTAATGATGTTGCGGCTCGTTACGTGGGTCGGTTGCTGCGAAGCATGGGGGAAAAGGATTCAAGCGCGGCTGAACATCAAATGGCGAGCGTTGATCTCTCTACAATTAAACAACCTTTGGCAGCCATCAATGTTGGCCTGGATTCTTTCACCGAAAGTCTTGTAGCGCAAGGGGCTGAGGTTATTCATGTTGACTGGCGGCCCGCGGCGGGTGGCAATGAGAAGCTCATGTCCATCCTGGAAAGAATGAAAAGTAAAAAAGGATAGGGGTATGAAAGAATTTATCGTTGCTTGTGTGCAAATCGCAATTACCCCAAATAATGTCCAGGCGAATGTTGATAAGGGAGTCGCCTGGCTGAAAAAAGCGGTCTCAGAGTATGCCGCCGAACTGGTCGTATTTCCCGAGACGGTGACTACAGGATATGAGACCGGTCTCAGCGCTGAAGAATTGTGGGACCTTGTTGATGAGGCTCCGGGTCGGATAACTCACGATATTCAGGAAGCGGCGAAGGAATTGGGAGTCCACGTTGTTTGGCCATCCTACCGGCGCGCG
>DATDRZ010000015.1:0-3779 GCA_035291465.1 Anaerolineales bacterium
TTGCGCGAATAACCTGTGTCTAACGAAAGCACGTCTCCAGAGGGGAAGGCCTGGCGAAAATCTTGCCAGGCTACGATGGTTGCCGGGTAGGTCTGCAAAACTTCACCGGTGTATTTTCCTGCTATGGCCTCACCTGTGGCCTGCTGCCACCAGCTTTCGGTTAGCCTGTCATACATGATCAGGTTGCTGAAACGAAGCCGCCCGGTGGTGCCAAAATTTAATTCAGTCCCATCTACGGTTCGCTCGAAGACAATAGCAGTGTTGCACAGCGGGCAAAAGGTCACTAGCAGCGGTGCGTCGCGGATCTGATCGTTGACGATTTCATGCCAAATCAGGATTTTGATTGGGTAGGCGCGCGCCTGAGGTCCTACCTGCACGAGGATCACCGGTTCCAACGGTTGCAGCCAGCTATCCGCCTCCGAAACAGAAACGAACTTTGGGTGGTCGATGGCAGGGATGCCATTCTTGGGCGGGCCACCGGATAGGATTTCATCGTATGAGATACTGTGAATGCTGAAATCGGTTCTGAACTCGCTTGCCCCAGGCGGGAACTCGCGGGAATTTGCCAAGGTTGCTGTCACTTGAACACCTGCCTCTTCCGGTTCGGCCGGGGCGTCAGGGCCCCCTGCCTGCTTACCGGCGGAGCAAGCGCCCAAAAGCAAACTGACGGCCAAAATCTGTGCAACTTTACGCAAGGCCATATATCTTAGACACAGGCAACAACAGGTCTCTTACATCAGCTATCTGGAGAAGAAATGGAAAATTGGAAAGCAGTGGCACTGACCGCAGAGCAAATGGCGGCAGTAGATGTACTCGCTGAAGAAAGATATGGCGTCCAGCTTATCCAGATGATGGAAAACGCCGGTAGGCAACTCGCAAGCCATGCAATCACATTGCTCGGAGGCAGTGTGACAGGAAAGAATATTTTGGTGCTTTGCGGTCCCGGAAATAATGGCGGAGGCGGCATGGTAGCCGCGCGCCACCTGCATAACTGGGGCGCCAGCGTGCAGGTCGCCCTTGCCGTTGATGCAGATCGATTGAAGACGGTTCCCGCTCAACAATGGCGGACTGTTACTGCGCTGGGGTTGGGTGCTGTGGACCTCGAAAACACTGAAACCTCGCTGATCATTGACGCCTTGCTTGGCTATCGCGGCGCTGGTGATCCGCGTCCTCCCATCTCTGAATGGATCGAGCGGGCGAACAAATCAACGGCAAGAATCCTTGCCTTGGATCTGCCATCGGGATTGGATGCCAGCAGTGGCGCGCCCGGCTCGCCTTGCATCAGGGCAAGTGCCACGCTGACGCTGGCCGCGCCTAAGACGGGGCTCTTTGCTGAAGCGGCCAAACCGTTTGTGGGAGAAGTTTACCTGGCGGATATAGGAATTCCCCCCGAGGTATTCCGGAACTTGTTTCCAAAACTTAAACCCCGTTTATTTTTTGGGCCGCTATCGTCGATAAAGATCTACGGTTAAAAGACAGGCAGCCCGGAGGAGGAGGCCGGGCTGCCAGGGCGCCGATTCACCCTAAAGCAGGGTGAATACTGAAACGACCACAATGGCATACACCATGTGTCCCATTAATCCCCCGACAAAACTCATCAACCCGCCCTGGTTGATCATCCATGGACCGGGCGCTGCCACTTCGCCGCCTTTGATCCCGGCGTGGACTGCCGGTACTACGGGCATCGTTAGCCCGGCCACTACCCAATGGACGGCGCCGAACACCAACGCATATATGAGATTGGGTGTCCCGACCCCGAAGGACCAAAGGGCGGTGTAGATGATGGCGAAAACAGACCCCATCATGAAGTGAAGCACCCAGCCTAGGGTTCGGTTTGGTTTCCCGAACATGCTACTCAGCATACCCACGATATCCATCTTGGGCATGCCCATCTTTGGCGCCGCGGCCATGAGCATGCTCATAGCCAGGGTTCCCGCCAACCCCGAAATGATTGCTGCGATCAGATTCATTTCATACTCCTTTTCGATTTCGACTCGACAAGCTGATGTGCCTAAGAAACGACAAGTCGAATTTTTCTTACCCTCTCTTGGAAATCAGCGGGCTTTTATATAGAGTGCCGGGAATGTAAGACGCTCCCCGCGACCTGTGTCTTAAAGGTCGAAAGGATTTACGATGGCAAAAGCAATTTGGAACGGAAAGGTCATCGCCGAAAGCGATCGCACCATCATGGTGGAGGGCAATCACTATTTCCCGCCCGAAGCAATCAAAAAGGAATTCTTCGATGATAGCGACTCGCACACCGTGTGCCACTGGAAAGGCGTGGCGAGCTATCACGATATTCAAGTAGACGGCCAGGTGAATCACGACGCCGCCTGGTATTACCCCAGCCCGTCTCAACCCGCGGAAAGAATCAAGGATTACGTGGCTTTCTGGCGTGGGGTAAAAGTAGTTCCCTAGCGACTTGGAGAAAGGCCCTTCGATGTCTATATTTGCGCGCAGTCTTGGCAACGTCCAAGTGGAAATCAAAACAGGTGCCCATTCCCTCAGGGCCGATGAGCCGGTCGAGTCCGGCGGCGCCGATACAGGACCAAACCCCTATGATTTACTCCTGGCCTCGCTGGCCTCGTGCAAAGTCATTACCATGCAAATGTATGCCGGCAGAAAAGGATGGCCAGTTGCAGGCATTGAAATTACCATGAGCACACAAAAGATCCATGCCAAGGACTGCGAGGATTGTGAATCGGATCCGGACGCGCGCGTGGATATTATTGATACAGAGATCAAACTTTCAGGCGACCTGGATCAGGAACAGCGTCAGCGGCTTATCGAAATTTCAGAAAAGTGTCCGGTCCATCGCACATTGACCAGTGAGACAAAAATCAGAACGGTTTTAGTTGATTAGAATCTAGATTAGGCGGCTTTCATCATTGCCAGAAGGGTTTCATACTCTTCCCGGCAGTCGGGGCAAACATTCAAATGCTGCTCAATGGACATCATCAGATCCGTTAATGGTTCGTGGCGCAAAACCGCCTCACTGAATTGTTCCAGTAAAGCATATACCTGGGCGCAATTCAATTCCTCTTCCCTGGTTGAGGCCAGCATGTAGATCATCTTTCCAAACAAAGACTCGTGATCCTTGGAGGATGAAAAAAGATTTTTGAGCCAGCCAGTTATGCGTTTCATATCATTGCCTCGACACTCTTCAGACTTTGTTTCTTACTCGAACATGGCAAGTAACTCGCTGGGAGAAAGCCCGGCCTCTTCAAGTCGGGTTTTCAGGCGGCGACGGGCATCGTGTAGCATCTTGTAAACCGCATTGCGGTTGCTGCCCAGCTTCCGGGCGACCTCTTCCATGGGAACACCTTGGATGATAACGGCCAGCATCACCGCGCGCTGCCTGGATGTAAGTTCCTCGTTGATGGCGCGCTGCAATTCCGCCATGGCCTGGCGACGCTGCATGTTGGTTTCGGGCAACGGGTCCGCTGCCGGGAATTGAAAGGACGCGCCCCCTTCCTCAGAGTTTTCTTGCAGATAGTCTAAAGAAACGTTTCGCCATTTGCGGCGACGCAATTCATTTAGCGCAAGGCGCACCGCAATCTTATACACCCAATTGGTGAACTGGCCTTTGCCTTCGAAGGTATCCAGTTGTTTTAGCACACGCATTAAGGTTTCTTGGCCTACGTCCTTAACCAGATCGTCGAATTCCGGGTGGCTTGTCGAAAGCCAACGGGAAATTCCCCGCCTTAGAGCCGGCTTGAGTTCAGCGTCTAAGTCGTCTAAAGCGGCTTCACGGTTTGGGCCCACATCTTTTAGATCGT
>DATDRZ010000016.1:0-7500 GCA_035291465.1 Anaerolineales bacterium
CACTGCAATCCAGCGCCTCTGCAATCTCGGCGTATTCCAATTCCTGATATTTGCGCATCATCAGCGCCGCCCGTTGGCGGTCCGGCAGCGCCATTACCGCTTGCTTGACAGCGGCCAACTGCGTACGCTCCAGGACTTGCACTTCCACCCCCTTTTCACCCGAGGCGATAGGCTCCAACAGCGGCTCCGCTTGCCTGCGATGATTGCGCGAGTGCTGTGTGCGCGCTGTGTTGGTGGCGATCTTGTACAGCCAGGCGCGCAGGTTGCTGTGATCCCGCAGCCGCTCGTAGGCGCGGAAGGCGCGCAGGTAGGTATCCTGCAGGCAATCGCTTGCATCGGCTTCGTCCCCGGTCAGTCGCCAGAGATAGCCATAAAGCTCGCCGCTGTGTGCTTCCACAAGGGCTTCGAAGTCAGGTTTGGTCGCCATTCAGCAGTTGTATAACTATGATAATGCTGAGTTTGTGAAATCTAGACAGGAACTCTCCTAGCAAAAAATAATATGTTCCGTCTTGCGAGGAAGGCCGAATGGAATGAGGCCGACGAAGCAATCTCCAAGCCGATAGGTAAATAATCCTGGGATTGCTTCACCCACTTTTGCGGGCTCGCAAAGACGGGCGAAGGCAATTTTCCCAACTTAGATAGGCAATTCTCACAAGCGTTTCCCATGAGTTCGCCGTTACAATCCTCCCCAATGTCCCCTCGTTACCTCTCATTTGCGGTCTTCTCAGCGGGCATGACCACCCTGGCGGTCGAGCTGACCGCCTCTCGTTTACTGGGCAATGTCTTCGGCACCAGCAACCTGGTCTGGGCCAGCATCATTGGCCTCATTCTGATCTACCTGACCGTTGGCTATTTCATCGGGGGCCGCTGGGCAGACCGCTCTCCCCGCTTCAGCACCTTCTACCTCATCATTCTTTGGGGCGCTTTCACTGCCGGTGCCGCGGCGTTGGTTGCGCGTCCCGTGCTGCGCGCCGCGGCGGACGCCTTCGACCAGCTTGAGCTAGCTGTGCTTGCAGGTTCCTTCGTCTCCGTGCTGGTTCTCTTCATAATTCCTATCACATTGTTGGGCACTGTTTCGCCGTTCGCCATCCGGCTGGCGATGAGTGACAAGCAACACGCCGGCCGTGTTTCCGGCAGACTGTATGCCATCTCTACACTCGGCTCATTCATCGGCACTTTTTTGCCAGTGTTGGTCTTCATCCCGCTAGTCGGCAGCACCTTTACATTCTTGATCTTCAGCGGATTCCTGATGGCAGTGGCTTTGATCGGGCTGGGACTTTCCAGCGGCTGGCGAGCAGCTTTGGGCTGGTTATGGTTGCCGTTTCTGCTCGCCCTCCTGGCGGCCATCTGGGCGGGGGGCGCCTTCAAAGCCAGCACCGGCCAAATCTACGAATCCGAGTCGGCTTATAACTACATCCAGGTCTTGGAACTCAACGGCACGCGCTACCTGCGACTGAATGAGGGGCAAGGGGTTCACTCGGTGTACAAGCCGGACGAATTGGATTTCCG
Source organism: Anaerolineales bacterium (assembly GCA_035291465.1). Lineage (GTDB taxonomy): Bacteria > Chloroflexota > Anaerolineae > Anaerolineales > UBA11579 > JAMCZK01. The sequence continues at coordinate 1,510 of DATDRZ010000016.1, forward strand.
CGGCACCTGGGAACAGTTCCTGGCGGCGCCCTTTTTTAACGCAGCTCGCTTCGATATCGAAAATATCGAACGAATCGCAATCATCGGCTTGGCTGGCGGCACCAGCGCCCGGCAGGCGACCGCGGCCTTCGGCGCTATCCCCATCGATGGTTACGAGCTGGATCCCAAGATCATCAACGTGGGACGTGAATATTTCGGAATGACCATGCCCAATCTCAAGGCGATCGCTCAGGATGGGCGCTGGGGGTTGGAGCACAGCGACCAGCTTTACGACCTGATCGAGATCGATGCTTATCGGCCGCCTTACATCCCGCCGCATCTGACCACGCTGGAATTCTTTGAGTTGTGTCGCCAGCGTCTTACGGCGAACGGCGTGCTGGCCATGAACGTCGGGCGCACACAGGAAGATCGCAGCCTGGTGGATGCGCTGGCAGTCACGCTGGGACAAGTGTTTCCCAGCGTGCACGTAATGGATGTGCCCAATTCATTCAATTCCATTGTCTACGCCACTGTGCAGCCGACCTCATTCGAGAACCTGCAAGCCAATTACGATTGGCTGCGCGCCGACCCGGATATTCATCCATTGCTGCTGGCATCCATTGAGCGAACGCTGGCGAACCGGCGCGAAACCCCAACCGATGGCATCTTGCTGACCGATGAGCGCTCCCCTGTGGAATGGATCGTGAACAAAATGGTGTTGAACTTCTTAGGTTCGGAGGGAGTTGAAGAATTGCAATGAACAAATCCGTTGCTTTGACTTTGCTCGGATGGCTGGTGACCCTGGTGGTTCCATTTGTTTTGCTGATATCGGCAATTCGCATCTTGTTGACTCCGGCATTCGTCAGCCTCGAATACCGCATGCCGGGATTTCCTGAGGATCCATATGACTTGACCCTTGAGCAGCGCTTGACCTATACCCCCTTAATGCTGGAATATTTATTGAATGACGAAGATGTTTCTTTTTTAGCCGACCTGACATTCGAAGATGGCAGTGCTCTGCTTAACCAGCGCGAACTGGGCCACATGGAAGACGTCAAGGAATTAACCCAGATCGTCCTCAAGGTTTGGATAGGCCTACTATTTTTCCAGGGCGTTGTCGGTCTCACTGCCTGGCGATTCAAGCTATGGGATCAATTTCGCGGCTGGCTGCTGCGCGGTGCACAACTAACCGTTGGCTTGATCATAGCCATTCTCATTTTCGTCGCGCTGAGCTTCAACGCGCTGTTCACCGCTTTCCATCGCGTCTTCTTTGAAGGCGACAGCTGGCTATTTAGTTATTCGGATACCCTGATCCGCCTGTTCCCCATCAGATTCTGGCAAGACGTGTTCATTGCCCTCGGCGTGCTGACGCTTCTGGGGGCTGGAGTCCTATGGTTTGCCGCTGGCCGAAAAAGAAAGCAGGTATGATATTCCCGTTCGCTTGAATCGAAGGAATTCGCCATGAAGAAAATGGGTCTCCTGATCTTGGTCGCTTCAGTTTTCATCAGTGCATGTTCGGCCGATAACCCGAATCTGACGGACCGCCAGACTATTGGCGCCATTTCATTTCAAAACGTGCCCGACTTTACCGTAGAAGATGACGGCCAGGGCGGCGTTTATATCGGCAGCCCGGATGCGGAGATCACGATTTTCATGCTCTATCTGCCCTCAGCCATGTTCACCGCAGACATGACCCCGCGATCCATCGGCGGGAAATATCCAGAGGAACGCTTCCCGTTCGAAATATTGTTAATCCTAGGATTTGAACAGAATATCGAGTTGAGCGATATTGAGGACTATGAGCATGATGATTATTCCGGGTATATACGCCACTTCGAAGCCTCTTCTATAGGCGGAGATCCTATTGAAGGCGAATACGTTATTTACGATGTAGGCGACCACGTATTTATCGGCATGGGGTCCGTAGTTTATGTAACCGGCGATAATGATTGGTTCCCCGAAGGAAAAGTTGCCTTCGATTTGATCCTGGACAGCGTAAAAATCAACTCCCTGGCGAACTAATTACTTTAGTTTGGTTGCCACCAGCAAGCCGTCACGGACCGGGATCACGGAGGTCAACCAGCGGTCATTGTTGGTGAGCATGCCTGTGATCTCGCGGATAGCATTGGTGGCGGGAGACTGGTCGTTCTCGTCGAAGATGCGTCCGCTCCACAGAATGTTGTCAATAATCAGGATGCCATTAACGCGTAATTTATCGTAGATCACCGGGACGGCCTTCACGTAATCCTGCTTATCGATATCCATGAAAATAAGATCAAAGGTGCCGCTGGCTGCGTGCAGTGTCTGGATCGCTTCACCGATCACGTACTTGACCATGTTTTCGTAGCCCAGCGCCTTTAGATGCACCCTGGCCTTGTTGGATAATTCCTCGTCCCAAACCACATGGCAGACCTCGCTGCCGCCGTTTTCCTGAACCGCTCGGGCGAACCAGGCCGTTGAGTATCCAAACCCTGAACCCATTTCGAAGATCCGCTTGGCGCCTAAGGTTCGGGCGATCTGGTAGCAAAGGTGCCCACAGATCGGACCGATGATGGGGAAATCCCGCTCCTCGGCATAGGCCTCCATTTTCTTCAGCTCCGGCGGCCGCGGCGGGACCAGGTTTTCGAGGAATTCGGTGAGTTGTGGGGAAAGTATGTCCATGGGGAAGATAAATCATAATCCTAAAAAGCAGCGATTGGTGAACGGTGATTAGTGATTAGGTAAGCACAAATCAGATAGGAGTCGGGGCTTAGCCGGTATTGGCAAGAAACCGGCTAAAGCCTCGACTCCTGGACTTCGATTTCGCTGATCGCTGAAAGCTGACCGTTGAATGCTTCCTTTTTCATGCGCCAAATTTCTCAAGCCGCCCGGCGTGCGCCAGCATCAGCGGCATCAGGTCGGTGGCGGGAATGGTGCCCAGGCCGCCTTTGGCGCAGTTATGCTCGCCGAATTGCACCTGCTCGTCGGCGAACACATGGTGCGCCGACCAGAGCAGCAGCGGCACCGGGTGCCAGGAATGGCTGCGCATCGGCACCGGGGTAGAGTGATCACCGGTGATGGCGATCACATCAGGCTTGAAATCCAACAATAGCGGCAGCGCCTGATCCAGGCCTTCGATAATCTTGGCCTTGCCATCGAAATTCCCATCCTCCCCCATACTGTCTGTCTTCTTGATATGCACGAAGAAGTAATCGTAATTCGCCCAGTTTTCCAGCACCGCGGCGAACTCGTCAGCCGGGGCTTCGCCCTGGAACGAGATCAAATCCATGCCCACCAGGCTCGCCACTCCGCGGTACATGGGATAGACCGCAACGCAGGCTGCCTTCAATCCGTACACGTCTTTGTATTTCGGCAGCTTTGGATCGCCACCGAAGCCGCGCAGTGTGAGTCCGTTGGCCTTCGGCTGTCCGGCCAGGATATTAATTGCTTTGTGTGTCCAATCGTTGAACAGCTTGGCGGCCTTCTGTGACCCGGCACTGCGCGCCACTGGCTCCAGCGGTTTGGCGCCGGTCACCTGCGGGTCAGTGTCCTCGATGTCGCCTTCCAGCCCTTCGCCACGCAAAACCAGGGCGAAACGGTATTCCTTCACATGGCGCACTTCGGCCTCGGCGCCATCCAGTTTGATGTCCTGCAACGTCTTGACGACGGGTATAGCTTCATCACTGGGGATGCGACCGGCGCGCCGGTCGCTGATCAGGCCGGCAGCATCCAGCGTGCAGAAGTTGCCGCGGGCGGCCACGTCGCCGGGGCCGATGTCCATGCCGATGCCCAACGCTTCCATCACACCGCGCCCCACCGTGTATTGAATGGGGTCGTAACCGAACAATGCCAAATGCGCGGGTCCCGACCCCGGCGTGATGCCGGGTCGGATGGGAACGCTGCGACCGAGTATTCCTTCGGCGGCGAGGCGATCCATGTGGGGAGTCTGCGCAGCTTCAAGCGGAGTCAGTCTGCTGCGTGCATCGGGCAGATCGCCGAGGCCATCCATCACCAAGAGCACGATTTTGGTTTTCGATTCTCGCAGAAGCGCGGGTAGGTAATCAAATAGCATGCAAAATCTCCTACAAAAGAAAACCATCCCTCGTCGCCATCGAAGATGGCTCCCCGGGACAGGCTCCGACACAGAGACACGGAGATTTATGTATCTTTCCTCCGTGTCTCCGTGGTAAATCTCTTATCGCTCGCGTTAGCGAATTGCCTTTTCTGTTTCCTTGTCGAATAGCTGGATGTTGTCCGCGTTCATCACCGCTTCCACTTTGTCACCGAATTTGTAATCCGAGCGGGGGTCGACGCGGGCTACGTAGCTATCCTTGCCCGTCTTCAGGTAAGCCACGATCTCATTGCCCATGATTTCCACCACCTCTACGTTTGCCGAAACTTTGGACGGGGCAATATTGGGCGGAGTGAACTTGCTGTCATGGATATCATCGGGGCGGATGCCCAAAGTTACCGGCTTGCCCACATAAGCTTCGTATGCCTTCATGCGATTCTTGGGAACTTCCACCTGGAAGCTGCCAGTATCCGCAACCAATTTCCCATCTGCCTTAGAGATCTTGGCTTCAAAGAAGTTCATCGCTGGTGAGCCGATGAAACCGGCGACGAATTTATTAGCCGGCAAATCGTAAAGGTTGTGTGGGGTATCGATCTGCTGCAGCACGCCGTAATTCATCACCGCGATGCGCGAAGCCATGGTCATGGCTTCCACCTGGTCGTGCGTCACATAAATGAAAGTGGTGGCCAGGTCTTTATGCAACTTACTGAGTTCGGCGCGGGTCTGTACGCGCAATTTGGCGTCCAGGTTGGAAAGCGGCTCGTCCAGCAGGAAGACGTTGGGCTCGCGCACGATGGCGCGGCCCAGGGCCACGCGCTGGCGCTGCCCGCCAGAAAGCTGGCGCGGTTTGCGCTTGAGCAGTTCCTGGATGCCCAGGATGCTGGCGGCCTTGTCCACGCGCCTCTGGATCTCTTTCTTATCCATCTTGCGGAGGCGCAAGCCGAAGGCCATATTCTCGAAGACGGTCATGTGCGGGTACAGCGCGTAAGACTGGAACACCATGGCGATGTCCCGATCTTTGGGCGCCAGGTCGTTGACCACACGCTTGCCGATGGAGATGGTGCCGGCGGTGATGTCCTCCAGCCCGGCCAGCACGCGTAACGCGGTAGTCTTGCCGCAGCCCGAAGGCCCAACAAGCACCAGGAATTCTTTGTCTTCGATATGGATATCGAGGTCGTTCACGGCGACGACTTCGCCATACTGCTTGGTTACATGGTCATAGGTTACGCTTGCCACAGCTTGTTCCTCCGTTTCTGGAAAGTATAGTGAGCGGATTATAAGGCGAAAGCGGTTACAGGCAAAGGGAGACGCGGATGAACGCGGATAAACACAAATATTCATAGGGCGTGCATCCGCGACTTGGTGCGGACCCCTATTCGGTTGCCCGACCGTTGCACTGGCTCTCTCGATGGGGCCGCCATCTGGTGATCGGCGGCGTGTTATACTGCGCCAACGCAGACTTCGCCAATCTTCAACAATCTGCTTTTTTTTTTGCCGGTACGGATATAAGAAATTTGCGCGCGCGATCAGCATTTGGGACCATCGCTTTCCTGGTTCTCACGGCTGCCTGCAGTCTTCAAAATCCCGCGCTTCCCGTCGACTTCTCTGGCGAAGGTGAGACCCACCAGGGGGTGGTATTGAACGAAATCCTGTTCTTACCCCAGGATAACCAGGTACCATTCATCGAACTTAAAGCAACAGGGCCAGGCGCCTCACTGGAGGGTTTGTACCTCGTCAATGAAAGGGATCAACAATACGCTTTGCCTGAACTGCCGCTGCTTGGCGCCGAAGAGTTCCTGCTGATCGTTTTCGACGGGGGCGAAAGCGCCGAGCAGGGCGTCGTCCATGCCCGCCAACGCGATTTCCTTTCGCCGGATTCCGGTTCGCTTGAGTTGTTCAACGCAGAAGGCGTGAGCCTGGATGGGGTCGCCTGGGGAGCCGGGCAACCTGGCGGCGTGAAG
>DATDRZ010000017.1:0-2445 GCA_035291465.1 Anaerolineales bacterium
TATTCTGCCTACTTGACGATAGGCATTGGCGAGGATAAGATGCCTGCGGTCGGCGGCTGGGACACGACTCGTGTGGAACACCCCTCGTGTCCCTTAACTCAATGTCACCGACTGCAGAAGTCTAATTCACCATATGGCAAACGAAGCCAAGACCCCCGAAAAACCCTCCAAGGAAAAACAAGCAGCAACCGAGTCCCAAATCCCAGCAATGGGTGCGGGCGCGGCAGGTCTTTTTGCGCGCCTGGCCGGCAAAGTGCCGGCTTCGTGGCGTCGCTACGTTGGCGTGGCGCTCATTGTGGCCTTCGCCCTGCTCATCGTAGGTGTGATGCGCAATTATGCGGCCGGCGTCCAAGCCTCCCGCCAGGAACAACTTTTCGCCACTGCCCAAGCCCTGGCGCAGCCGCAGATTGATGCCATCACCGGCGGCGAAGCCGGCGCGCTGATGCCATCCTTTTCGTCGGCAGCCTCTCCGTTTTCCGCCGGGATTTCGCGCAAGGCATCACTGGACACAACAATTCCCAGTCGACCGCGGGTGGAGATCATCACCTACACTGTGGCGCAAGGGGATACGCTGTTTGCAATTGCGGACAAATACACCTTGAAACCCGAGAGCATCCTCTGGTTCAACTTTGAGGAATTGGGAGATAATCCGGCCCTGATTCAGCCCGGATTGGTGCTGAATATCCCCCCAGTCGACGGGGTTCTTCATAAATACAAATCTGGCGAAAGCCTGGCGGCGATCGCCGATTTTTACAGCTATTCCACTGAACCCACAGCTCAGGACATTATCGAATGGCCGGGTAATGGCTTGGACCCCTACGAAACCAATATCGACAACCCAGGCATACCAGATGGCACTTTGGTGATCGTTCCGAATGGAAGCCGGGAGTTGCGTGATTGGGGTCCGCCGGCGGTCACCCGCGACAACCCGGCCGTGGCAGCTTACTACGGTGCAGGGGCCTGCGGCGCAATCTTTGAAGGAGCCATTGGCAACGGCAGCTTTGTTTGGCCAACTTCTTTGAAATACCTTTCAGGCAACGATTACGATCCAAATGTGCATCGTGGGATCGATATCGCCGGGGCAGAAGGCAACCCGATTTATGCTACCGATAGCGGGGTGGTGGTTTACGCCGGGGGTAGCAATTATGGGTACGGAAACTTATTGGTCATTGACCATGGAAACGGCTGGCAATCCGCTTATGCCCACTTGAGTACCATTGCAGTAAGCTGCGGGATGAACGTGGGCCAGGGAGAAGTAGTTGCGGCAGTGGGAAATTCCGGCAACTCCAGCGGTCCACACTTGCATTTCGAACTTAACAGTGCCGCGTATGGCAAAGTCAATCCCTGGGATTTCTTGGTCCAGTAAAAGGAAACCCCGCCCTTCCCGGCGGGGTTTTTGTTGGTAGTGTTATCATACGCCTCTCGCCACAGAAAAGAAGGGAGCATCCAATGCTAACCAACGCGTTTGCCATGGCATCATTGCCGGCTGAAGATGTCAAGCGGGCTATCAAGTTCTATACCGAAACGCTCGGTATAAAAAAGGTTGCCGAGCCTTTTGAAGGCTCCGTCATTTTCGAAGCCGGCCGCGGCAGCCAGTTCTTCATGTACCAGCGGGCGCGCACCAAGGCTGAACATACGGTGCTCAACTTCATGGTTGAGAACGTCGAGGAAGCCGTCAAAGCGTTGACGGCGAAAGGTGTGAAATTCGAGCAATACGACTTCCCGGGTGTAAAGACTAACGATCTGGGAATCGCAGAGGTTGAAGGACAGAAAGCCGCTTGGTTCACGGATCCCGAGGGCAACATCATCGCCATCGAAGAGGAACAACCCAACTGATATCTCGGATGGATTCGCTGTGCGAAGTGAATTGGGGTGGCATCCCCAAGAGCATTTTGCGATTCGAAGTTGGGGATTGCCACGCTTCCCCTCACTACGCTCGGGTCGCTCGTTGGGTTTAGATGTCACAGAAATGCGATGTCTTGTCCTGGATGTGGGCGAATGCTATAATCCTTTTCAGTTGGAGCTTGGCGCTTTTTCTTTTTGCCAAACTCCATTAGGTGCAAAATTTGGCTTCCTACGGAAGCCAAATTTAAGCACCATAGGGCGCGTAGCTCAGCTGGTTAGAGCGCACGGTTCACATCCGTGAGGTCGAGGGTTCGAGTCCCCCCGCGCCCACAATCCTAAACAAAAAATCGAGCCGGGTTATCCGGCTCTTTCTATTTAAGCCGATAAAATACCTTTTATGAAGCTCGGAAAATTGTACGGAGCTCCGAACAGAAAGACTTGGCGTTCCTGGCTTGCCACCCACCACAAAACTGAACCGGAAATCTGGCTTGTGTACAACAAGAAATCAACCGGCAAATACCGAATTTCCTACAACGACGCCGTGGAAGAAGCCCTTTGCTATGGATGGATAGACAGCATTGCCAAGAAGGTAGATGAGAA
>DATDRZ010000018.1:0-4976 GCA_035291465.1 Anaerolineales bacterium
GCCCCGATGCCGTACCATCCATGTTGATGCCGATGATGTTGCCCTGGATGGTATTATGCGATGTGTCCTCGCCCCACAATCCGATGCCAAAGGCCCCGTTTCCATTGATCAGATTACTCTGGCCAAAACGCCTGTTCCCGATGGACGGGTCGCCGCCGATGATGTTGTATTGAGCACCATCGACCAGGGCAATCCCCGCGTCTGAAAAGCCGACGATCTGCAAGCCGCGGATGATGTTGTTGTCCGACGAAATAACGATGCCGTGCACAAATTCCGGTGTGGTGATGTGGCTTCCGTCCAGGATGACTCCAGCATTGCTGGCGTCAATCGTCAGGTTGCCCTGGCCAAGTGCAGGTAGGCCGCTGGAGAGGGGAATCGTGGCGGGGGCATCGGGCGGAAAAACGGCGGTGTCGAAGGTAATCACATCATACCTTGCGGCCTCGAGCAACGCCTGGCGCAGCGTGCCGGGACCGCTATCGGCGATATTCTTAACAAGTATGGTTTCCCCCTTTGGGGCTGGGTATGTTAGCGGTGTTTGCAAAGGAGCAGGAGGCAAAGGAACGTGCCAGCCGTGAAGGACGAGACTGCCAGCGACCGCCCTCTCGCTGTCTTGCGCAAAGAACGTGACCGTGATGGTATCCGCCAGTCCCCGGAGGTGATCGAGATTGTGAACCAGCCGGTTCAGGGTGGGACCAACCAACGTCCACGCCACGCGGCCGTCTTCCACGGCAATCTCCTCAGAGGCCATCACAATCCCGGGGATCGTGGCAACCATGCGAACCTTGTCTGCTTCCAAGTCTTCAGGAAGCATCATCACAAATGCCGCTGAATCCACTTCATAATGCCAGGGTTGGAGGTCCAGTTCGGATAGATCGGTGTAAACGGGCAGGCGGTCTTTTGCCGATTCCACGACGAAAAAGCTGAACGTGTGCAGGTCTGGCGTCAGGGGTCCACCCGTTGGGTAAGGTTCTTCCACGGGTCCTGCGCTGGTCATACCGTTATGTGTGACAGTCAGTTCCACCAGCCATTCACCGGTTTGATCCAAAGTGAAATCATCGCCCGGTTGGTAGTAATAGCCCACCGCATTGGCGACTCCGCCAAAGGTCCGACGAGAGCCGTCCGGGGCTGTAACGGTATATTCCAACTTGCTCGGCAACGTCGGCATAATCGGACCTGCCATGCGGAATGCCTCGCCTGCTTCCAGCACCATGCCGGGCCGCACAGCCAGCGGGACGAAGAAGATATCTATGGGCGTATCGAAAATGGCGAACAAAGGACCGCCGCTTGGTCCGCCCGCCGCCCCCTGGAACGGCGGCATGACGCGCCCGCCGAGCGGATCGTCGTATTCCGTATGCACCCAGCCCGAGCCGTAGATGGCGTATTCGCCCTCGCCCGTATTTTCATCCCGCAGGACGGCGCCCCCATAGATGAACTTGAAATCGCCGGGCAGGTCACCTTCGATGCCGTTGCCGGATTGCAAATGGTACCCATCGTCAAAGCGCCAGTATTCCACACTGACATCGCTTCCTCTCGCGATCTCGCGCACGCGTACACCGGGGCGCTCGACCGAATTATAGAGATACGCCCAGAAGTCGATCTCGTCAGGGTGTATTCCCACGTTCCACCAGGAGGGATCTGCAGAGGTGATGAGCGGAATCTGGTCTCCAATTTCCATTTGCGATAAGCTGAAGGACTCCTGATATCCACCAAACTGGCGAACCTGTGCCAGGGCTTTTTGGACCAACGGATTCGCTGGATCCAATATTTGAATACTGGAGCGCACGACGGCGGCTTCAGAGGCAATCAAGCCAAGAGCCGGGTCATAGCGAGGGGTGCCCCACAGAATATCTCCGGAAAAATAGGGGAGATTAAAATGGGCACGCTCCTCAGCGCCGTAATCCGTATCAAAGCTCCAGACCGGTGCCAGGTACATGAGCCCATCCGGACCCCGGCGACCGTGCATGGCGATGGCTGGATTCGGCGAAGCAATGACGCCGCCGAAGGTCATCCTGCCAACCCACAGATTGCCCCCACCCTCGAAGCGCGCCTCCACTTCGACGAGGTATTCTCCGGGTCTTTCGAAGAGATGGCTTTGCCCGCCGCCGTCCCACCAACCGAATGCATTGGCTTTGCCAGTGTATTCGTCTACCTCCATTTCTCCGTCGGGATGATAGGTGGTGAGCTTGTAAACGACCTCCGCGGGAAGTCCGGGCATCACGTACAGGCTGATCGGCATATGATCGCCCACCTCAAAAGGCGTGCCGGGCAGGAGGGCGGGTTCGATGTCGAGGACATCTGCAACCATAACCGGATACGTCCCTGAAATTTCATAATCGTTGCCAAGTATGTCTTTGATCTTTCCATCGAGTGTGATGAGATAGTCGCCGTCCATCGGAAACTGATAAGCGAACGCCTCCCCCTCCCCCAAAAGTTGCGGCACCTCACCCAAACTTCCGCCGCCTCTGGAAACATCATCGAACCACGGCGTCCGGGGCGTATTGCTGCCCAATCGGGTAATCGGACTCGGTCCAATTACATCCACGCCACCATCCGGGCGCTGGATGTGAATGGTAAGGTCCCCGCTGCTGAAATCGAAATCAATTGCAGGTTTTGCTGGTGAATGCCTGTCTACCCCGCCCACCATCGGCAGGAACGGACCCAATTGATATGACCAGGGTGTTCCGAAAGCATCCAATCTGGGAATGACCGGGTTGTGATGGGTCACAGCGCGCGTGCTGAATTCGAACATTCCTTTATCTTCCTGCGCGATGACCCCGCCGCGCGACCCTTCACTGAGTGTGTCTGCCAGCAGGGTGGCGGCAAGGCGCGTGGGCGCTGGATCGCCGACTTCCAAGATCGCCAGCCGTTCGCCATTACAGCATCTTGGGCTCAACCTTTCGTTCATGCCGGGAAGGCGGCTTTGCGCTTGGTAAAATATCCAGGCTAATAGAATATAGCGTCCATCCCTGAAGTCTGCGGGAATCTCCGCCTCTCCACTCACCGAAGCCTTCCACGTATCTCCTTCCTTTTGCCAGGATAATGGAACCTCCACCAAAGGACCCAGCGGGTGGCTGCCCCATGTTCTTTCGATTGCCAGCCCGGTGGGAGTCAACAAGGAGGAAATAAACTGATCCGCGCTGCCGACTTGACGCCCTGCCTCATCACTCAGATATGTGGCATGTATTAAAAATGTGCTGGGTTCAGGCGCGTCTGACGTGTCAGAAAACAGCGTGATCTTTCCCTCCCAGGCGAATCGTTCCCCAGCCTGGAGGTGATCCGACGAAATGCTGCCCTTGAAGATCCAGCTTGAGTCGAAATGATCGCAGCAAAAGCCCGTTGCAACTGGGATGCTGCCATCGTCCCGGCTCTCGAACGGTATTTGCATGATGGCGCCGGGCGCGAGGATGAATTCAGCGTGCGACATGTTTTCATCAGAATCAAAAGCCGTTATACTGCCGGTTGAATCCTGCTTGATCAGAATGTGAGCGCCTGGGTAACCCTGGACCTCTACTCGAAAGCCGCCTTCATCGTCGGCGGTGATCAACTTGAAGGCAAGAGTTTCTATATTCGCGATCACCACTCTGGCATTAGGCGGGACCGCCCCAGGCGCGGCAACCACTTCCACCAGGTACTCCCCCTCAACCAGGTTCAAGGAAATCAGGCTCGCCTCGGGCGTGCGCATCTGTTCATGCGCCTGTGCCGCCTCACCCAATCGCCGCGGGTTGGAGTAGAAGATTTCGTCTAACTCGACCTTGGGGGGCGGTTCAACAGCAGCGGTTGGGGAAGAGGTAGCGGTTAGAGTGGAAGTCGGGGCTGGTGAAGGCAAGACGGGTTCCGGCGACGTCGTACAGGCTCCCAATAGCAACAAATACAAGATTGCACGAATGGAAAAGGTAGTTTCTCTCATGCTACACCTCAGGATGACATTGCTTAAGGTGAGATAATCGCTTGGTAAAGCGAACAAAAAAGAGAGCAGGTACTGTAAATCTCTTTCACTGATCCGCTCAGCAATATTATGTTCATTTCCCATACGGAACACATCCACCAGGGTTTGGGCGCTGCCATCGTGGAAATAAGGCGCGGTGGCCCAAATGCCCAGCAGGCTGGGCGTATCAAACTGCGTGCCGCGGCCGTGCGAATTGCGTTCCAGTTGCGGGTTCCCGGTACCCACATCGTGCAACTGCATATCCGTGTACAAAGGCGCCGGATGGCAGGTTTCGCAACCCTGTTGCGCAAACACTTTCTCCCCGCGCTGAAACTCAGCCGGCGGAATCGTATACGGCGAACGGGGAACTTTCAGCGACGCCATGAAAGCCGCCAGGGCGTCCAGTTCTGCCGAAAGCCCGGTGTGCGGCGGGCCTAAGGTATCGAACGCTTCGCCTTCCACCAGACCGGTTCCCGCTTGAATGTTCCGGATGGTGAGCTCTACGTCCTGGAGCTCATCCAGATCGCCCGACCAATGCACAGGTGGCGTTCTGCCGACTCCGAACAGGGACGGGGTGTTGCGCGGCCCATCTGGGAAGCCCAGCCAGGTGCGCCCATCCATGCCGCCGTCGAAATGGCAGACCGCGCAGGAGATCCAGCGATCCGTCGTCAGGTCCGGCACGCGAGCGTTATGGAAGAGCTGCTTGCCAAGCAGGATCTGGGGATCGAGCGGAATCTCGGTGATGCGGATGCTTTCGATCACGGCGATCTTTTGCATGTCTATCACGCTGATCGTGCCGTCCAGCACGTTATTGACGTAAGCCCGGTCCGATTGCGCCTCGAACACAATCCCACGCGGGTTGGCGCCGACCTCCAACCGCGCCAGTTGTTTCTTGCCTCGAAGGTCGATCACTGAGATGTCGTTGCTGCCGGCATTTGCCACCATCAGCACCTGCCGTGCATCATCCAATGCAGCGGCAAACAGCGTGTTCACCGAACGGAAGCCCATATCCAGCGAGACGCGTTCTGCGCGCATGATTTTCTGCGAGGTC
>DATDRZ010000019.1:0-4653 GCA_035291465.1 Anaerolineales bacterium
ACTCCGGCATCATCTACCTGGTCCCCTCCAGCATCAAACCAGGCGAGATCACGCGTGTGCTGCGGGAGGGGTACGACGCCCGGCAATTGACCGAAGGCCTTCGCCGTCTGCTCACCGAACTCAGGTTGGACTACCTGCTCATCGATACCCATCCGGGCCTTAATGAGGAAACGCTGCTCTCGCTGGTCATCTCCAACACGCTGCTCATTGTCATGCGTCCCGATCAACAGGACTACGAAGGCACCGGCATCACGGTTCGGGTCGCTCAAGAATTGAAGGTCCCCCGCATCCTGCTGCTGGTCAACAAGGCCCCCAGCAGCCTGGAGCCAAAGGCGCTCGCTCAGCAGGTCGCGCAGGCCTATGGATGTCAGGTGGTGGCGGTCCTGCCGCATTCCGATGAAATGATGGAGTTGGGCAGCCGCGGGCTTTTCAGCCTCACCCATTCCTCCCATCCTATTGCCGAGCAGTATCGCGAGATTGCCGCTCAGCTGGCGTAGATCGCCGGCGGTCCCCCTCGACAGCATGCCCGACGAAGCCTCCTTTTTCTCTGGATTGGACCTATTGGATGGCCTGCCCTCGCGCCGCGCAGGCACCATCTTGTACGCCATTGAGGGACGCACTGCGCAGCTCGTCTCCCAGTCCAGGCAGGCTCTCGCCAGCTACCTCACCGAAAAGAGCGCCGAGCAGAAAGAGCAGGCCTTCCTTGCGGCCCTGTCGCAGGGTCGGGATCTTCCCCTGCAGCCGACCATCCAGGAGCTGGAGCGGTTTGCGCCGGAGTGGGCGACATTGGTTCCCGCTGAAGCCAACTTGCGCGCGGCGCTTGCCCACTCACTGGGAGAGAAGTATCGGTTTCGGCTCAAGGATGTTCCTGCCTTGCGTCGGTCGCTCGGGTTGGAAGCCGAGGCGGTCGAACATGCCTTTGAGCGCATGTACCAACAGCCACTCGACTCAGTCTATTCGCCCACCACCTCGGTGGCGGAGCAGATTCGCTGGCTGCTTTCTCGCCTGGCCAACGGCCTGGAGAGAATGCCCCCGTTCTGGACCGCCTTCTCCCTGGCCCTGACCGAGACGGTCGGTGGGAGTGTGCTTGCGCTTCCCATCGCACTGGCGGGGGTTGGACCCATCCCAGGGGTCGTTCTGCTCGTCATACTGGGGCTGGTCAACATCCTCACCATCGCGGGTATCGTCGAGGCGATCACGCGCAGTGGAAACATGCGCTATGGAACCGCCTATTTCGGTCGGCTGGTGGGCGACTATCTGGGCCGGCCTGGATCGATCGTCCTGGCGCCGGCACTGCTGCTGCTGAATGTCCTGGTCCTGACTGCCTTCTATGTCGGAATCTCGACCTCGCTGGGTGATGCCACGGGAACCAACCCCATGTTGTGGGCCGCTCTCGTCTTCCTGGTTGCGGTCTATTTCCTGCGGCGCGAATCCCTCAGCGCAACCGTGGCCTCCGCGCTGGTCATCGGAATCATCAACATCTTGATCATCATCGTGATCTCGGTGCTGGCGTTCTTCTACCTGGACCCGGCCAATCTCCGACACGTCAACTTGCCCTTTGGGGAGGGGCGGACCTTTGATCCGAGGATCCTGGAGCTGGTCTTCGGGGTGGTCCTGACGGCATACTTTGGACACACCTCGGCCGGGAACGCGGCCAAAGTCGTCTTGCGCCGCGACCCGGGTGGCCGTTCACTAGTGTGGGGCAATATCGCCGCGATGGCCACGGCGATCGCCCTCTACAGCCTGTGGGTGGTCGCCGTTAATGGGGCCCTCCCGGCCGCCATCCTGGAGGGCGCAACCGGCACAGTCATCTCACCGCTGGCAGCCAGAATCGGCGGGGTGGTTCCGGTGCTTGGTGCGATCTATGTGATCCTTGCGATGGGGATGGGGTCGGTCCATTTCTCCTATGGCCTCTACTATCAGGCGCGTGAAGTCCTCCCCTCAAACCTCAAACGCAACGCTCGGCTCATCATCAGCATCGCCCCGGTCTTCCTGCTCTTCGTCGTGGCGGAATGGCTGCTGTTCACCCGCCGCGAGTCTTTCTCCGGGCTGCTGGGGATCCTGGGGGTACTATTGGTGCCCATTTTGGGGGGCGTCTTCCCGATGCTCATGTTAGCCGCCAGCCGCCGCAAGGGTGACTATGCGCCCAGGTTCTCACTTGCGTTTCTGGGTCACCCGGTCGTTGTAGCGGCGATCTACCTGCTCTATCTGGGCGGGGTATTCATCTACGGTCTGATCATCTGGCAGGATCCGCTCCAACGTGCGATTGCCATCGGAGTCGGCGTGGTGATGGTCATCGTCACCGGCCTGATCATCCGGCGGGGTGCCTTCGCACCCCGGATGGTGGTCGAATTGCGCGTTCAACTGTCGGACACGGATGAACGGGCCACCTTTGCCGTCATTGCGGATGGGAAACCTGTCGAGACGGGCATTCGGCTGGAGTATGCGGACGGAGAACAGACCCTGCGGGGGGCCGAATTCGAGATAAGCTCCTTCAAGAAGCTGAAGAGGTTGTCGGTACAGGTTCCTGCCGGTCCCTCGCGAGAACTGAAACTCTGGGCTCATGTCATCTCACCGGAGGGCTATAGCCGGCCCTTACCTGCGGCGTTGCGGCTGAAACGAGATGGGAAAGCGGAAGAGGTGCGGCTTGATCCCCGGGATGGCCAGGCGCTCCTTCCTTTCGGCATCCAAAAACTCGAGCTCGAAATCACACTTCACTCATAGGAGTTGAACTTGAAAAACCAACCGGATTCACCGAGGCAATACCCTGCCAGACTGCTCTCGGTCGGTCTTGCGCTCACCCTTCTGATAACCAGCTGCGGCGCCCCGGCTGCGCCGATGGCAACGGCTGTCCCCAGGCAAGCGGCCACCCTGGCACCCCCAACGCAAGCAGTCTCGGCTCGCGGGCAGGGCGGGATCCTGCGCCTGCTCTACTTCCAGGCGCCGACCATCGTCAATCCGCACCTCTCGCCTGGAACAAAGGACTTGTCCGCCAGCCGCATCACTTACGAGCCATTGGCTAGTTTCGATAAAGATTCCAAGCTCATTCCTCTCCTGGCTGCTGAAGTCCCAAGCGTGGAAAATGGTCAGGTTGCCGCGGATGGAACATCTGCAACGTGGAAACTCAAGAAGGATGTCAAATGGGCGGATGGAGAGCCGTTTACAGCGGACGACGTATTATTTACCTATCAATACATCCTGAACCCTGACGTGAAATCTTCGAGCGCAGGTGCTTACAGTGAAGTGGAAAGTGTAGAAGTCCTGGATGACTACACGGTAAAAGTCAATTTTAAGCAGCCGACGGCCGCCTGGTATGCGCCTTTTGTCGGTCCGTTTGGCATGATTATCCCACGTCACATCTTCGAAGACTACAATGGTGCGAACTTCGCAGATGCACCTGAAAACCTGCAGGCAATCGGCACGGGCCCCTATTTTGTATCAGAGTATCGTAAAGAGGATGTCTTGATCATCGGTGGCAATGCGGTCAGCACGGTTAAGATCATTTATGAGATCAATCCATACTTCCGCGAGCGGGACAAACCATTCTTTAGCAAAGTGGAATTGCAGGGTGGGGGTGACCTCAACCTGGCTGGACAGGCAAGCAAGGAAGGGACCGTGGACTTTGCCTGGAACCTTGCGCTGCCCGAGGACACACTGGTTGGCATTGAATCAGCAGGCAAGGTGCGGGTGCTGGCTGCGCCCTCTTCATTTGTGGAACGCATCATGATCAATTTTACCGATCCAAACAGGGAAACCGCCGATGGAGAACGATCCAGCCTGCAATTCCCGCACCCCTTTCTCTCAGACCTGCAGGTTCGCCGGGCGATCTCCATGGCGATTGATCGTGAAACAATTGCCGCGCCCTACGGTAGAGGTGGAAAGCTCACAACAAATATCCTCGTGGAGCCATCGTTTTATGCTTCGCCGAACAACGCCTTTGAATACAATCCGCAAAAAGCGGCAACACTCTTGGAAGATGCTGGCTGGGTAGATAGCAACGAAGATGGTGTTCGCGAAAAAGATGGGGTGGAATTACGCCTGGTATTCCAGACGTCCATCCAGCCTTTGCGGCAGGCTGCTCAGGAACAGGTCAAAAAGGATTTGGAGGCAATTGGTTTTGCGGTGGAATTGAAGCAGATCGATGCGAGCATTTTCCTTGGACCGCCAAAGGATACGACGGATACTCGACGCCAGTTCTATGCCGACCTTGAGGAATTCGCATTTAGCAATAAAAGCCCGGACCCGGCTGCCTACATGGCTGGTTGGGTCTGTGACCAGGCCGCTCAGAAGGAAAATGACTGGTCGCTCCCCAACTGGTCGCGTTATTGCAACCCCGAGTTCGATGCACTGTTCAACCAGGCCGCCGCGGAATTGGACCCGGACAAACGCACAGAATTATTCGTTCGGATGAATGAATTGCTGATTCAGGACGTTGCTGTGATCCCGCTCGTCAATACGACGCTGCCAACGGCGATCAGCGTGGACTTAAAGGGTTACGATGCTACGCCATGGGATGTGGAAGTTTGGAAGATCGCAGATTGGTACAAATAGACAAAGCTAGACAGCGATTGGAATGGGTCGCTCAAATCCAGCCGTTCAAGTACCTGTTGGACCTGCGGCAAAGGCTTAAGATTGGGCCCAAATTAAGGATCG
>DATDRZ010000020.1:0-3763 GCA_035291465.1 Anaerolineales bacterium
CGGCCTATCGCAACCGCGCCGAGTTGCAGCTGGCCGCCGGCAATACCGCGGCCGCCGCGCTGGACCTGCAGATCTACATTACGCTGCTCCCCAATGCGCCTGATCGCGCCGAAGTGGAAGCCAAGATCGCCGAGCTGCAGGCGTTGACGTTGGCGGCCGCCAGCCCCGAAGGCGTGCTCTTCTTCGATGATTTTTCGGACCCCGGAAGCGGTTGGTACACCAACGGCGACCCCGCGTCCCCGGGGCTGTATTCCGGAGGCGAATATGTGCTTCAGGAAAAGCAACCTAACTACGCGGTTTGGGCGATGCCAGGCCGGTTATTTGACGATATTCGAATCGAGGTTTTGGCGACAAAGACATCAGGTGACAACAACAATACATTTGGATTGATGTGCAGGATCACAAACCCAAGTGGTAGTGCAGATTTCTATATGTTCATCATTAGTAGCGACGGCTTTTACGGCATTGCCAAGCGCGTTAATAGTGGAGATCTCATCCTAATCGATCCTCCCGACAGTACTCCGGATCTTGAAGGCAAATTGCTATTTAGTAGTGCAATCAATCAGGGTGAGGCAACGAATAAAATAACTGCAATCTGTTCAGGACCTCGTTTGGCATTGTTCGTAAATGACCAAAAGATGGTTGAGGTCACAGATGACGATATATCCAGGGGACAGCCGGGGATATTCGCCGGAGCCCAAGAGGTGGCAGGTACCACTATCTTATTTGACGACTTCGCCGTTTATGCGGAGCCGGCGCAGTAAAAGGAAAACCACCCGTTCCCCTTCACTTCGCGCAGGGTCAGGGCAGGCTCCGGCACGGAAACACGGAGATTCTTTCTAATCCTAGTGCCCACGCTCAGCGTGGGCATGGCCTTTTTTGGCGCTCTGCGCCATCATTCGGAATCTACGTCCGTGCGGAGCGTTTAGATAGGCCACAATGCAACTGTGGCCATTCCATCGAAAAGTCAAGTGGACCCTGAAGGGTTTCATTGCTGGCCGGTTTCCTTATCTGCCCAGGTTCGTTAGGGCTCCCATTATTTTCGATTTGCCTTGGCAACCTTTAGGGTCTTACCCGGAATAAAACAACAAGACCGCCAAATGGCGGTCTTGTTGTTTATGAGCTAGGTTTGGTGGGTCTTCAGGCGGCTGCTGCAACGACGGTTACGTCCTGCGCCTGGGGGCCTTTCTCGCTCTGGGCTACGGTGAACTCCACGCGCTGGCCTTCCTTGAGCGTGCGGAATCCGTCGGCTTGGATGGCGGAAAAATGGACAAAGATGTCGCCGCCGGCGTCCCTTTCCAGGAAGCCGTACCCCTTGGCGCCATTGAACCACTTCACCGTACCCATTTCACGATCTGCCATGCTGAAATACTCCTCTCGATGGGCGGCGCCAGATGCGGTTTGCGGCGCCGGGCCACGCGGCGAATTCTACTGCTGTACACCCTTCTGTCAAGGCAAGTAGGGCTTCGCTTGACAGGTGCAAGAGCCAAGCAGAAGCACTCCGCCCGTCTTTGCGAGGCGCGGAGCAAGAGCCTGTCCCGAGCGAGCCGCGGAGTTTACCCTGAGCAAAGCGAATGGGCGGCGACGAGGGAAAGCGATCCCCAAGCTGTTTTGAGCTGGATCAGGTTTCCGATTGACTGATTAACGAATTAGCCGATTGCCATCATTTATCGAATACATCCTGCGCCTGGGGATTGCCAAGGATCTTCAGCACCGCCATCAAACCGTGTTGCACGTTATCCACGCGGATCGAGTTGTCATAGTGCGTGGTGCGCAGGCCCCCGAGCACATTGTCGATCTTGGAAACGTAGTACATGTCGATCTCGTCGGCGAACTGCAGCTGCATCAGCGAGCGGATGCCGTAGCGGATGGCGCGAACGTAGTTTTCCTGGCGCTGGCGGTCGCCGGTTTCCTTTGCCAGCAGGTATGCGTCCACCAATCCCTCCAGATAAACGCCGTCTGAGGACGCGTGCGGCGGGCCGTAATAGGTGCGTGTTGAGTCGTAGAACCGGCCTGGCAGATCTTTGTAAGGGGACCCTTCGATTTCCTGGAAATCCAGTAACCAATCGTTCATTTCGAAAATGAAGTCTTTTAACTCTTCGTTTTTGGTTACTTTCCAGACGTTGTAATACGCTTGCGTGTGCCAGGGGATGAACGCAGGATTGATATTTTCGCGATGCCAATCGCGATAGTAAGCGAAGCTTTGCATGAACCTTTCCAGCAGCGCCGGGTCTTGCTCTTCGGCGTATAGCGCTGACCAAAACAACAAAGTCTCACCCGGATAGTAGTTCTGGTTTTGCCCGCTGCGGCTCTCGGGCCGGTAGAAGGTTTCGAAGGAGCCATCTTCTCTCCACAGATATTCCACTCCCTCGGCGAGCGCGTCGATCTGCGCCGCAAACTCCGCCGAGTCTGGGTGCTCGTGAAGCGCCAGCGCGGCCAGCGCTATAGCGCCAAGCTTCACCTCTCCCTGATAATCGATCAGCCCCAAACCATTTTCTTCTACGTAAAAGTGCTGCAGGTTGTAGCGGATGTTTTTCTTGGTCAATTCGACGAGCGCCGCATCGTTGGCGTTGAAGGCTGCGATGCGATCCAGCGCCAGCGTCGCCATCCATTGGCGGATCATATTGTTGCCGGGCGATTCTTCGCCGCGGCTGGGGTAATACAGGTACAGCATACGGCCATCGTCTTGCACTTGTCGAACCAACCAATCCGAGGCGAGCCGCGCGAACTCAGCCGCGCTTTCCAGCGTGACGGCCTCGATCGGAACGATCTGGTTCCCGCGGAAGAGCGGGATTGCTGCGAGATCGCCCTCGAGAAATACAAGCACCTGCTCACAGTCAAAAACCTCAAACGTTCCCTTCGCTAGCAATTCTTCTTCCGGGACGTCAAAGGAATTTGCCATGCGCCCGACCGCGTTTTCGAAGCTGAGATTCTTGGCGATCATTTCAGTTGGCGAAAGGGAAATAATCTCTTCCTTGTAACTCGCGCGAAGGCCGATAATGCCGCGCTCGATGTTGCCGGGCAAGTCAGATGAAGACATTTCGCGGTGGTTGTAGGAAATGCACAGTTCCACCGCCTCGACTTCGCTGGGGTCTGTGTCATCCAGATCTTCGAGAGCAAGTTCCAGCCCGGCGGAGATCAGTTCGCCTGTCAGGCCTGCCTGCGTCCAGGCGCTGGCTTGCTGGATGCCCGCCGAACGCATCGCCACATATACGCCATCCGAACGGTCAGCCAGGGCGGCGAGCTTTTCATCACTGGGTGCTTCACCGCCGCGTAAATGCTGGCGAACAAGCTGGGCGATGATGCGACGGCGATCTGTGGAAGATTCGCGGACCTGCGCGGTGGCGGCTGGGTACTGGGTGCTGGAAACAGGTGTGGTTGATTCTTTCCTGGCGGCAATCTGGCTTTCAACAGAGTAGATCGCTAGGACGATCAGAATCCCGCCTAGCAGAATGAGCCCGGTGCTTTGGAGTCTATTTTTGTTCATGCGGAAACCGATCGGGTAGCGAAAGGTGGAGTACGGCTATTATAAGGATCGAACCTATTCCAAGCAGCGCGGATATGAAGGTGTTGTAAATAAACGGCTCGAAATTATTGAATTGCCAGGCGATGAAAGTCGCAGCCGAAACCAGAAAAAGAAATAGCCATAGCCATGTGTTTTTCCGGTTGGTCCAAAACCTTTTGTCCGTGACGAATAAGAAAAGCAACACCAGGATCGAATAGTAATAGCGCGTAGAGGCGAACAAGAGATAGAAGCTGAGCA
>DATDRZ010000021.1:0-23096 GCA_035291465.1 Anaerolineales bacterium
CAAGCATTTCGGCGAACTCAACATCACGCAGGAGATCATCGGCTACGACAAGATACAGTGGTCCGGGACGCAGCGCATCGATGGCGGCGAGCTGGATCTGCCGCCCATGGAGCTGGACACCTTCGGCTACTGGCTGACGCTGGACGAAGCCGCCGTGAATGATCTACGCGAGCGCGGCCTGTGGACCAATGACCCCAACGAATACGGGCCGCAGTGGAACGCCATTCGCGACACCGTCCGCGCCCAAGACCAGTACACCTGCCAGGTCTGCGGCGCACCTGAGAACGGGCGCCCACATGACGTGCATCACAAGACGCCCTTCCGTACATTTGCTTCTTATAAGGAAGCCAATCGTCTCGACAACCTGATCACGCTGTGCCGGGTCTGCCATCGCAGTGCCGAAACCGTCGTGCGCATTCGCAGCGGGCTGGCAGGCTTGTCCTTTGTGCTGCAGCACCTGGCGCCGCTGTACCTGATGTGCGACCCGCGCGACCTGGGCGTCTTCTCCGACCCCAAAGCCGACTTCGCCGACGGCGCGCCGGTGGTGGCTGTCTTCGACTCGATGGGCGACGCCATGGGCTTCAGCCAGCGCCTCTTCGAAATCCACGACGAGTTGATGCGCAGCGCCTATGAGCTGGTGCGCGAGTGCGGCTGCGTGGACGGCTGCCCGTCCTGCGTCGGCCCCGGCGGCGAGCAAGGCCAGGGCAGCAAACGCGAAACACAGGCACTGCTGGAGGCATTGATAATGAAAGTCGAGAAGTCTTGATGCCCGAGGTCTTGAGGTCACCAATGATCGTCTTTGCGAGGAGCACGCTCATGCGAAGCAATGAGCAGCGGACGTGGCAATCTCGGAGAGAGATCAAGTGTTACTTATTAGGCTTGTCGTAAAAGGAGATGGCTAACGTGGAGATTTACGCCCAGCTAGCCTCGCATAATAAGCGTTTGGATTCGAGTTTGCTTCGTCCGCTTGCGCCGCTCCGCGTCGCAATGCTCCTCGCAATGACGGGTTGAATGATGGCAAAGCTTCCCCATCCCTGTAAGGCAATTTTCATATAATGCCGTCATGACCAGCCTCTCCGATCGCCTCAAATCCCTCGGCGTCCAACTGGGCGCCGGCAACCTGCAGCCCGCTGCGCCGCGCGCCGAATACCCCATCTACTCCGTGGTAGGCGGAACCACACAGCTCACCGATTTTGGCGAAGCCTACTTCGTTGAACGCTTCATCCCCTCCGAGGAAACCCACGGCCTCAACCCGCTGCGCTTCCCCTCCATCCTGGACAAACTGGCGCTCTGGGCCGCCGACACCCGCGTCGCCCTGCTTCCTCCCGAGCGCTTCATCTTCCTGGACACCGAGAGTACCGGCATCTGGGGCTCCGGGACACTGGCCTTCCTCATCGGCCTTGGGCGCTTCGAACCCGGCGGCTTCCGCCAGGTTCAATACTTCCTGCGCGAACCCATCGAAGAACGAGCCATCCTCGAGGCATTGAATCGGCAGGTTTCGCCGGATGATGCCCTGGTCACCTTCAACGGCAAGAGCTTCGACCTGCCCTTGCTGGGCGGCCGCTACCTGACCAACGGCGCCAAGCACCCTTTCGGCGGCTTGCCGCACCTGGATCTGCTGCATCTTGCGCGCCGCTTGTGGAAGGACCTGCTGCCCAGCCGGGCGCTGGGCGACCTGGAAGTGCAACTCTTGGGGGTAACCCGCAGCCAGGAGGACATCCCCGGCTGGATGATCCCGCAGATGTACATCGACTACCTGCACACCGGCGATGCCCGCCCTCTGGCTGGCGTCTTCTACCACAACAGCATGGACGTGCTCAGCATGGCTTCATTGCTCTACTACCTGGCTGCCAGGCTGGCTTTCCCTCTGGACGCCGAAGCCCCGCATCATGCCGAACTGTATGCCATCGGCCGCCTCAATGTGGACCTGGGCTTTGCCGAGGATGCCATCGATATTTTCCAGAACACGCTGTCCATGGACCTGCCCAAAGATGCACATGGCCGCCTGGTGGAACACCTGGGACTGCTATTCCGCCGCCGCGGGGATTACGAAGCCGCGCTGCAGCTTTGGGAGCAGGCCGCCGCCGAGGGGCGGGTCTACGCTCACGTGGAGATCGCCAAATATTACGAGCACCGTGCCCGGGATTATGCAGTGGCGCTGCGCTACACGCGCACCGCCATCGAAGTGATCGCTGCGGCCAGCACGCCGGCGTACGAGCGCGTCTACTGGCAGCCGCTGCTGGAGCACCGCCTGGCGCGCCTGGAGCGGAGACTAGCAGGCCGCACTACTTAATGAAGAGAGAGGGAGATGCCAACGAGTATCGTCATTGCGAGGGGCGTTGCGCCGCTCCGCGGCGCAAGCGGACGAAGCAAACTCGAGTTAATAGATGTGCTTGCGATTCTAACGTGACGTCCATCAACAAAGCAATGAATCATTACGTCAACCCTACAGTGCGACATAGGATCCTCATTCGAGATTGCTTCGTCCGCTGCTCATTGCGTCGCATGAGCGTGCTCCTCGCAAAGACGAAAAGAGAACGCGAGCAAACCCAGTATCGAATGAATGGGGAGTTGCCGTCTAACTTTTCTTCTGCGGGAGCGAAGACAAGGGAAGTTCTGCTTCCCGCAGATGCGAGGAGGCTGAAGGCCGACGAAGCAAACCCAATCTATATGAATTACGTAATGGAGAATTACGATTCCGCTGGCGCAAAGAACACCAACACTTCCAGGTCTTCTTCGATGGCCACGAACTTGTGAGGCGCGTTGGCTTCGACGTAGAGTAGGGAACCGGGAACGGCATCTGCGATCTGCCCGTTGACATCCAGCTTGGCCCTCCCGGATAGCACGTAATACACCTCGTCTTGCTTGTGCGGCGATTGCGGATCCGGTTGACCGGCGATCATGCGGTACAAGCCCATGCTCAGCGCGGGAACCCGCAGGAATTCAAAATACGGGCGTTTCTCCTCTGTCGCCAGGTTCTCGAGCTCGTGCAACTGGAAGGCTTGCATGGCGGCTCCTTATTGAAAGGGGGAGTAAGAATTGGACAAAGCGTCCTGGCCTGTTGGCCCTTGCAGACAACCCAGCAGTTCGCGGATCACGCCAGTCGGCTCATCTGCAGCCACCGCGATCACAGGGACCTGCAATCCCAGGTCGATCTGCTCGACAGTTTCGTCGGCCCACGCAGCCGGAAGGATGGCAACCGCGCCCAAGTCGCTGGCGACCGCGTTCAGGGCTGCCCGGGGATTGGCGGCGATACGCGTATTGCCGCTGATCAAGCTCAGCAGGATCTGGCTCTCGAAATCTGTGCGAGCTTCATCGCTTTGGGGGCCAGCCCATAAGGAGACGGCGACATCTTCGCCGCCCAGTTCGGACCAATTCGCGGTGCGGCCGCTGAACAGCGAGATGGCTTCATCGCGCGTGAGGTCGACATTATTGTTGCGATTTACGATCAGAATGATTTCCTCCCAGGCCAGTTGGGCTGCGAATCCCGCATCTGGGTCAGGTTCTCCCAAGCGGATCAATAGGTCGAATTCGTCCAGGTCTGCAGTAACTGGGTATCGCGTTTCGATGGTGACGTTCGAAGCATCGTCGATCGGGACGCAAGCCGCGACAGCCTCGCTGACCGGTTGCGCCGCGGGGCTGACCGCTACGCGATGGATAGGCAAGGCAGTTGCCTGCGGACTGCAAGCCGAGAGCAACAGGATCGCTAAGCCTGCGTGCAGAAGTCGCTTCATGCGATCAGCGAGAAAAGGATGGCGATCAAACCGACGGCTGCGCAGTAGATGGCGAACGGGTAGAACGAACGAGTGGAAAGATAGCTTAACAGCCAACGAATGCTCAGGTAACCTACCACAGCGGCTGCCAGAAACCCAAGGAGTAGGGGGATGATTAGATCACCTGCCCCCGGCAGGCTGCCCAGGTCCAGCAACTCGACCATTGCCGCAGCCGGCATGATGGGCACCGCCATCAGGAACGCAAAGCGCGCCGCCTGCCTTCGTTCCAGGTTGCGGGTCATCCCGCCTGAAAGCGCCGAAGCCGAGCGGGATACGGCAGGTAACAACGCCGCGGCCTGGAATACGCCGATCCATACCGCGTCACTATTCTTGAGATCCTCCATGAAGCGTTTGCGGTTGCCGAATAGTTCAGCGGCAACCAGGAAAGCGGCGTTAGCGATCAGGAACAACCCGGTGGCGCTTAACCCGCTGGCGAGCTCTCCGGTCATGGCGTCTTTTGCCAGCCAGCCAATGAGGACAGCCGGGATGGTGGCCAAGATCAGCAGCCAACCCAACCGGGCTTGTGGCGCCGGGCGCCGCAGCAAACTGTTGATCATGTCGCCGGCAATGGCGATGAGGTCGCGCCAGTAATAGATGACCACCGCCACCCAAGTGCCCATCTGGATCAGGACATCGAAGGCAAAGGCGCCTTGGGTTTCTTGCTGCATCCCAAGCAGCCGGCGGGCGAGCAGCAAGTGGCCCGAACTAGATACGGGAATGAATTCGGTAAAACCTTGAACGATGCCCAGGAGGATGGCTTGGAAGAGATCCATTCGAAAACCGGCGGGAATCTTACTCGATACGTGCGTTTTGCTCGAGCGGACTTTCCTTTATGCCGAGTTGGTTGACAAAGTCCTCGAATTCATCGCGCAAGATCGCAGCTCGCAAGTCCTGGGTTAACTGAATTAGCGTGTGCAAATTGTGAATGGAGAGTAACGTGGCCGCCAACATTTCTTTCGATTGGATCAGATGGCGAAGATAGGCGCGGGTAAAAGTGAGGCATGAATAACATCGACAATCTTCATCAATCGGCTGCTGGTCCTTCATGAACTCTGCGTTCTTCAGGTTTAGTCGCTCGCCTGAGCGTAGGAACACGGCGTTGTTCCGCCCCATCCGCGTTGGCAGCACACAGTCGAACAGGTCCACGCCCCGGCGGATGCATTCGACCAGGTCTTCCGGCGTGCCGACGCCCATCAGATAGCGAGGCTTGTCCGCTGGCAAAATGGTATCGACGACATCCAGTATTCGATACATGTCTTCTTTGCTTTCGCCAACCGAGAGTCCGCCGATGGCATTTCCGTGGAAGCCCAGTGAGCCAATAAACTCCGCGGATTGTTTGCGCAGGTCGGTGAATATGCCGCCTTGCACAATGCCAAACAGGGCCTGATCACTGCGTGATTTGGCGTCAAGGCAGCGCCTGGCCCAGGCATGCGTGCGTACCAGAGCCTGCTCGTTGTATGTTCGGTCCTGCGGCTCGGCGCATTCATCTAAGACCATAATGATGTCCGCACCCACGTTCTCCTGGATACGCATCACCTTTTCCGGAGTGAAGCGATGCGCAGACCCATCCAGGTGGCTGCGGAAATTGACGCCGTCTGCATCCACCTCGCGCCGCGCCGCCAGTGAATAGACCTGAAAGCCGCCAGAATCGGTGAGCAGTGGCTGAGGCCACTGCATGAATTCGTGCAGCCCGCCCATTTCGGCGATCAATTCATCGCCGGGCCGCAGATAAAGATGGTAGGTATTGGCGAGCACCAGACTTGCTCCAAGCTCGTTTAACTGGGCAGGCGTGATTGCCTTGACACTGGCCTGGGTGCCTACTGGGGCAAAGAGCGGCGTCTCCAAGTCACCATGCGGCGTCGTAAACCGGCCCGCGCGAGCGCGGTCGCTTTGCCTCTCAAGAGAAAAGTGAAAGTTAGAAGTCATTAGGCGACGGTTGTTTCGCTTTCAGGGTTTGTGGGAACTAGAATTGATCTATATTCAACTGGCAACATCTGTTATTGTTGATTCTACACGGTTGTTTAGATGTACCTGTTATGTCCATAAAGGGAAATACGTGGTTGGGGAGAATGTATTAATATAGATGTGTTTATGAGCAGCGATCTCATCATCACACTAGCAATCCTTATAACGGCCCTCCTCCTCTTCATTACTGAGAAGTTATCAATTGATTTGGTGGCCTTGCTGGCCCTGCTGGCACTAGGTTTAACTAGAGTTTTAACACCTCAAGAGGTTTTTTCGGGTTTAAGTGATTCGGCTGTGATCACAATCCTCGCCATTTTCGTGTTGGCGCATGGCCTTGAAGTTACCGGCATCGCAGATCGCATCGGCGCTTTTCTTGCCCGGTCCCGCGGCGGAGAAATTCGTTTGACGTTGAAGATCATGGGCGTGGCGGCCTTCCTGTCTTTGTTCATGAACAATATTGCCGTAGCATCCATATTGATGCCGGGTATGTCAACCGTGGCCAAAAGGGCAAATGTTCACTTGCCAAGACTGCTGATGCCCTTGGCCTTCGGTACCCTGCTAGGAGGCATGGCGACACTTTTTGCCACCACTAATATTGTTGCAAATAGTGTCCTCCGAGAAAATGGGTATGTTGTTTTTAGCGTGTTTGATTTTGCACGTGTCGGATTGCCTTTGGCGCTAAGTGGAATCCTCTACATGACGTTGATTGGAAGGAAATTGCTTCCCGCAAAACCATCCAAAGAACGTGCCGAGGTGCTGCGGCAGGCAGGGGGCGACCTTGTGCTGATGTATCAATTAGGCGAACGCTTATTTCGCGCCAGAATTCCTCACGGTTCTTTTTTGGTCGACCGAAGGATCTCTGAAAGCGCGCTTCGCGATAAATATGGTCTTAACTTGGTGGCCGTGGAGCGTGATGATAAGACTATTCTCGGGCCCACTCCCGATTTTGCCTTCAAAGAGGGGGATGTGATGCTGCTGGCAGGCAGACTGGAAGAGTTTCGCGAACGTGATGTCGAGCCTTATCTTGAAATTTTACCCATGCGTGAATATGGTGAAGAGGATTTGGAATCGGCTTCGAGTGTCATTGTCGAAGTTGTTTTGTCACCCCGTTCGCAGTTAATCGGACACACCTTGAAGGAAACTCGATTTCGTGAGAACTATGGGATGACGCTGCTCGCAGTCTGGAACGCGGAGCGGGTCATTCGCACAAGGCTGTCAGACCACAAGCTTGCATTTGGAGACGCCTTGCTTTTGCAGGGTCCACGTGATCGATTGCCTATCCTTCGATCTGACCCCGACTTGATTGTGCTTAGTACTGAAGATGAACAAGTCAGAGAAATCACCAAAAAAAGTTGGTGGTCAGTAGCCATTTTCGGGGTTACGGTCATTCTTGCCGCTATGCGTGTCTTGCCCGTTGGCGAAGTAATGCTTGCCGGCGCACTGGTTTTAGTGATCGCTAATATCTTGACCATGGAACAGGCTTATCGTGCAATCGATTGGAGGATTATTTTTCTTGTGGCGGGCATTTTGCCTCTTGGCCTGGCCATGACCAAAACAGGGGCAACGGATTTATTTGCTGATGCCTTAACCAGCATCACTCTGCCTTTTGGCCCCATGGGTCTTTTACTCGGGTTACTAGTGCTCACGGTAGTTTTGTCCCAAGCGATGAAAGGTGCTGCAGTTTCAGCGGTTATGGCACCTATTGCGGTACAGGCTGCCCAGCAATTTGGCGTCGACCCGCGTGCAGTCGTAATGGGAGTTGCCCTGGCAACATCCATGGCCTTTATCACCCCCCTGGGTCACCCCGTGAATATTCTGATTATGGGACCCAGCGGCTACCGGTTTAAGGACTTTTTCAGGGTTGGGCTGCCATTGACCGTAATCCTGTTTTTCCTAGTTATGATCCTGCTCCCGATTTTCTGGCCGCTCACCTGAACTGGCCAAATTCTCACCGAGTGACGGGGGAGTTTGCATTCACAAGGATGAAAAAGCCCCGATGTTATAATGCACCCCGCCGACCATTTGGACAAACTAACAGCTCAACATATCAGGTGGTCGACACTTCACTAATTGATCCCCGGAGACAACATCAAATGAAAGCAACACAGGTTCACGACCAAATCAACAAGTTTTTGCCGCCTGGCGGCGAGCCGATTGTGGTTGATTTGGAAAATTCCCATGGCCCGTATTTACGTGACGCATTAACGGGTCGAGACTATATCGATTTCTTCACCTATTTCGCCAGCGCCCCTATAGGCCATAACCATCCCAAGATGCATGATTCGGCGTTTATCGAGAAACTGCTTAGTGTCGCAATTACGAAGCCATCTTCGTCTGATTTTTACACCACCTATATGGCTGAGTTTGTCGAAACCTTTGCTCGTCTGGCCATGCCGCCTGACATGAAGCACCTCTTCCTGATCAGCGGCGGAGCACTGGCTGTTGAGAACGGCCTGAAAGTTGCCTTCGATTGGAAGGCGCGCAAGAACTTTGCTCGCGTGGGAAAACCGGCTAAAAAAGGTGAACCGCATCGCATCGAAGGTCTGGGGACCAAAGTTATACATTTCCGCGACTCGTTTCATGGCCGGTCTGGATATACGCTTTCGTTGACCAATACAGAGGACGCACGCAAATATCTATATTTTCCCAAATTCGACTGGCCGCGAGTTATCAATCCGAAGCTGCGTTTTCCTGTAACGGATGAAGTTCTGGCGGAAGTGAAACGTGATGAAGAGATCGCCATTGCTCAAATCGAAAGCGCCGCTCGCCAATATCCCGGCGATATTGCCTGCCTCATCATTGAGACTATCCAGGGCGAGGGCGGCGACAATCACTTTCGTCCCGAATTCTTTGCCGAACTACGCCGCCTAGCTGATGAACATGAATTCTTGTTCATCCTCGATGAGATTCAGAGCGGAATGGGCATTACAGGCAAGATGTGGGCGATCGAACACATGGGCGTGAAACCCGACATCATCGTCTTCGGCAAGAAAGCTCAAGTATGCGGAATTATCGTGGGACCGCGCATTGACGACGTGGAAGGCAACGTCTTTACTGAAGAGAGCCGCATCAACTCTACCTGGGGCGGCGACCTGACCGACATGGTTCGGGGTGGACGATTCTTGGAGATCATCCACGAAGATAAATTGCTCGATCACACCACAAAGATGGGCGAGCGCCTCTTGGCTGGGCTTCATTCGCTGGCCGATTCCTCCAAGGGTTTCATTAGCAATGTACGCGGTCGCGGCATGATGGTAGCCTTCGATGTGCCAGACAAAACCAAGCGCGATGACATGATTGACCGCATGAAGGAGAATGGTGTGTACGCGCTTAAATCTGGCAACCATTCGATACGCTTCCGCGGCATGCTGGATACGCCGGCAGAGATCATCGATAAGGCTGTGGAGATTGTTGGTAAAAGCTTGCCGAACTAAGGGCCAGTACCTCGTCGTCAGGGGGTAGCTGCCATGCTGCCAGATTTTAGAGTTCGCCAGAGGGATTATCTACTCGAGATCGCCCGGGTGATCACCCAGGAACTCGATCTCGATGAAGTCTTAGCGCGTATTCTCCAACA
Organism: Anaerolineales bacterium; assembly: GCA_035291465.1. Lineage (GTDB taxonomy): Bacteria > Chloroflexota > Anaerolineae > Anaerolineales > UBA11579 > JAMCZK01. The sequence goes on from DATDRZ010000021.1 coordinate 9,313, forward strand.
CGCCGCCGATTTATTGGCCGGCCAGGCTGGCTTGATCGCGTTGCGCGGCGAACCAGGCGGCTGGAATGTAGCGGCCTATCACGGCATTCCCTCTGCGCTGATCCGCTATCTCGATCCGGTGCTGGCCGCCGTTCCTGACTATGAAGACGCGGCGCGCTTCGAACTGCCGGAAGTGAATCGTCTTCTGCAACGCATCGCTCGAGAAGTGAGCTTAGGGTTGCTCACCGGCGTAGGTCTGCCGCTCATCATTCAGAATCGCGTATTGGGCGTCATCTTCGTCTTTCGCAATTACCGCGGCTTGTTTTCCCGAGAAGATCGTTTGTTTTTGCAGAGCTTTGCCGACCAGGCGGCCATTGCGGTTCACAACGCCCAGCTTTACGACCAAACCAGCAGCCAGGCTGCTCGTATGGACGCCATCCTCGATTCAGTGGCGGATGGCATATTGATTTTGCTACCAGACCACACTATCGAACGTTGTAATCCCGCCTTTGCGAGATTGTTTGGTATGTCCAGTGACCGAATTGTCGGGCGAAAACATAATGATGTGATTCGTTTTAAAGATTTATCACATGGCCCCACCTTGAATCAGGCAGAAGCCGGTGGGTGGCCTCTGACTCCTACAGCGACCCTGTACGTTGAAGGTGATTTGATGCGCTCCGATGAAAACACAATTGCCGTAGGTATTACCTACGCTCCCTTGCTGAATCCAGATGGCCAATTGCTCAACGTCATCGCCTCGGTTCGCGACGTCAGCCATTTTCGCCAGGCGGAGGAGATGCAAAGTACTTTCATCTCCGTGATCAGTCATGAGCTTAAAACCCCAGTAGCGCTGATCAAGGGCTATGTTGGAACTCTGCGCCGTAAAGATGTGCGGTGGGATAGCAAAACGGTGCAGGATAGCCTGGCGGTTATTGAAGATGAGGCCGATCATTTGGACGAGCTTATTGAAAATCTGCTGGACGCCTCTCGTTTGGAAGCTGGAGGCCTGGCAATCAATGCAACAGACCTAGCCTTACCACGCCTGACCGAGCGTGTCGCCGAGCGCTATCGCACCCAGTCGGAGAAGCACAAAATAACTGTCGATTTCCCCGAAGATTTTCCGGTGGTTTTGGCCGATGAACAGCGTGTCAGTCAGGTTTTGCTTAATCTGATCTCGAATGCAGTCAAGTATTCTCCAAAGGGCGGCGAGGTTCGCATATCCGGCCAGGTGCGACCTGAACACGTTATCGTCTGCGTTCAGGATCAAGGCCCCGGCATCCCCCCTGGGGATATTCCCCATATCTTCGACCGCTTTTATCGCGCCGGCGAAACAGCGCGCAGCACGAAAGGCGCCGGTCTAGGTCTTTACCTCACGCGGGCCATTTTGGAAGCCCATGGCGGATCGATCTGGGTAGACCAGAAATATAAAGACGGCGCGCGCATTTGCTTTTCACTGCCGAGACCTCAGTAAGGACTATGACTACGCTCACGAGGTTTCAATCTACAAAAACACGCTTAGTGGAGTTTTTCCGTCGTCGCCCCGTAGGCGTTAAGCCGATATATATTCTGATTTTTGTGACTGGCCTAATCGCCTTCGGTGTGAAAACCTTGGAGTTAGGTTTCTTTCATGACGATTGGCACCACATTTATTATTCCTATTACTATGGGTTGGAGGGTTTAAAGCAATTCCTTTTCTATGATAGCCGCCCATTCGCTTCTGCAGTCTATTGGCCGCTTTTTTCCGCAATTGGCCATTCGGCATTCAATTGGCACCTTTTCACATTACTCGCACGCGTCCTTGTTGTATTGGCTTTCTTGGCCTGCTTGAACCTGGCTTGGCCTAAACAGAAGAAAGGTAATAGCCTGGTGGCCATCCTGTTTCTGATTTACCCCGTTTTCCAAGCGCAGCCTAATTCGGTTTCTTATGCCTTGCACTGGGTTGGTTATTTGGCGTTCATGCTCTCACTGCTTTTTATGATCCTGGCAGTGAAGAAGTCAAAGTTTCGCCTCCCTTTTATCGGCCTTTCGTTGCTCCTTGAAGTATTTCACCTTCTTATGCTGGAGTATTTCGCCGGAATTGAATTAGCCCGCCCCATTTTGCTTTGGCTGCTTTTTAGTGAACTATCATCGCGCGAGCGCCTCCGCAAGGTTTTCGTTAACTGGCTGCCTTATCTGGTCATATTGATTGCATACACTTTTTTTCGGGCCTCGTTTTCAGACCTGTGGGGTTATGACAGGAATACGCCAGTAGTTTTGCTGGGTCTTTTTTCTGAACCATTGAGTTCAATCCTGTTCTTGGTTCAATCCCTGCTCCGAGATTTTGCCGACATCCTTCTAAGCACCTGGAACGCGACTTATGACCTTGGCGCTCTGGATTTTTCGATTTTCACCAATTTGTGGGTTTGGGCGCTGGCTTTGTGGGTTGGCCTCGTCAGCTGGTTTGTTTTCCGCCGGGTTGACAGGATGGCGAATGCGCGTAAGGAAGATTCGGATTGGGCGAAGTATATATTTATCTTTGGATTGGTATTTGTAGCCCTGGGGTTATTACCTAGCTGGATTTCCGGTCGCTCGTTTTCCCTACTCAATGTTTCATTCAACGACCGGTTTGCCTTGCCCAGCATGTTAGGCGCCAGCATGGCCTGGGTGGGGGGAATTTTTTACTTGGTTCGGAAGCCGAGTTATGGCGTCGCCCTTATTTGCACCCTGGTGGGACTGGCTGTGGGGCTCCAGCTTCGTACCAACAATCAGTACGCGCGAGCTTGGGAAAAACAACAGCAGTTTTACTGGCAGCTATTTTGGCGTGCCCCGTCCATTGAACCAGGCACTGCACTCGTTTCTGAAGGCGAATTCCTAACCTTAATGGGCGTTCACCCCACAACCTATGCGATTAATTCCCTCTATATGCCGAGCGATTCAAGTCAAGAGTTTAATTTCGCTTTTTTTCCTGCGGGCAGGGTTGTCGACGATCCCGGCGAATTTCGACAAGGGGTTGAGTTAACTGATACAAGGTTTGGGACCGTTTTTAAAGGTTCTAGTGCGAATTCGATTACATTGTATTTTCTTCCGGAAAAGAGCCAATGTTTATGGATATTGCGTCCGGAAGATGCTCGCATTCGGAATTTGCCCGAACTAACAACTATTTCCCTGCCTGCGTCGAATATCGATCGGATTTACCGCTCGCCGGAGAGCGATTCTTATCCACCCCGAGACCTGTTCGGACCCGAACCCGAACATACGTGGTGTTTCTACTATGAGAAGGCTGACCTCGCCCGGCAATTTGGTGATTGGGAAACGGTAACTGCACTTTGGGATGAGGCCGAGCAGAGATCTTTGGAGGCTGGATCTGGGCCAGAATTTATCGTTTTCATCGAAGGGTTTGCCTACGCCGGGGATTGGGATCGCGCTGCCGAGTTGACCCGCGTCGCCAACCGATACGGCGAGAATATCCGGCCGGCCCTGTGCGAACTCTGGGGGGACTTGTTGGAGACCACTGCGGCATCTTCCGAGAGGCAGGCTGCGGTCGCCGAGGTGACCAACAGACTAAATTGCGGACCTTTCATGCAATAAAATCGGCATCGGAAATCTCATCGAATGAGTAAGAAACCATTTCATCCCATCCTGTTCGCGCTGTCGCCTGGACTGCTCATGTTGGCAGCGAATGTGTCTCAGGTGCTGTTTGAGGACACACTAAGAATTCTTGTTTTTTCATTATTGCTGGCCTGTGTTATCTGGTCTGTTTCCTACTTGATCACGCGGGGAGGCCAAAAAGCCGCGCTGCTTACATCACTCGTATTGATCGTATTCTTCTCTTACGGACACGTGTTTTCGGTTCTCCGCGGTCTGGCGATCGGCTCGATTTTGATCGGCAGAACTATAATTGTTCTCCCGGCTTTCCTGTTTGCCCTTGCATTAAGTTCTTGGTGGATACTGACCTGGCATTCAGATGCGAGCAAAATCACACAAGGTGTCAACGTCATCGGATTATTTTTGCTGGCCGTCCCACTGTTTAATGTATCTTCCTATTATGTTCGAGCCGCCATCGTTGAAAGCGCACAAACCGTTGAATTTCCGGCTGAACTGCGCAGCCTGTTCGAAGGCGAAGTTCCCAGTATTTATTACATCATCCTGGATATGCGTGCTAGGTCCGATGTATTAGAAACAATATACGATTATGATGATTCTGATTTCATAGATACCCTTGAGTCGCTGGGCTTCTATATTGCTGAACAGAGTACTAGCAATTACAGCTCTACCCTGCAGTCGCTTTCTTCATCCTTGAATATGGGATACATCAACTACCTGCAGGATATCTATGGCGCTGATTCGAATAACCGGGAGCCATTAGGGCAATTGCTTTCTCAAAACAAAGTTATCGAGATTTTGACGGAATTAGGCTACAAAACCGGGGCTTTTCAAACGGGGGATTTCTACACTGAATTCCGTTTTGCAGACGAATACATAAAACCCACAGCTGAGCAGATTCGGAGATACCAAAACTTCTGGAGCCTAAATGCGTTTGAAAGCACTTTCCTGAATACGACTCTTGCTCGGGTCTTTTACGATATCAGCATTCTTTCGTCAGAAATTGTTATCGAAAAGACAATCGAGACACCCTATCGCCTCCATCGATTAACTATTTTGAACACGATCGACCACCTGCCTGACTTTGCTGAAAAAGAAGCGCCCTATTTCGTGTTTGCGCACATTGTCTCCCCCCACCCTCCTTATATATTTGGCCTAGATGGCGAGGAGTTGCAGCATTCTGAACCGTTTTCGTTGTCGGGACCGGGAAGGCAAAACGGCGGGCCTGAATATGTTCGCCTCTACGTTGATCAATTGCGATATATCGACCAACTAATTCTCAAAGCTGTAGAAGAAATTCTTGCTCGATCACAAGCACCTCCCATTATCATTATTCAAGCCGATCATGGCCCAGTTAGTTTTAACGGTGAGAATGAGATTGAGAGAAGCAACATGAAGGAGCAACACGCAATCTTGAACACGTATTACTTTCCCGGCGGAAAGTATGAACTGTTGTACCCTTCAGTGACGCCGGTCAATTCGTTTCGCATCGTATTAAACACTTTTTTCAATGGGGAGTATGAGTTGCTTTCGGATAGGAATTATTTTATTCCCCATGCCCGTCCCTATGACTTTGTTGATGTAACCGATCGAGTGAAAACCGATGTTCTCACAACTGGATCCGCCGCTCCCTAGTTGAGAATGTGCGTCTCCGACAAGCCAATGACCTTATAGCAGAAACGAGAATCAATGCCACGAACCCAAGTCCAATGCCCAAACTGTAAGCAACCCGTCGTAGCGGAAATGGAACAATTGTTCGACGTCGGCACCGACCCCCAGGCCAAGCAGCGCCTGCTTAGCGGTACCGTCAATGTATTGCGGTGTCCTCATTGCGGTTATCAAGGCAATATCGCCACCCCGATCATTTACCACGACCCCACCAAAGAACTGCTCCTAACTTTCTTTCCGCCAGAACTGAATGTGCCTGTTATGGAACAAGAACGCCGGAATGCCCCGCTCCTTAACCGGATCGTCAATGGCCTTAAGCAAGAGCAGCGTAAGGGTTACTTATTCAAACCCCAGCAGATGTTCACCCTGCAAAGCCTTATCGAAAGGGTACTTGAGGGTGAGGGCATCACTAAGGACATGTTGGATGCCCAGAAGAAGCGCGTGGAATTACTCCAACGATTGCTAGCAGCCTCCGACACCGCCCTGCCCGATTTGGTCCAGCAAGAGGCGGTCAATATCGATGGCGAATTTTTTACCTTGCTAAGCCGGATGGTGGAAACTGGCATTAACGCGCGCGATGAAGCTGCTGTTACCAAACTAGGCATGATACAAGAAGCGTTACTTGCCCATACGGAAATTGGAAAGCAGATCAAGGAACAAGCTGGCGAAATCGAAATCGCCCGTAAGGCGCTGGAAACGGCTGGCAAAGACCTCACCCGGGAGAAATTGCTGGAACTTCTCATTGACGCCGCCCCTCACGAGGTGCGCCTGAATGCAATGGCCAGTATGGTGCGTCCGGGGTTGGATTACGTATTCTTCCAATCGCTGAGCGAAAGGATAGATAAGGCTCAGGGCGACGAGAAGACCAAACTGACCAAGCTCCGAGAAGATCTGCTGAACATCACCAAGCAGATAGATGAACAACTGCAGGCGCGGTTAGCAGCAGCTCAGCGCAACCTGGAAACCTTGCTGCAAGCCGAAAAGCCGGAAGAACTCCTGCAACAGAATCCGGGCGTGTTGGATGAATTCTTCCTCCAGGTTCTCAACCAGGCGCTGGTTGATGCCGAAGAGAAGCAAAACGCCGACCGCACATCGAAACTGCAGGCGTTATCGGCCCTTATTCAACAACTTATTACCCCCGGTTACAATCCCCGGCTGCTGGACGAATTGATCGGAGCCCCCAACGATGAAGCCCGAAAGCAGGTGGCCGAGAACCACAAAGACGAGATCACTCCCGAGTTTGTGGAAAGCCTTTCGGCCATGATGCTGCAGCTGGAAGATGGGAAAGATAAGGATCTGGCTGAGAAGGTGCGCAGCGCCTATCGTGCCGCATTGCGCACTTCAATGCAAAAAGGCATTCAGGCGTCGGACGGATTGACCAAGAAGTAAAAATCCTGAAGGTGATTTCTTACGTTTCCAATTGAGGGTTGTCCATGCGGATGCCATGGCCACGCACGGTGATTACATATTCATGACCCTTATCGACCTCGGCGAGACGGTCGCGGAGTCGGCGAACCAGCGCGTCTAGCGCTTGATCAGAAACGCCGTAGGCTTCCTCTTCCCCCCAGATTGCCTTGACCAGTTCTTCACGCGGAACCACCAATCCATCGCGGTTATAAAGTAACTCCAACATGGTGAATTGCGCCACGGACAAGGGTGGAATAATTTCTTTGCCGCTGGCCCATACGCGACGCGATCGCTTGTCCATCTTGAGGCGTCTCTTTTCTAAATCCGCATCGACCGGTGCATCAAACTCAAGTGGGATCGTGGCGTCGGAACTCAGATATGTGAACTTCTGTGCCAACGCAATTTGGATCAGATCGCCATCTGCCAGGGTCACCGATCCCTTCAGGGGATGACCGTTGTAATGGGTTCCATTCTTGCTGTTCAGGTCTTCGAGAACAATCCCCTCATTCCCGGGTTGCACCCGGGCGTGGTGCCGTGAAATCTTGCGATCTGGAATCATGATGTCACAATCTTCGCCGCGGCCGATGACCATCGGTCCGCGAATTACCCAACGTTCCCCGTTTAATGGACCGCTTTGGCCGATGAGCACGGGATAAAAATCGCTTCCAGATTGCATGAAGTGCCCGTAGGTATAATACTACCAAAGTTAATTGTTCTGCCTTTCTAACATTTTTCTCTGGGCATGAACTAGACTTTTGCAGTCAACGCCCCGGATTTTCAAAACTGAGAAACCAGCGACTGTTATTGGTTGTTCATTGGTTAGCTAGCAACAGTTGAACAGTAAAATTCAGGAGAGAAGGGTTCAGCCATGCCATTAGAAGCCGGCGGGGTTCTACGTGACCGTTACCGTATAGAACAATTTATCAGCCGCGGGGGTATGGGCAGCATTTATTTGGCGGAAGACCTTCGTCTCGAAGGACGCCTCTGTGCAGTCAAAGAAGTCCGGCTCGACCTTTCTCTTTCCGATGAAACGCTCGACCAAACCCGCGCACAGTTCCAGCGGGAAGCAACTGTGTTGGCACGGTTGGATCATCCCAACCTTCCCAAGGTTTCCGATTTCTTTTCTGAGGAACACAGTGATTACCTGGTGATGGATTTTGTGCCCGGCGATGATCTGCGCTCGCTGATGGTAGAAGCTCGCCAGCAAGGTGAATTCCTTCCGGAGAAGGAAGTGTTGGCATGGGCCGGACAAATAGCCGGCGCACTTAGTTACCTGCATAGCCAGGATCCCCCCATCCTCCATCGCGATATCAAACCAAGCAATCTCAAGCTGACCCCAAATGGCGTTGTGAAGTTAGTGGACTTCGGCCTGGTGAAGATCCTTGCAGCGCAAGAGGATACCATCACGATTGTGCAAGGCCGTGGCACTGCACTTTATACACCGCTGGAGCAATATGGCGGTGACACCGGACATACTGACGTGCGAAGCGATGTTTATGCTCTAGGCGCTACGCTGTATCACCTGCTAACCAACATTGCTCCAGTAGAGGCCCGCGAGCGCTTCTTGAATCCTGCAGTGATGCCCGCCTTGCGCACCCTGAATCCCGAACTCAGCCCACGCACGGAACGGGCGATATCCTGGGCGATTAATCTTCACCCCGAGGAACGACCCCAAAGCATTCAGGCTTTCCAATTGGCCCTGCTTGGCCAACTGGAACCCCAAGCCCGCGTGAATGGCCGCCTGCCTAACCCCAGTTTTGGCGATGTGCTTTCTTCTCGGACCGAGCGTTCCTTGGTATGGGCAGCGGGGGTCTTATTGCTACTGAGTTTCATAGCGACATTGGGCCATTAAATCCCTCGTAACAATCTTGGAATTTGCTTCGTCTAGCTAACGCCTCTCCGCGCAAATGCAGTAAGCCGAGCTTACTTTGCCTTTGTCCTTTGACGACGACTGTATTCCCTCCAAGCCCAGCCTGCCAGCCATCCTAACCCGCAGCCAAGTAAGACGAACAGCACCACACCCCATTCGCCCGAAAACATGAGGATCGTTTGAGTTCCGGGCAGGTCGAGCGAGAGGTACGTGCCAATTCCTAGGCCGCCGATGATCGTGGTCAAACCCCACCGTATCGCCCAGCGGACCTGGCTGAGGGTGGTTGTCAATTGGTACACAAAAAGACTGCTAACACTTGAGATGAGCACAATTAGGAACCAATCGGTCAAGCCCGTGCGCACAGCTTCTGGCGCACCTTCTTCTGCAGCCTGCGTTGGGGCCGGCGCCGACTGAGTCGTTTCCAACAATGCTTGCGCTGTTTGAGTAGCCTGAAAAGCGAGGCCTTCGGGATTGATGCCGGCCACATCGAAATGCAGAGTTTGCGATAAGGCGCCCGGCTCACCGCTCGAAGCGCGAATTTCGAGGCTGCCTTCGGCCTCAATGGAGTAGTTGGCCTGGGCGGTTCCATTGTGTGCGACGGCTGCAACTTGGCGTGTCAGGGTTGTGCCTTCGATGGTCAGGTTGATCCAAAAGCTAACCGGTGTGTTGTCAGGCACGATGTGCCCGTTCCTGTCCACGATCGGTCCCGCATACAGGCTCAGCAGGTCACCGCGCTGAAATGTTTGCAAAGCAGTAGCTTGAGCGGTGACTTGAGCTTCCGTTGGAGGAATAGCAGTCTCGCCTACAACGGGGAGGATGCGTACAACTTCAATAGGAATGTCCTGAACCGGATCTGGTGCAGTGGCTTCGATAATGTTGTAACTAATTCCCTCTACCGAGATCGGTGAATCGCCCGGCGTGCCGAGTTCCTGATAAAGGAGGCGGGCGGCCACTTCTGCCATCTGTTGATTCTTACTGTACAAACCATAGTAGGCGGTGATTTTAGTGATATCTGTTGCATCCAAATAGTAGGGCGCGTTCATTGCAAAGACAATGACCTTTTTGTTTTGGAGCAGATCCGGTCTCTCTGAAAGCAGACGCCGGAAGGCCATCGACTCTGCCCGATTTGCATCCTCCCTGAGCAGTGCGACGACCACCCATTCGGCGCGTTGCAGGTTGGCTGCCAACGCATCTGTTTCGCCAACCTGCAATCTGTTTAACGTAAGGCCAAGCTGCGCAAAGGAAAACGAAGAGAGGTTCGCCGCGGTGGTAAGGTTGGCGCCGGATGGCCCATAGAGGTCAAGCACCGCGTCAGCCAGAGCGTTGGTTGGCAATGAACTTTGCAGCGGGCAGTCGCTGCATTGCTGGACATTGTAGTTATCGGTGATGAACACAATCTGTTCGAATTGGCCCGGGGGATTCGGCAACAGGTTAGCCAATTCTTCCGCGCTGGGGCTAAAGAGGGTTGCCGCCTGTCGGCCGATCTCAAAGATCAGTCCTTCCTGCCGGCTAATGCTTTGCGTGGAATCGCCTGCAGGCAAAACGCGTGTTAGCGTAAAAGTTGGATAGAGTTTGAATTTCAACGTAAGAATTCTAAGAACAGATTCATCCACCCGATCTTGGAAGGCTTGATCTTCTCTGTATTTCTGGGCAAAGAATTGCAATGTTCTAACGATGCTCGTATATTGGTCCGGATCGGTGTTGGCGGTGAAATTGCCAAGGTATAGCAGGTCGTTTCCCGCTAGAAACGCATCACGAGCCACCAAGGGAGAATTGAAAACTTGCTCTGAAGGATCGTAATTGCGGCGAACGGCGCGTGTGCCCAAGTTGTCGCTGACGATCAAGCCGCCGGCTTGGCGCCAGGTGGCGAAAGCAGGCAGCGCCATCAATTGCTCGAAAGCCTGGGAATCGAAACTGATCGGTCGCGTGGTTGCCCGGATGTTTCCTTGGAAGCCTTGATACCGAATGTGTGCCAACAGCATAGCATCCGTGGTGGTTTCCGGGTTTGGGGCTTCACCGGTTACTGCAAAGAACGGAGGAAGCTCGATCTGAGTGAGCTGCGTGAGCGATTTACGTACGGTGGGTACTTCTTCTTCCACCGGCCGATCGGATCCTCCATGGCCGGGTAAATGTTTTGCAACTACAGCCACGCGACTTTTGCTGCCGGTGTGCACCCCTTCGATGTAGGCCTGGCCGAACTCGCCCACCCAGTAAGGGTCGCCGCCAAAACTACGCACCCCCAGGTCACCAGCACTTTCGGGGCGGGGGCTTTCGAGTACATCCAGGGATGGGCCGAATAGTAGATTGATGCCAAGCTCGGATAGCTCAGAGCCGAGTAATTCCCCAGATAGGCGGGCAAAATCGGGTTGCCAGGTTGCGCCCAGGGTCATAGCGCTGGGCTGCGGACTCAGCACATTTAGAAGTTGATCGTTTGGATAGCCGTCGCCTTCCTGAGAAATAGCAACGAGCAGCGGGATGTAGTTAGGAGTGTAGGTTTCGCCACTCTGGACATCCGCGCGAGGTTCCTGTGAAGATGCGGCCTCTGCGCGCTGCAATTCGGTATTCAAGGCTATCAAAGTTTGGACTGTGTCCGGCGCGGCGGCAAAGTTGCTCATGTCGCGCCGCAAGACAACCCCGCCAATGTGATAGTCGTACACAAGGTCGTAGATCTGGCTTTCTTCGGTTATCTGGCTGCCGCTGAAAGTGGCCAGAAATAGCTGGCCAACCCTCTCTTCTGGGCTGAGGTCTTGCAATAAAGCTTCCGCTTTGACCTGCGGATCATCTCCCTGAAGATTAGGCGCGGCCAAAGCGGAAAATGGATTGGCGGTCAGGCTAAGCAACAACAGCAAACTGAGCCCTGAACGAAATCGATTTTTCAATTTTTTGGAGGCTATTGGTTTATCGATCACAACCTGAAAATATCCCATTTCATCTTCCGCTGGTTCTACAAAATCACCCCTGGGATTCAACGTGTCGCGATTATAGCATGGGCAGTAGACAAGTCTGAATGGCATATAATCCCCGTCATGAAGTTATCTGTGATCATGCCCGTATACAACGAAAAGGATACGATCGCTGAGATTCTGGAGCGCGTACTGGCCACGGAACTGGCCAATGAGGTCGTCGTCGTCGATGACGGATCGACGGATGGAACCGCCGACGTTCTGCGGAATCTTCAAGCTGATTCCCGCGTCAAGATCATCACGGCTCCCCAGAACCGCGGCAAGGGAGCAGCGGTGCGCACGGGGATTGAAGCGGCCATGGGGGACCTGTTTCTCGTCCAGGATGCCGACCTGGAATATGACCCGCGGGACATTCCGGCGTTGTTGAAGCCAATCGAAGAAGGTCTTGCCGATGCGGTGTATGGCTCCCGCTTCCTGGGAGGGCCGCGGCGGCCGACTATGTTTTGGCACGCAGTGGCCAACCACTTACTCACTTTCATCACCAATGTGTTGTACAACAACATCCTTACGGATATGGAAACAGGCTATAAGCTGTTCAAGCGCGAGGTTTTGAAAGATATTCGCATTCGCTCGAACAGCTTCGACTTCGAGCCGGAGATCACGGCCAAGTTGTTGAAGAGAAGGGTGCGCATCTTCGAGGTCCCCATTACATTCAACCCGCGCGATTATGCAGATGGCAAGAAGATCGGGATGATCGACGCGTTTGCGGCTTTTTGGGCGCTGATAAAGTATAGATTTGTGGATTGAGATTCCACCGCACCTCGTTCTCTCGTCACCGCGAGCGGCTGGCTCAGGAAGGGGAGATTTACAAACAGCGCAAATCTGGAAGAGTCTTGGCGCTTCTATGCTAATTAGTTGTTTTCGAGTGGGTTGCCGTTGATGGCTGTGAAGTGGGTACACCCCCGTTAGGGAGGGTTTTATTACTCTGCGCAGCAGGACAGCTTAGTTGGGTCCTTGAAATACGAAATGGCTGCGATCTTGAGGGCTTCTGCCATCGTCGGATAAACGTGGATCAGGTCAATATAGTCTTCCAGCTTGGCGTGGAATTTCATGGCCATTGCCGCCTCGTGAATGACCTCACCGGCATTAGGCATAACCAGCGAAACGCCAATCACTTCCTCTGTATCGCGATTGACCACGACCTTGGCGACTCCATTGGTTTGGTGAGTAGCGGCTGCCCGCGGAACCAGTTCGAGCGGAATCGTGCCGCACCAACAGCGAAGCCCGGCGTCGTTGGCTTCGGCATCCGTCCTCCCAACCGTTGCGACCTGCGGATCGGTGAAAATGGTGCGCGGAATCACGCGATGGTCTACCTTGCGGTGGGCATTGGCGAGCGCGTTGCTGGATGCTATCACGCCCTGGCGGGCGCCTACGGGCGTGGCCATTTGGCTTTCGGAATGATTGCCGATCACATCTCCGGCCGCCCAAATGTTGGGAACGTTGGTGTGTAATTCTTCGGCTACCTTGATAAAACCTGCACGATCGAGTTCGACCCCGAGCGTTTCGGTCCCTATTTCATCGGTGTTTGGCGTCCTCCCTGTGGCAACGAGGAGTTTCTGAGCACTAAAGGATCGTTCGTTGTTGTTAATGCGAGCAATGACTTCGATCTCTTGCTGAGCTCTCTGTGTGACTCGAATCACTGATGCGGATGTGACCAAGTTAACACCTTCAGCGCGCAAAACATTAGCAAGCGTTCGTGAAACTTCCGGTTCATAGTTAGGAAGAATTTTGCGGCTTTGTTCCAGTATCGTGACTTGCACTCCAAAGCGATGGAACATCTGCCCCAACTCGAGGGCGATGTATCCACCGCCGATGATGACTATCGACTCGGGGAGCTCTGTTAATTCTTGCGATTCATCGGAAGTCAACAGGTCTGAAGTCAGATACGCGATTTCATTCAGGCCCTCGATAGTTGGAGTCGCCGGACGGGAACCAGTGGCGATGAGGATCTGGTCACCACTAATTTGCTGATCTCCTACAAGAGCCGTGTGCGCATCAAGAAGCGTTGCTTTTCCGGTGAAGACTTTGATCTTTTCATCCTCAGAGACAATGGATTTATATTTCTTATCACGATAGGAATGGACTACTTCTTGCTTCTGGGAAATCAGCTCCCTGAAATCGAACTGCATTTTTACGGGCTTGATACCGGGGTAGCGCGGATGCGCTGCCTCCCAAACGATTCGCGCCGCTTCAATGAGGTTCTTGCTCGGCAGGCAGCCGCGGTTGACGCAGGTTCCGCCCAAGGTGCGCATTTCGGTCATAGCAGCCGTCTTGCCAAGTTCGGCGGCGCGAATGGCTGCGGCGAACGCCGTGGA
>DATDRZ010000022.1:0-4920 GCA_035291465.1 Anaerolineales bacterium
AATCCCCGCATCTATGCCTTAATTGCCGGCAAAATTCATAATTTCATTGGGGGTGTCTCATGTCAGATCAATCATTTTTTCCCGGTCTTTATCCGGCCAACTACAAAACCAATCCGCTCGCCGCTCGCATCGTCAGCGACCTGATCAACCTCAATTACCTGCCGGATCCGCTTCCGGATGGGCTGCCCAAACCCTGATCGGTCGCCATCCAGGCTATCACCCGCGTTCGCCACTTGGATCACAACGCCCGCTGGCGTGCTTTCATGGATGCCACTAAACCATATCCGTACGCCATGATAGACGAGGTCAACAACGCCTCGGTCGCTCCGCCCGTAGATCGTGAGGAAAAGGATCGCATCCTCTACCGGCTCAAAGATGTCATCCAGCCTCCGCCGCCTCGCGAATGGGTCGTGGATGGCATCCTTTCCCGTTCCAGCCTCAATCTCCTCGTCGGCAACCCCGGCTCCAAAAAGACCTACATGGCCGTCGATCTTGCCTTCTGTGTCGCCATGGGCCGCGCCATCGGCGTTCCTTCTTCGCCTGCTGCTTCATCTCCCCTCGCCCGCGGAGCCTGCCTTGAGCGCAGCGAATGGGCGGGAGAGGGCCGGGGGGTGAGGGGGTTCCATGACCAACTGGCCTTCTTCCGAAGAACTCTGGGGTCCAGATTACGCCGAGCTCTACGACGCCTGCAAGCAACCTTGCCCCCTTGTCAAACTCCTTGATTTTTCCACCAAATTCCCCACAAAACATCGCCTTCATGCAAATAATAGTGCCATGCTCACCATGGAAATCATCTACGCCTTGCTGCAGGGTTTGCCCGCCAAATATCTCGATTTTCTCGAGCCGCCCTGGCCGCCATTCTGCCTGCGCCTAGAGCAGGCGCTTAAAAACGGCGCCACGCCCGTCGAGGCGCTCAGCTACGCCATCGAATCGATGAACGATTGGGGTCGCAGCCAGCTCAACAAAACGCTGTTGGAAGTCCGCCCGGTCATGAACCTGCCCGGTCTCTCCTACCGCCAAAAAGAAGCGCTCATCACCCTGCGCTCCGTTGGCGTTGCCTCGCTCGCCCAACTAAGCCGCGTCCTGCTGCAGGATCCCAGCAACGTGCGCAAACGCCTGTTGGCACTTGTGAAAAAAGGCTACGTCCTGCGCTTCTTCCGTCAGGGAGGCATCCACTACTACGCCATCCCTCAGAAAATGGAAAAATCCATCAAGCACTCCGTGAACGACTTAATGAATAGCCTGATTGCCAAAGCCGCATCCGAAAAATCACCACAGCAACCAGATCTACCAAAATAACCATTGAAACCAAATCGCCGGAATCGACCAAAATTCCCTATCTACCATGCGCTGTCAAGTTGTTTGCACCCCTCCCACCCACAAAACAAACAACATCTTCGCGTAGGGGCTCACTGCAGTGCGCCATTAATCACAGAGGGCGTTGCATGCAACGCCCTCTACAAGCAAATCATCGCTATTCGTACGGGCGCAGAATGCTGCGCCTACAAACTAAGAGGGCGGGGAAACCCGCCCCTGCCAATGGTGATTGAAAGCGAATGTCTATTCGAATGATTTCCCTTCCCCTTTCAAGGGGAAGAGCTTGCCCCGAGCGAGGCGCCTATGCGCCGACGAGGGAGTGGCGCCGAAGGCGCCGGGATGGGGTGTGTTTCCTTACACCACTTCCAACGTCCCGCGCTTCTTGGCCTGGTACTCAAACCAGCGGAACATGCTAAACCCGATCGCAATGTACACCACCCCAAACAGCGACTCCACGCCGAGCATCGAGCCTACCTCGCCCAAGCCAGCGCCATCAACAATGAGTCTGGCAGCTGCGATCCCTCTTGTCAGCGGCAGCGCAAACGAGATCGATTGCATCCAGCCGGGCAGGCTTGCGAGGGGCACGTTGGCGCCGCTGAAGAACAGCAGCAAAAAGAACACCGTATTGTTGACGAACATCACATTGCGCGTCACCAGGCTCAGACTGCCGAACAGCAGCCCCAGCCCGCAGGTGCTGAAGGCGGTTACCACGATCACTGCCGCCAGCGCTGGGAAGTTGGCGTGGCTCAGGTCCAGGTCCATCAAGAGAACTCCCCACCCGAAAGCCAGCACCGTGCCAAAGGCGCCATCGATCACGTGCATGAAAGCGCGGCCAAAGAACAGCGCCAGCCGGTTAGCGGGCGTGCCGAAGAGGTAGGGCAGCGTGCCATCCCAGCGGTCGCCGGATACGGACATGGTGACACCGAAGATGCCAGAGTTCGCCACCATTTGGATGGCGTTGCCGACCACGTAGAAGGAGGCGTTCGCCACGCCCGTGGCGTACTGGCCCAGGAAGACGAAGAACAGCATATAGGTCAGCGGACCGAATACCTTGGAAGCGATGTAGGTCATCGGGCGCAGCCAGCGGAACAGCGCGATATAAGAAAGGAAGGCGCCGTCGAAGAACAACCGAAGGTTGTTAGAGAACGTTTTGGTGAGAGAAGTGTTCATGTCACTATTTTCCCGTCATTGCGAGGAGCACGCTCATGCGAAGCAATGAGCAGCGGACGAAGCAACCTCGAATTGAGGCCAATGCAGTCGAGTTGCACTTGTCGCTCGTATCGATCGCGGGCGAAGGATATTTTTGATGTGGGACATAGGACCTTGGACATCTTTGCCTTATTGCATCCCAAGCGTCGCGTCCACGCGCGCCTTGCGCAGCACAAAACGGAAGAGGCGCTGGCTGACGAGCACATAGACAACACTGAAGAAGATCATCATGCCCCACGAGAGCAACAGGCTATCCATCGAGATCGCGCCGGTTGCCGTGCCGTGCAGCGCCTGCGCCGCCCAGTAGGGCGTCAGCAGGTAGCTCAGCGGCGTGGTCCAGCCCGGCAGCAGCGCAATGGGGAACAGGAAGCCGCACAAAATGTACACCGGGAACTCAAGCCCGTTTTGGAAGTTCTGCACCGCCGGGCTGATGATAAAGAACGATGCCATGATCAGCCCAAAGCAAATGAAGGCGATCACCGTGAGCGCCAGCGAGGCGATGAACAGCAGCGGCTGCGCGATGGTGACATCGAGCTGGAACAGCCACGCAACGATGGCGTAGCTGGCAACCATCGAAAGCAGCGATTGGATGACATTGGCGAGATTCTTTCCCAGCACGACCACCTGCATTGGCGTGGGCGAGGCGACCAGGTTCTCCAGCGTGCCCACCCAGCGCTCTTCCGTCACGGAGTTGCCGCTGATGAACAGCAAACCGCTCCACAGGCCGGTCATGCCAGAACCGATCACCACGAAGACGGCGAAGTCGCCGCCGCGTTCGCGCAGCATCCACAGCGCCAACACGGCGATGATGATGGGCTGCACCACGATGGCGAAGATCACGAACGCGTCGGTGAAATTCTGGCGCAGCGTCACCTCAAAGGTGACCGCGATCGTGCGCATCCAGGCGCGCAATTTACTCATTCGTCGCCCACTCCCTTCCCCTTTGAAGGGGAAGGGTTGGGGATGGGGTTGGTTATTAGTCAGAGCCACGGCTGTTGCCTACTAATCGGACGTACGCGTCCTCCAGAGTTGGTTCGCGGGCGACCACGCGGCCCACGCGCTGCCCGTCCAGCAACTTCATCAGGTCGGGGATGGCGGCCGAACCGCGCGTGGTCTGCACGTGCAGCATTTGCTTCTGGTCATGATCTTCTACCGAAACATTGTCCACAAAGTTTAACGCGCGCAGTTGGTTCAGCACGTCCTCGGCGATGCCGAAAGTTTCCACTTCGATCACCGAAAGGTCCTGCACCACGGTCTTCAGCTTGGACGGTGTATCCATGGCCACGATGTTGCCTTTGTTGATCACCGCGATGCGCTGGCAGAGCGCGTCGGCCTCGAACATGTAGTGCGTGGTGAGCAAGATGGTCTTCTTTTCGTTCTGCAGGTCGCGCACCACCTGGCGCAGCTCGCGGGCGCCAACCGGGTCGAGCCCGATGGTGGGCTCGTCGAGGAACAGCACCTTGGGGTCGTGGATCAGCGCGCGCGCAATGTGCAGGCGCTGCTTCATGCCGCGCGAATATCCTTCCACCTTCTCCTTCTCGCGGCCCTTCAAGCCCACGAGCTCGAGCAGGTAGGGGATGCGCTTTACGGAGACCTCGGGGTCCACGTTGTAGAGGCTTGCGAAGTAGCGCAGATTGTCATGCGCCGACAGGCGCCAATACAGGCCGCGCTCGCCGCCGAAGATGAAGCCGATGCCTCCGCGGATGGCCTCGGCCTCCTTCACGATGTCCTTGCCGTTGATCGTCGCCGATCCAGCGGTAGGGATCAGCAGGGTGGTGAGCATCTTCACCGTGGTGGTCTTGCCGGCGCCGTTGGGGCCCAGCAAGCCGAACAGCTCGCCGTCATGGACCTCAAAGGAAACGTCATCCACGGCCACGACCTCTTTGGTCTGACGGCGGATGCGGCCCACATTAGTGGTAAATACGCGGCGAAGATGGCTGACTTCGATGGTGTTCACCATGCTCCTAAATCGTTTCAGGTTGAAGGTGCAAGTTACAGGTCGGCAATTATAAAACTAATTAGAACAAAAGTACAGAAAAACCTCACCACGAAGACACAAAGGACACAAAGATTGATTTTTAGAATTAATAACTTCGTGCTCTTTGCGCCTTTGTGGTTAATCTTTTTAGTTGCTCGGTGACCATAACCGCAGATCGGAGAAACTCACCACACATCCCTCGCGCCCGAAGTGGGACGAAGACGCCGAAGGTGCCGGCAAACTGTGTCGGTAGGTTCAGGTTTTCAGGGGCAAAACGTATCGTGCCAGCACGATCCCCGACCCATCCCACGTGCGCGTATCCGCGAGTAGCAGGGAGTGGCGTGGCTGGTCGCTGAAGACAGGCGTGCCACCGCCGATCACTACCGGTGCGATCATCAAGTGAAGTTCATCGACCA
>DATDRZ010000023.1:0-23300 GCA_035291465.1 Anaerolineales bacterium
CCATGCATTAATCATGAGTCGGCGTCGCAGACCACAAATCTGCAATCGAAAATCATAAATCGTAAATTCTTTGGGTTTTCCAATGATCCGCTGCCGAACTAATCCACCTTGTCAAGTTGTTTGTGCTACCCCCACCCATACGACAAACAACATCTTGGTTTGCGATGTGTCTTTGTCAATGTAATCGCCCGCTCCCCCAAAATTACACGTTACACATGCCTTGTTCGAAGGACAAGGGCGGGGAGACCCCGCCCCTACCAAGGCATCACACGTAAGGGCGCACGGCCGTGCGCCCTCAGGAAAAGGGGCAGCTTGCACGCCGCCCCTACCGATAGTTATTTCTCATATGGAAGAAATCAAAAATATCGAATGCAACCAAAATCTCAAATCATAAATCAGCAATCAGAAATCTAAAATTCTTTTTGCTTTTCTCTCCCCAGCTCCCTAGCCCCCCTGCTCCCTTTCCCAGATCGCCAAGGCGATCTTCTCCTGGTCCACGGGCAGGCGGTCCACGCGTACGTGCACCGCGTTCCAAATGGCGTTGGTGATGGCCGGCGTGGTGGGAATGCTGCTCACTTCGCCCACGCCCTTGGCGCCATAGGGACCTTCAGCGGTGGGATGCTCGACTACGATGGAAGTGATCTCGGGAGTGAGCATAATGCCCGGGATGCGATAGCGGGCCAGGTGGTCGGTGACCACGCGGCCCTCGTCCATAATGAACTCTTCGGTCAATGCATTGCCCAGCCCCATCATCACCCCGCCCTCGACTTGCCCCTGCAGGCCCAGCGGGTTCACCACCGTGCCCACGTCGGAGGCGGCGATGACGCGCAGCACGCGCACCTCGCCGGTGATGGTGTTCACCTCGACTTCAGCGGCTTGCGCGGCGAAGGAGAAGGCGAAGTGCATATCGCCGCCCTCGCCCAGCGGCTGCGTCTTGGGCGCTTCGTACTCGTACAGCACGCGCGGCCTCTGGCCCATCGCCAGCATTTCCTTGGCGACCTCATCGAATGCCATCGAATGCCCGTTGGCGTGCACTCTGCCGGCTTCGAAACGGATCTGCTGGGGAGTCACATCGTACTTTTCCGCCAGCGCGGCGGAGATGGCGTTGCGCAGGGTCTTTGCGGCAAACTTCGCCGCGTTGCCGGTGACGTAGGTCTGGCGCGAGGCAGTGGTCGGTCCGCCGTCGGGGGTCAGGTCGGTGTCCATCACCAGCACGCGCACCTGCTCGGGTGGCACGGCCAACTCCTCGGCTACCACCATGCGCATCACCGTGGTCAGCCCCTGCCCCAATTCCGCCGCCGAGCTGCGCACTTCCAGAGTACCATCTTCAAAAAGCTCCAGATCCGCCCCGGACTTATCCGGCGCGCCGCCTCCCAGCCCGGTGTTCTTGTAAGCCGCCGCCAGCCCCCAGGCGCGCACCAGATGCGGCGCGCCTTTGGCCATGTGGGGCTCGAAAGGATCCAAGGTGCGAGCCAGCATCTCCATGTGGACTCTTTCGATGCACTCGCGCAAACCGACCGATTCGGTGAGCCGTTGCCCGGTGTTGGTAACAGAGCCGACGTCCAGCGCGTTCAGGCGCCGCAGCTCCACCGGGTCGAGGCGCAATTCCTCGGCCAGCATATCCATGATCGATTCGACGGCGAACGCCGATTGGGTCACGCCGAAGCCGCGGAAGGCGCCGGCCGGGGGATTGTTGGTGTACATGGCATAGCAATCGGCGCGCACGTGCGGGACGTCGTAAGGCCCCGCCGAATGCGTCGTGGCGCGGGTCATCACCTTGTCGCCCAGCGACGCGTAGGCGCCGGTGTCGCCATACAGTTCGGTTTCCATCGCCGTGAGGCGACCATTGCGTTTCGCGCCGAGTTTGATGCGGATCTGCGTGGCGTGCCGCTTGGGATGCACCAGCATGCTCTCGTGCCGGTCGAACAATACCTTCACCGGCCGCCCGGTGGCTTGCGCCAGCAGCGCGGCGTGGATCTGGCCGGCGATATCTTCTTTGCCGCCGAAGCCGCCGCCCATCAACTGCCCGATGATGCGCACGCGCGACTCAGGCCAGCTAAGCACGCGGGCGACCTGCGCTCGGTCCTGGTAGGGGATCTGCGAGCCGCAGTAGACCTCCATGCGCCCGTCCTGGGTGGGGACAGCGATGCTGCATTCCGGCTCGAGGAAGGCGTGCTCGTAGATCGGCGTGTGGAAGGTGTGCTCCAGGATCACATCAGCCTCGGCGAAGCCGATGTCAATGCTGCCCTTGCGCACCTTGATGTGTTTGAGCAGATTGCCTTTCTTGTGTATCTGCGGGACGTCATCCCGCCGGGCCTGCACCGGGTCGCTGATCACCGGCTGCAGGTCCAAGTCCGCTTCGATGAGTGCGGCGGCCTGTTCGGCAATCTCTTCGGTTTCCGCGGCGACGATGGCCAGCGCGTCACCCACATAGCGGACGCGTTCGCCGACGCCGATCATCACCGGCCAGTCGTCGTAGACCAGACCGTGATTATGTTCGCCGGGAATGTCAGCCGCAGTAAGCACGGCGATAACGCCGTTCAATGCTTTCGCCTTGGAGGCGTCCAGCCGCGTCACAATCGCGTGCGGCACGCCGGCGCGGCGCACTTTGCCGAACAACATGCCGTCGAATACCAGATCGTCCGTATATATGGCAGAGCCATTTACTTTTTCGACGGCGTCGGGCCGCACCAGCTTCTTGCCGACCACGGCGTGCGGCTGCGCGGAGAGGGGAATCTGGGCCGGCGCGACGGGTTCTCCCGTGCGCATCGATCGCGCCGCGGCCAATATGGCGTTCTCGATGCTAGGGTAGCCGCCGCAGCGGCACAACGTGTCTTTCAGCGCGAAGCGCAATTCGTCGCGCGTTGGGTCGGGGTTGCTCTGCAGCAAGGCCTGCGCGGTCATGATCTGCCCGGGGATGCAGAAGCCGCACTGCACCGCGCCGTGCTCGATGAAGGCTTCTTGGAGGGGGTGGAGATGCCTCTCACCCCCCTCACCCGCGCCGACCTGCGGTCGGCTTGCCCTCTCCCGCGTGGCGGGAGAGGGGTCGGGCGCAGCATGCTGCGCCCCTACGGCTTCTCCCTTCTCCTTTTCAAGGGGAAGGGTTGGGGATGGGGTTTGACCAGCCAATCCTTCAATAGAGAGTACAGACTTCCCTGCGGCGCGCTGGGCGGGGTACATGCAGGAGAGCACGGGTTCGCCGTCCACCAGGACGGTGCAGGCGCCGCACTCGGATTCTTCGCAGGCGATCTTGGTGCCGGTGAGATGCAGCCGGTTGCGCAGCAGATCGGCCAGGGTTTCGCCCGGCAAAATGGGGAGTGAGTGGCTGCTTCCGTTGACGCCGAGGTTGAGTTGATTTTCCATGGCAGCCTACTCCGCCCGCTTCCAAGCAGCATCGAGCGTATCGCGGAACAATGCGCCGACCAGATGGCGGCGGTATTCGGAGCTGGCGCGCCGCGCGCTGGATCGGAAGCCCACGTGTGCCAGCAGGGCTTCCTGCGCCGCGTCGACGGGTGGCTCACTGAATCTCTTGCCGATCAACTCCTGTTCAGCCTGCCCTGCTCGCCAGGGAATGGCGGCGCCCGGACCGACGGCGATGCGTATTTGCACGATGGTTTCACCATCGCGAGAAATTCGAATCGCAAGGTTGATGATGGGCAGCGCCACGCCTTGTGGGCGCATGATGCGCTTGAAGCAGGAGGCTTGATGCGGCTTCAGGAGGGGGAGAATGAAACCAACCAATAATTCTTCACCATGCTTGAGGGAGGATTTTCCGGGACCAAGGAAGAGGTCGCGGAGCGGCACTCGACGCGTGCCGGCGGAGTTGGCGATCTCGGCTTCGGCGTCCAGCGCCAGCAGCGCGATGGTGCCGTCGGCGGCAGGCAGCGCATGGGCCACGTTGCCGCCCAATGTGGCGACGTTGCGCACCTGCGGCCCACCCACCAGGTCGCAGGCTTCCACCAGCGCCTGGGCGTGCTGTGCGACCAAATGATCGCGGGCGATTCGATTCAGTGGCGCGGCTGCGCCGATGAACAGGTGCCCTTCGCGTTCCTCGAGTTGGGTCAGCTCGGGGACGGCGGTCAAGTCGACGAGGGTGTGGACAGGCGCGTGGCGTCCCTGCTGGATATCCAGCAGCAGGTCGGTACCGCCGGCAATCGGAATTACCGGTCCGGGCGCAGAAGTCAGCGCCAGAATGGCTTCAGGAATGGAATGAGGGGAAAGGTACTGCTGCCAAAGGTTCATAGTGGGTCGACCTTTCAAGTCGGCGGCACTTTTCGAAGAGTGATCGCAGATTTTGCGTACTCTACGCCGCAACAGCAGTCACCTGCCGGCGACCACCGAACCAATGGAGATCAAATTTTACCTCTTTTTGCGGTCACTCCTTTACGCCGGCCATCAGCAATCCCAATCGTTCCGGGGTGGCTTCAGCGCGGGGCAGGATGTCCATGATCTGGCCTTCGTAGATGACGGCGATGCGATCGGAGAGCGCCAGGATCTCATCGAGGTCTTCGGAGATGAGCAGGATGGCGGCGCCTTCGGCGCGTTGCTCGAGCAACTGGCCGCGCACGTATTCCGTGGCGCCGATGTCCAGGCCGCGGGTGGGCTGCGCCGCCACGATAGCGCGGGGCCGGCGCGCCAGTTCGCGGGCCAGCACCATCTTCTGGATGTTGCCGCCCGACAGGCTCTTGGCCGCGGTGTCGCGCGAAGGCGTTTTTACCTGGAACTGGAGGATCAAGATTTCGGCGTGCTGCGCAATATTCTTCAGATTCAGGAAGCCGAAGCGCGAGAAGGGCTGTTTGTGGTGCTCGCGCAGGATCAGGTTTTCGGCGACGGTGAATTCTCGGATCATGCCGTCGCGCATGCGCTCTTCGGGGATGTACGAGAGCATGCGCCCGGTCAATTCGTCGGCAGTCAGGCCGGTCACGTCTTGGCCCTCGAGGCTGAGGCAGCCTTCGGTGATCGGACGCAACCCGGTGATCACTTCGGCCAGCTCAAGCTGCCCATTGCCGGAAACCCCCGCGATGCCGAGGATCTCGCCGGAATGCACCTCGAGACTCACCTGGCGCAACCCCGGCGTGCCGCGATCGCTGCTGCAGGAAACCTCGCTCAACTGCATGCGGGCGCCGCCGGCTTCCAGGGCTTTACGCTCGGGGGTAAAGATGATTTCGCGCCCCACCATCCAGTTGGCCAGGTCGCGCTTGGTGGTCTCCGCCGTTGGCCGCGTGCCGATCTTGCGCCCGTCGCGCAGCACGGTGACGCGATGGCTGATCTCGACGACTTCGTGCAGTTTGTGCGAAATAAAAATAAGTGCGTGCCCGTCTTTCACCATTTGATTCATAATGGTGAACAGTTCATCCACCTCTTGCGGGGTAAGCACAGCGGTGGGTTCATCCAAGATCAAGAGCGCCGCGCCGCGGTACAGGGCTTTGATAATTTCCACGCGCTGCTGTTGTCCAACGGAAAGTTGCCAGATGTAGGCGTCGGGATCGATCTTCAATCCATAGATGCCGGCCAGTTCCACGATGCGTTTGGAAACCGCGGCCAGGTCAGTGAGCGGGCCGCGCTTTGAAGGCACTCCGAGGGCGACGTTCTCCGCCACGGTGAGCGTCTGCACCAACATGAAATGCTGATGGATCATGCCGATGCCGAGGTTGATCGCATCCGTGGGCGTAGCGATGTGCACTGCGTTGCCGTTGATGCGAATCTCGCCCTGATCGGGGTGATACATGCCATAGAGGATCTTCATCAGCGTGCTCTTGCCGGCGCCGTTCTCGCCCAGCAGGGCATGCACCTCGCCGGAGTGCACATCGAAATCCACGCGGTCGTTGGCCAGCACCCCGGGGAATCGTTTGCTGATCCCCTTCATTTCGAGGTGGTCGACCCGGCTGCGGAGTTCGAGTTTCTCACTCATATTATTCTTCACCACGGAGGCACAGAGACACAGAGGTTTTCATTTCTTAAAAACTAAAGTACCCGTCTGTAAATGCCATTTTTCAAAGTCGGGACATTAAAGTTAATCAACAAGCCTACGTGAATACCAGTCAGCCTCAAATACGTTAGCAACTGGGCTTCGTGAACTGGTAAGACTGCTTCAACCGTTTTTATTTCTACAATAGCTCGTTTATCAAAGATAAGGTCAACACGATAACCACCGTCTAGCTTCAACCCTTTGTAATTTATATTTAATTGGACTTGATTTTCGAATGACAGTTTTCGACGCCTGCATTCGTGTTCCAGACATGATTGATAGGCGGATTCAAGTAGCCCTGGCCCTAATGCGCGGTGAATCTCGATAGCCGCAGCAATTATTTCATTGGTCAACTCTTTTTCGAGTATCTGCTGCCCTTTTTTTTGCACAACAATTTCCTTTTGCATTTCACTAAAGAAAAATAATCTCCGTGCTTCCGTGTCTCCGTGGTTTTCCTTGTAGTGAACCTGACAGGCCGCGTTGCCGCGACCTGTCAGATCGCGCGTTCTTTGTTACGGCAGAGTGATGGTGATGCTTCCGTCGATGATCCCGGCAGTGGTTTCATCAGCCAGGGCCACGACGTCAACGGGCAGGTCGTAACTTGGGTTATATTCGATGACTTCGCCGCCGTTCTCAAGATTGATGACGAAGGACTCGCCGCCAAGCGTACCGGCCTTGATCAGGTCGATCATCTGGGTGAGCACAACCTCCCAGTGATACACCTGGCTGGCGACCACGATAGTGGGCGCGAGCGAGGACTGGTTAGACTGCGTGCCGAACCACAGCACAGCGTTCTCCTCGGCTTTGCCGATGGCGCCCACTACCATCTGGGCGGTGCCGGTCAAAACGTCGGCGCCCGCAGCGATGTGGGTGGTAGCCGCCTCAGATGCGAGAGCGGTGTCAGAGAACGATCCGGTGTACGTAACGGAAACCGTAATGGCGGGATCAGTCGCCAGCACGCCGGCCTTGAATCCGTCCACATACAGTTTGGCATCGCCGGTCTCGATGGGGCCGATCACGCCGATGGTCTTGCTGGTGGAGAGGGTGGCAGCCAGCACGCCGTTGACATAGCCGCCTTCCTGGGAAGCCGCTTCATAAGCAAAGATGTTCGGCTGGTCGAAGGTGTCGACCGTGGTGCCCCAGGCAAAACTGGTCTCCGGGAAATCGGGGGCGATTTCCTGCACTGAGGAACCGTACTGCGAACCGTGAGCGATCACCAGGTCGAAGCCCTGGGAGGCGTAGTCGCGGATGGCCGCGGCGGCATCGTCCACCACGAACATATTCTCGGAATAGACGATCTCGAAAGCAGCATCGCCGCCCATTTCGCCCTGGACGCGCAGCAGCGCATCGTACATGCTCTGGCTGAAGGCCAGGTCATTGATGGCGCTGGGCATCACCACCGCCACACGGAAGGGTTCCGCAGCGGGGGCTTCTGTCGCTTCTTCAGCGGCCGGTGCTTCGGTCGCGGGTTCCTCGGCGGCCGGTTCCGGGGTCGCTGCCGGGCCGCAGGCGGCCAGGATCAACGACAGTGACACGACTAGAGCTAAAAACAAACCAAATTTTTTCATCATCTTCTCCTTATTGGATGAGAGTTGCTGAACATGTGCGCTGCGCATTTCTTGCTACTTAGGGCACCTCCTTCATTCACTTGTTGAATCGAATCATTCATCTATGATTCCCGTTCGAAAGTCCTGGTTAATGCCGCTGGAGCCCGAACTCTTTTTACGGTGACCACCAGCACCAGAATGGTAAGCACATAAGGCATCATCACGGCGATATCAGAAGGGATGGGGATGCCCAGCACCTGGATCCACAATTGCAGCGAGTTCACCATGCTGAACAGCAGCGCACCCGCCATCACGCCCCAGGGCGACCAGGCGCCGAAATACACCAGCGCCACGGCGATAAAGCCCAGGCCGCTCGTCATGTTCTGCTGGAACACGTTAAGCAGCGCGATCGACATGGAAGCGCCGGCCATCCCGGAGAGGGTGCCGCCCAGGATGATGGTGAAGTAGCGCACGCGCACGACACTGACACCCAGCGAGTCGGCGGCATCCGGGTTCTCGCCTACGGCGCGGATCTTCAAACCCAGCGTGGTCTTGTTCAACACGAACCAACCAATGGGCACCAAGGCGAAGGCGACATATACCAAAACATTCTGGCTGAAGAAAATCTCACCGATGCCGGGAATGTCGCTGAGGAACGGGATATGGATCTTGGGAAATCCGTTCACCGTCTCGACCGTGCCGAGCATTTTCTGGAACAGCAGGTCGCTCATGCCAAGTCCGAACAAATAGAATCCGATGCCGCTGATGCCCTGCTGCGCGTGCAAATGCACCGTCACGAAAGCCATTGCCAGCCCCATCAGCGCGCCCACGATCAGCGCCGCCAACACGGCAAGCCACAAGTTCCCCGTGGTCAGCGCGACGTAAAACGCGGCGAAGGCGCCCAACAGCATCTGCCCTTCGACACCCAGGTTCAGCACGCCGCTGCGCTGGCCGAAGGTCTCGCCGATGGCGGCGTACAAATACGGCGTCGCCAGGCGGATGCCGGACGCCAGGATGCCGACCAATACCGTGACGGAAAACAATTCCCCGATCATGCGCCCGCCTTTGCTTGCTTGACGCGATCCTGGTCAGCGCCAGGCGGAGCTTCGGACTCGGTAATCGCGGCAGCCAGCCGGCGGCGTTGCCTTCGACGCCGCCAAATTTCGCTGCTGACCACGAAAACCACTACCATACCATTCAGCACCGTAACCAGCGCGGAAGGGACCTGGACAACGCGCTGCATGCTGTTAGCGCCCACTAGCAGAGCGCCGAACAAGATCGACGCCGGGATAGACAAAATGGGATGCAATTGCCCGAATAGCGCGGCGACAATGCCATTGAATCCGGCCCCGCCGGTAAATCCAGATGCAGACCCATCGGTGATCATGCGATAGTTGACGCCGAAGACTTGCGTGGCCCCGGCCAATCCGGCGAATGCACCGCTCAGCAGCAAGGCCACCACGACATATTGCTTCACCTTAATCCCGCCATAGCGAGACGCGTGCGGGTTTTGGCCCACAGCGCGGATGCGGTATCCGAGCGTAGTGCGCCATAAAACGATGTAAACAAGGATGGCCAACGCCACGGCAATCAAGATGCCCAAATGCAATCGCGTGGGGGCCAGTCTCGGCAGACGGAAAGCCTCTAGCAACCGCGCGGTTTGCGGGATCTTCGAAGACAGTTCGGCTTGAGAGGGATCGATCATCGGTCCGCGCAGCAGAAAATTCATCAGATACACAGCGATGGAATTCATCATCACAGTGCTGAGGATTTCATTGACCTTGAAATAAGCTTTGAGCAGTCCGGGGATGCCGCCCCAGATGGCGCCGCCGACAAAGCCCGCCAGCATCGCCAGAGTGATGACGATCCATCCGGGCCAGCCGGTGAGGGTCAGCCCGACCCAGGTCGCCAGAATGGCGCCCACGATCATCTGGCCTTCACCGCCGATATTGATCACGTCGCCGCGAAAAGCAATGCAGATGCCCAGGGCGACAAGAAGGAGTGGAGTGGCCTTTACCAGCGTTTCCGCAAAGGCGTTGCCGCTGCCAAAAGCGCCCTCCCAGAGGGCGCCGTAAGCTTGAACAGGATTCGCCCCTAAAAGGAGCAGCATCACCGCGCCCAACACCAGGGCCGCAATCGTCGCAAAGACAGGCAACAGCGAATCGATGATGCGTGAAACCCAGTCAGAGCGGAACAGCTTGGTCATGGGCGGATGGCCAGTTCCTAGTGTAGGTGTAAGTATAAAGAATGCTTGCGTTTAATTGTCAGACAGTTTGTAATGAAAATTGTAGGATGTTTGTCCCTATTGGAAAAGCGGGACTTACGTTCATAGCTGTCTGAACAGGAGCTCCTTGTTGTATCGAACATCGGGTAGATAATACATAAATGACTCGCCTCAAGAAAGCAAGAACATTTCTAAGCAATTGGTTCGCCCTGCCCTGGTATCCGATCGCACTCGGCGCTTTCCCAGTTTTAGCCTTGCTTTCCGCTAATGCCGGTCAGGTCCAAGCGATGGCGGGAAGTCGTATCTTGCTATTGTCCCTCGCTCTGGCTGCGATCTTATTTTCCATTTGCCGGCTGGTCTTGCGCCAACCTCATCGCGCCGCACTTCTGACTTCTCTTTTATTAGTGTTGTTTTTCACTTACGGCCATGCACACTATGTATTGAGTGAAAAATTTCCCGATATGGTGAACATCGATGCCTGGCTAGCCGCGACCTGGGCGTTCCTCTTCATCCTCATTCTCGTTTGGACAACGCGGCCGCGATTCAACTTCATCAGCGCGGCACCCGGTCTCAACGTCATCGCGCTTGCGCTGCTGGCGCTCTCTGTCTGGCAAATCAATTCCTCGTCCACAAGCGGCAACCCCTATACCCTGGAGGCGGAGAATGCGCCAATACAAGAAGACTTGCTGAAACCCGAATCGGCGCCCGATGTCTATTATTTCGTTCTGGACTCTTACGGGCGCGAAGACGGCCTGCTCGATGCCTATGGGTACGACAATTCTTCATTCGTCAACGCGTTGGAACAGCGCGGCTTTTATGTGGCGCAATGCAGCCAGAGCAATTATGTGCGCACCGAGATCTCGCTGGCTTCGTCCTTAAACATGATGTACCTGCAAGATCTGGACAACGCCTTCCAGCCAGACAGCATCGCCCGTCGTACGTTATGGAATTCACTGAAGCACAGCGCGGTCAGGTACAACTTCGAAAGCCTGGGCTACTCGACCATCAACTTTGCCAGTTCGTTTGATTGGCTCGAGCTGCATGATGCCGATGTCTTCCTGGCGCCGGAGCCGTTTTCCTCTGGGTTAAGCGAATTCGAAGGGCTTTTCCTACGCACCACCCTGGCGCGCTATATGCAAGACTGGGGCTGGGTGGATCCGGATGCGGTGATGGGGCAAAAATTCCGCGACCTATTCAATAATATTTTCGATCACATGGGGGAGATTGCCCGTATGCCCGACCCAACGTTCGCCTACATTCACGTAATCTCGCCGCACCCGCCGTTCGTGTTCGACGCCGAGGGGAAACCCACCTATCCTCCTGATTTTTGGAACGAAGATCGAAAATATCCCCCCGCCCTTTATGCCGCCGGCTACCAAAACCAGCTAACGCATCTCAATTCGAAAATGCTCGAAGCGATTGACATCATCCTGGAAGAATCTGAAAGGCCGCCCATTATCATCCTGCAAGGCGATCATGGGCCATGGTTGCAGCCCAAAAACAAACGCATGTGGATTCTCAACGCCTATTATTTGCCTGGCCATAATGAGGAGCTATATCCAACTATTTCACCGGTAAACTCGTTCCGCCTTGTGTTCGATGCCTATTTCGCAGGAAACTATGGGCTGCTGGACGATGTGAGTTATTTCTCCCCAGTGCCAAATTTATATGAGTTCTCTGAAATTCCAAACGATTGCAACAAATAAGATACGAGGGAGTCATGATGATTGCGCGAGCTTTCCACGCTGAGCGCCGCAAAAACGGAAACGCGCCACTTGTACAAAACTCTTGGGCGGATGCTGAGCATGACAAGAGAAGGCGGGGAACCCCCGCCCTACCATTGGTGCTGTTGCAAGCAGTGACTTGTTGTTATGCCTTTTGCCCTTCCGCTTCTTCCTTCATCACTTCGTGCAACGGGAACATCGTTTCACACTTCAAACATTGTGCCGACTGCTTGTTGGCGATCACCAGGGTGCCGCCGCAGTTCGGGCAGGGCGTGGCTATGGGCTTCTTCCAGCTGGTGAATTCACACTCCGGGTAATTAGAGCAACCGTAGAACACGCGCCCTTTGCGGGTGCGCCGTTCCACCAACTCTCCGCCGTCCAGCGGGCAGGTCACCCCGATCTTGACCAACCAGGGCTCCGTGTGCCGGCATTCGGGGAAGCGCTCGCAGCCGATGAACTTGCCGTAGCGCCCCCAGCGGATGATGAGCTGGCCTTTACCGCAGGTGGGGCAGGTGCGGCCGATGTATTCTGGTTCGGCTTTGGATTCCGGCATCTCGGCCTTAGCCCGCTCGACCGTCTCGGAAAACGGTTCGTAGAAATCTCGGATGATCTTTACCCAGCCCTCTTCACCGGAGGCGATCTTATCCAGATGCTCTTCCATTTCCGCGGTGAATTGGTAATTCACAATGTTAGGGAAGTGTTCGGTAATCAAATCGTTGACCAGCAGGCCGGTTTCTGTGGGAAACAGGCGGCGGTCTTCCCGGGTCACATAACCGCGCGCCTGAAGCGTGGTCAGGGTAGGCGAATAGGTAGACGGACGGCCGATGCCGTATTCCTCCAGCGTCTTCACCAGCGAGGCCTCGCTGTAGCGCGGCGGCGGCTGCGTAAAGTGTTGGGCGGGTATCACTTTCACCAGCTTTTGTTTCTGGCCTTCCGCAATCTCGGCAGGGATCTTGACGTTTTCCTCCTCTTCGGTGCCTACAGGCACCGTCTCTTCGTAAACAGCGAGGTAACCTGGAAATACCAAGGTCGAACCGGACGCGCGCAGAAGAAGTTTGTGCACAGGGGTTTCCCCGGTCACCCGCACCGAGATCGTGTCGTAGATGGCGGGGTTCATCTGGGAACCGAGGAAGCGCTGCCAGATCAATTGATAGAGCCTGTATTGGTCTCGGCTGACGTGGTCCTTAAGCTGCGAGGGCGTACGTTGCGCCGAGGTTGGCCTAATGGCTTCGTGGGCTTCTTGCGCACCTTTGGCCCGCGTCTTGTAAACAGGAGGTTCCTCCGGCAGGTACGATTCGCCGTGTACTTCCCTGATGTAGTCACGCGCCTCGTGTTGCGCTTGTGGAGAAATATTCGTGGAGTCCGTGCGCATGTAGGTGATCAAGCCGATGGTCTCACCATCGCCAAGGTCGACTCCTTCGTAGAGTTGCTGCGCAACGGCCATGGCGCGCTTGGCGGTGAAGCCCAGCTTACGGCTGGCTTCCTGCTGCAACGTGCTGGTGGTGAACGGCGCAGGCGCTTTGCGACGGCGCTGCCCGCGTTTAATCTCGGTGATGGTATACGCCGCGGATTGCATATCGGCAAGCAACGGGTCCACATCTTCCCGCGTGCCCAATTTGGGCTCGGCGCCATCGACTTCCACCAACTTGGCGATGAAGGTACTCGCGCTGCCTTCCGGTTGGAGTTCTGCGTGAATATCCCAGTATTCCACCGGAATAAAGGCTTCGATCTCGCGTTCGCGCTCGACAATCAGCCGCAGCGCTACCGATTGCACGCGGCCTGCTGAAAGTCTGTTGCGCACCTTGGTCCACAAAATGGGACTCATGCTATAGCCGACCAAACGGTCCAGCACGCGGCGCGCCTGCTGCGCGTCCACCAGATCCATATTGATCGCACGAGGATGGTGAAAGGCTTCTTCAATAGCAGGCTTGGTGATCTCGTGGAACACCACGCGCTTGGCGCGTTCGGCGGGGATCTCGGCCGCCTCCAACAAATGCCAGGCAATGGCCTCGCCTTCGCGATCGGGGTCGGTGGCGAGGAAGATCTCTTCGGCGCGCTCGGCCTCTTTTTTCAGTTCCTTAACCACTGAGCGCTTTTCATTAGGGATGCGGTATTTAGGCTCGAAATTATTTTCGATGTCGACGGAGAGTTGCGAACGCAGCAGATCGCGCACGTGACCCACGGAGGCCTCTACACGATAACCGCTGCCCAGGTAGCGGCCAACGGTGCGCGCTTTGGCCGGCGACTCGACGATGACCAGTCTCCCATTTCGTTTTGCGTCGATCCGCTCTTGCGGCGTGGGCTTGGCCGGCGGCGTCAATCCATCGTGCGCGGGTGTGGCGCCCATGCGGAACAACGTCGTGGCGCAGACCGGGCATACCCCGCGTGTGCCCGGCGCGCCCGCCTTGGTGTACTCGGGCACGGGGCTCTGCATTTCTCTTTTCGTTTTACATTTAACGCAATAGGCTTCCAATGGTTTTATCTTCCTTTGTTATCAGGCGGACAGACAAGTATACAAGTAGACGAGTAAACAAGTAGACAAGGTTTGTGTCACCCTGCACATCTTCTTAATTTACTTGCCTACCAGTTTACTTGTCTTCCAGTTTACTTGGCTGTTTTCCCGTGTATTTCCTAATGTAATTGTCCACAAGTCTATTGTGTACTCACAAATATTTCTGCAAACCCTTTTCTTTCAGCAGCTCGATCACCTTACGTAAATCCTGTGAGCGCTCCTTTGAGCAAATGAGGAGAACGTCGCCGGTATCCACAACCACCAGGTTTTCGACGCCGACGGTGACGATCATGCGCTCCTGTCCGTTGCCATGCACTGTGTTTTCAAAAACCAGCGAATTCCGACTTTCGAAATCGAGGTGCATTTCGTGGCGCACCAGGTTGCCACGCTCATCCGCGCCTAAAACTTCGAACAGTGAAGACCAGGACCCCACGTCATTCCATCGGATGCCCTTAGCCGGGATCACCACCACATCTTTAGCGTGTTCCATGATGCCATAGTCAATGGTTTGTGCGGCAATGCTTGGCCATTCATAGTTCAATACTGTATCGAATTCCGCGGTCCCCCAGGCCTGGCTGATCCTTTCCAGGGCGGCATGCAGTTTTTTCATATGCCGTGCGAACTCATTCCAAATGCGCTCCACATTCCAGATGAACATTCCGGAGTTCCAGGCATAGTTGCCGGCTTCCAGCATACGCTTGGCTTCGGCCGCGTCGGGCTTCTCCTTAAAGCGCTGGACCTTGAATGCAGGGTATCCGCCCACCTCGCCCAGTGGCTCGCCCATTTGGATGTACCCATATTGGGTAGCCGCATAGCCAGGATCGATACCGAGGGTTACCAGATGCGCCTGGTCGGCGAGTTGCTTAGCAGCCAATAGATGGCTGCGGAACTCGGCCTCATTGCCGATGTAATGGTCGGCGGTGAGCACCGCCATGACGGCATTAGGGGCCTGCTTCCTCAAGAATGCTGCCGCCAGTCCTATAGCCGGCGCGGTGCCGCGCGGCTGCGGCTCTAGCAGGAAATTCGCTTCGAGCAGTTCCGGCGCTTGTTTGCGCAACTCGATACTATGCTCTTTGTTGGTGACCACCAGGATGCGCTCGGGCGGGATCAAGGTTTCCAGACGCTTGACCGCGATCTGGAACAGCGTGTAGTCATCGATGAGCTGCAGCATTTGCTTGGGCCTTGATTGCCGCGACAGCGGCCACAGGCGCGTCCCGCCTCCCCCGGCCATGATGACTGCGTAATAATTTTCGTTCACTCGGAATCCTTAGCTTCTGGTCTCTGCGTCCGCAACGTAAGCGGCACGGGCCTCGCGGGCGGCCACATAATTCATGCTCCCTACCTGGCGGACCAGCCCTTTGAGTTCCATTAGCGCCAAGGTGGAGGATACCTGTTCGATGGGCAAATTGGCCAGCGCTCCGAGTTCATTGACGTGTAGAGGTTCCTGACCCAGCAACTCAAACAACCTGGCCTCTGTGGCATCTGCTGGCAGAATCAAGCGGGCATTTTTTTGCTCGCCCATCATTTCCAGGTTGAGCGCCTCCAGCAATTCTTCGAAATTTACCAGCGGATGTGCCCCTTTTTGCAGAAGCAGATTGGCGCCTTTGCTCTGGGGCGCATAAATGCTACCGGGGATGGCAAACACCTCACGTCCCTGCTCGGCGGCAAAACCCGCGGTGATCAGCGCCCCGCTCTCCATCCCGGCTTCGATGATGACCACTGCCAGCGAGAGCCCGGAGATGATTCGGTTGCGCGGCGGGAAGTTAGCCGCGTCCGGCGGTGTGCCGACGCCATAATCGCTGACCAACGCGCCGTTGGCGAGGATCTCTTCACCAAGACGGCGATTCTCGGCGGGATAGATTTGGTCGAGGCCGTGGGCTAACACCGCGATCGAGCGGCCACCGGCCTTGATGGCAGCTTGATGGGCGATGGCATCCACTCCTCTGGCGAGCCCGCTGACCACAGTGATGCCGTTGCGGCCCAGAAACGCGCCGAGCTCTTCCGCGACCTGGCGCCCATATGCGGTTACCCGGCGCGTGCCGACGACACCAACGGCCCATTCATCCGTGGGCAACAATTCGCCGCGAGTGTAAAGAACGGGCGGCGCACCTTCAAGCTCGCGCAGACGACGCGGGTAGTCTTCATCATCCCAGGTCAAAGCTTTGACCTGGAACTTGTCCAATAACGCCGGAATTGATTCGGGATCCACGTTCTTGCGCGCTTGGACGAAATTCGTAATTACAGATTCGAACAGGCCGGCATCACGCAGCTGTTCCGGAGCGGCTGCCCAAGCGGCCCGTGCACTGCCGAATGAATCGAGCAGGGTGCGGAAGCGCACCGCGCCGATCCCTTTGACCATGGTCAGAGCAAGCCAATAGTTCCGTTCGTCAGTCATTCTCGGTCCAGAAAAGCGCGGGTCAGAATACCACGGGGCAAATTTGCATGTCAAGAATAGGCTGGGGTTTAGCGTAGCACATACCCAGGTATCTTCACGTAATTGGAAAGCCCGATACAAAGATAATCCAGCCGAAAACTACCATCAGTGTGGACAAATGGACAGATCCAGCGAATCCCTGCTTGTCATCAGCTTGATCGCCACCATCCGGCAATTATTGATCATCACCGCCGAACAGACCAGGCGTCTGCCGATCTGGCGGTGGAATTTCGCCTGGTGATGCTTGAACTGGGCCTTCTAACTGCCTTGGTGATGGCCTTTGTGCTTGCCATTTATCTGTTGCGCAGGCGCAAGGAGGGCTCCTCGGAATAGGTGCTCACCGCTTTAATAATGCGGGGGGAGACTTTGTTGTCCAATTTGATTTGAAATCCGCAAATTGCGTCAAGCTATCAACTCTGGGGGGCTTATCTCAACCCGGGCATCAACCGTACGACGATGCGTTTCTCTTCCAGTTCAATTCGCCGAATAACATCACTGATCGCCGGAAGCAGGATTTCTTTGCCACCATGATCTCGAACCACGTAGATGTCATTGGCGCCTGTATTGAAAATCTGAGTTAGAGTGCCAATACCCTCTCCGTTTTCTTCCACCACATGCAATCCGATCAATTGATACTGGTAATACCTACCCGCGGGGAGCTCGGGCAACTCGTCGACTTTGGAATAGACCGGCACATTATGCAAGCGCTCCACCGCCGGCTTGTCGCGAAATTCCTCGAAGGCGAGCAGCAGCCCATCTGCGTGCTGGCGGCGGCTGCGAATGGTCACGACGCGGTGCTCATCGCCCAAATAGAGCCGGGCGCCTTTGGCCAGTCTTTCTGGGAAATCCGTTTCCAGCGAAACCAGTAGTTCGCCTTTGACACCGTGTGGACGGCGCACGATGCCCACCAGAATGAAATCAGGCTCGCGTTCCATTTGCGAGCCTGTTGATGGGGTTTGCTTCGTCGGGATTTTATCCCTCCTCGCAACTGCAGAAGGCAAAGCCTTCCTTGATTTGTTGCGGCGCTGTGCAGCGTATAGGCGACGGGGCGTGCTTATTCCGGCTCCGAAATCTGCAGGAAGGCTCGCTTGCCATCGCGCGTAGCCGCCACCTGCAGCAGGATGCGAATGGCGTTAGCCACGCGGCCATTGCGCCCGATCACGCGGCCCATATCTTGCTGAGCCACCTTTAATGCGATCTCGGTGCTCTCACCCTTCTTGCGCTGAAACACATGCACCTGAGTGGGATCATCCACCAGGGAACGGGCGATATATTCGATCAATTCCTTCATTCTTGAGGAGATTACTCTGCAGAAGCTTCCTCGGGCTTAGGCGCTTCGCTCTCAGGAGCACTTGCCGCCGCAGGGGGAGCAGCGGCTTCAGCCGGCTTGGCGGCTGCGGCTTTCTTCTTTTTGGCGGACGTGCCGGCGCCAGGCGCTTCACGGCGAGTCTGTCGGCTGGTATTGCGGGTGGAGGCGGCGTTTTCGGCCTCGGCTATCAGGGTCTCGATCTTCTCACCCTTCTTGAAGCGCTCGTAACGCTCGGTCAAGCCAGCGACGTTGAAGACCTGCACCGCAGAGTCGCTGGGTTGAGCACCTTTGCTTATCCACTCGTAGATTCGCTCTTCTTTTAGTTGAATAGTGGCTGGCTGAGTGCGCGGGTTATAAAAGCCAAGAATCTCTATGAAACGCCCGTTGTTGGGGCTTTCCTTGTCCGTTGCCACGACGCGGAAGCTAGCTTGTGATTTGCCGCCAACGCGGCGCAAACGAATACGAACCATATAATGAAAGAACTCCTCTTGGTTAGTTTAAAATTATACCCTCATGCATCCCCTCAAGGGATGCGCCGGGCGCCGTTCCGGAGCAAATCCTCCCAAACGGCGGGTGATTGTAGCCCTCCCGTAACTTGCGGTCAAGGGTGACGAAGATGAAGGTCGCGACCTCGCACGAAGGGATGGGTTTACAATGATAACAGCTCTATCGAAACGACCAATTCCCCGAGGAGAGAAGCATGGCCAAAATCGCCTTTGTCACAGATAGCACCACCAACATTCCCCCGGAGCTCAGCAAGGGGTATGAGGTCCACGTTGTTCCTTCCGTGATCATTTGGGGTAGTGAGACACAGAGAGATGGCGTCGATATCCAGCCCACAGAATTTTACAAACGCCTGGCTACATCAAAAGACACGCCGACCACATCACAGCCCACTCCGGCTGCCTTCGTCGAAAAGTTCCAAGAACTCAAAACCAAGGGCTATAGCGATGTCCTCGGAGTTTATGTGTCCGCCAAATTCTCCGGCACGATTGCTTCGGCAGAGGCTGCCAAACAACAGGTTTCGGGTATCAATATCGCCAACGTCGACGGGCGCTCAGCCTCCATGGGCACCGGATGGCCATTGCTAGAGGCAGCCAAGGCTGCCAAAGAAGGCAAATCATTGGAAGAGTGCGTAAAAATCGCCGAGCAAACCCGCGATCATTGCGGCATTATGCTGATGGTCGATACGCTGGAATTCCTGCACCGCGGCGGCCGCATCGGCGGCGGCGCCCGCTTCCTGGGCACTGCCTTGAATCTAAAGCCCATTCTTGAGGTGCAAAACGGCGCCCTGGAAGCCGTTGAGCGCGTGCGCACCAAGGGCAAGGCCCTTGATCGCATGGTGGAACTGTTGGTCGACCGCGTAGCAGGCCGCTCGCCCGTGCATCTGGCGGTGCTGCACGCCAACGCCGAGGAGGACGCTAAGAAGCTGTTGGAAGAAGGCAGCAAGCAGGTGAACGCGGTCGAAACTGCGGTGGCGGAAGTAAGCCCGGCAGTGGGCACGCATACGGGTCCGGGGACCCTTGGGTTCGTGTTTATGGCGGGAGTGAAATAGTTAACAGCAGACAGTGGACAGATGGCAGCCAAAAATTGACCGGAGAGCCTTGCGTTTGCGAGGCTCTCTTTATTTTACAGTTCCGTAAAATAGCGGAAGAGGTTTAACTTTTTTTGCGCTCCAGGAATAAGCAGCCAGTAAACGTTTCTTTGCCATCTCTAATTTTTCCTTATCATTAGCGTGCAACGTAAAAAGTGACGCACCCTTTTGAACCTTATCCCCAACTTTGTGGTGGACCACGACACCCACCGCGTGGTCGATGAGATCCCCCTTTTTCAGCCGCCCGGCGCCAAGGTCGACTGAGGCTTCCCCGACCTCTTTGGCATCAATCCATTTCAAGTAACCGGAGCGCGGCGAGGGGATTTCCTCGACGAATTGGGCCCTTGGAAAATTATCCGAATCATCGACATAACTCACATCACCACCTTGAGCGATCACTAATTGGCGAAAGCGCTCGAAAGCAGAACCGTCCCGAAGAACTGCAACAGCCCGCTGCTTTGCCCTCTTTAGGGTGGACGCACCTTCGCCAAGCAAGATCAGATTGCCCGCCACATGCAGGCAATGTTCGCGGAAATCCTTCGGACCACCGCCATGCAAGGTTTCGATGGCTTCCTTAACTTCCAATGCATTGCCCACCGCGTTGCCTAGCGGCTGGTTCATATCGGAGAGCAGAGCCACTGCCTTACGATTAACGCGCCTGGCGATCTTGACCATAATCCGGGCCAGTTGGCGTGCCTGCCGCAGGTCTTTCATAAAGGCGCCCACCCCTACTTTGACATCCAGCACGATGCGCTGTGCGCCTGCGGCAATCTTCTTGCTCATAATGGAGGAGGCGATCAGGGGTAATGCGTCCACGGTGCCGGTCACATCTCGGAGGGCGTACAGCTTGCCATCCGCGGGCGCCAGGTCGCCTGTTTGGCCGGTGAGCACCACGCCCACCTCTTTTAGCTGGCGCAGGAATTCCTCTTTGCTCAGATCCGTACGGAATCCAGGAATTGACTCCATTTTATCGAGCGTACCGCCGCTGAAGCCGAGACCGCGCCCAGACATCTTGCCGACCCGCAGCCCGCAAGCAGAAACGATGGGCTCGACCACTAACGTGGTTTTGTCGCCCACGCCCCCAGTGGAGTGTTTATCCAGGGCGAAATCCACGACTCCAGTCAAATCCAGGGTCTCTCCCGAACCGGCCATAGCCAGGGTCAGTTCGGTGGTCTCCTGATCGGTCATCCCGTTCAGGAGCACGGCCATTGCCCAGGCGGAGGCCTGGTAATCGGTTATCACTCCAGAGGTATAGCCCTCGATGAAGAATCGAATCTCAGCCGGGCTGAGTTCATGCCCATCGCGCTTCTTTATAATGATGTCAACGGGTCGCATGGGGCTACAGTTTGGAGCTAAAATTATAATAGCGAACCGGCACAGGTAATTTTGGCCAGCGTAGGCCGGAGAGGCTGCTTTTCGTGGCATCAACCTTCAATAGTCGATGACGATTCTCTTGACCAAAGTTCGCCCCCCGCAGCGCCGCAAGGATATTTTGCGCCGGGTACGGCTGGTCGATGCCCTTCACCAAAATCTCCATCGCAAACTGACCTTCGTTTCTGCCCCTGCCGGCTACGGCAAGACCACTCTATTGGTGGATTTTGCCAATGATGTAGACGCCATTGTATTCTGGTACCGCATCGGAGCTGAAGATAACGACCTGGTCCAATTTGTCCTGCACCTGGTCGCAAGTTTCCAACAAAAGGTCCCTAAATTCGGTGAGGCAATTGAGGAACGCCTTACCACCATGGGCAGCGCACCCGACGCTCCATCGTTGGCCGTCGACTTCATCAATGAAATCGAGCAAAAGGTGGAGGATTTCTCCCTGTTGATCCTGGACGATTACCACCTGGCAGGCGAAAACCAGCAAATCGTCGACTTCGTAGAAAACCTGCTCGAGCATTTGCCCGACCGGCTGCGCATCCTAATCGGCTCGCGCAGCGTGTACGGAATCCCAACCGCCAGCCTGTACGTGCGCGATGAGCTGGTCACCATCAGCGCGGACGAACTGCGCTTTCGCCCCGAGGAGTTGCAAAAGCTCGTGCTACAGAACTACCGCATGCGGCTCAGTGACGAGCAGGCCGAGGAATTCTCCAAGCGGGCTGACGGTTGGATCGTCGCCATTTTGCTTGCCCTGCGCACCATGGAAAATGGCGTGCTGCCAACGTTGAGCGGGGGCATCACCAAGATTTACGAATACCTGGCCGAGGAGGTAGTCAACCGCCAAAGCCCGGAACTGCGCGACTTCATGATGGCCACGTCTATTTTGAACGATTTCAATGAAGCTTTGTGTAATTATTTGCTGGAAAGGAAAGACTCCGCGGTTTGGCTGCGT
The DNA here is from genome assembly GCA_035291465.1 of Anaerolineales bacterium. Lineage (GTDB taxonomy): Bacteria > Chloroflexota > Anaerolineae > Anaerolineales > UBA11579 > JAMCZK01. Next base: position 21,645 of record DATDRZ010000023.1, read on the forward strand.
GCACTGGAAGATCGCAACCTCTTCGTGAGCCGCACCGAGACCAGCGAGGGGGCCAGCTATCGATACCACCAGTTATTCTCGGAGTTCTTGCAGGATTACTTCGCCCGCAGCCAAGGCGAGCGCTTACGCGACCTGCACCGGCGCGCCGCAGGCTGGCACAAAAAGCGCGAAGAGTGGGAAGAGGCCATCGGCCACAAGCTGGCCGCTGGCGATAAGCGGGAAGCCGCCGAGTGGATCGATGCAGTGGCCGGGAAATTTTATGCGTCAGATCGAACGGCATTATTAACCAGGTGGCTTGAACAACTCAAAAAAGCACCCGATGCTCGTAAATTCGCGCCGCGGCTGCTGCTTTACCAAGCCAAAAGCCTTGGAAATCAGAGCCATTTTGACAAGTGCTTAAAATTATTAAACATTGCCGAGCCAATACTAAAGAATCAAAGAGATGTTGAATCGCTCGCGAATGCTCTTGTTACCAAAGGAATGGCGTTCCGCTTTACTGGCAAACAACGCGAGGCAAGGGCATTGGCTTCACAAGCCCAAAGACTGCTGGAGGCCAAACGCTCACGCCTAAAAAGCAGGCAATGGTATCAGGCAGAACGGCTAAAGGGAATCACTTCATACTATTTGGGAGAAATACAGCTCTCCTTTGACCATTTACTAAATGCGGCCAGTGGTTTGCGTAAGTTGGTAAATTCGAGCGAAGGTGGTCTTAGAAATATTTACTCTTACGACCTGGCAGAATGCCTTGTCGACCTTGGCCTGATTTATATATCCAAAGGGGATATGCTGAATTCTCAAAAGATATTCCAAGAATGCCTAGAAATTCATGTGAATATTCACAGCAATCAGGGGGCAATCGCTTCCGTTCGAAACAATATCGCTTATCTAAATCACCTCACGGGGAATTATCCGGAGGCATGGCACGAGTACTCTCTGGCGCTCCAAAACGCCAAATCCGCAAATCGCATCGATGTGCAAATTGGTATTCTCAATGGCCGTGGTGAGGTGCTTCTCGATCTCGATGAGATCGAAGAGGCCTATAGCAATTTCCAGGCAGCGATAAGCCTTGGAAAGCAATTTGGCGAAAAACCGGAGTTGGTTGCTACATATCTTGGGATGGCGAGAACTGAAAGAGCGCGAGGAAATCATCAAGAGGCAATGACCTGGTTGAGAAAAGCGGCCAGCTTCTCCACGAACCCGCTAGCTTCCGATGAGTATTTTGTCGAATTGGGGTCTGTGTACGCCGCCATGGGGCAAAACGACCTGGCACTAAAGCAATTTAAGTTTGTCTTAGAGGAAACCGACAATAGCAATAAGCCGACGCAGAGCGAAGTATTAGCCGCATTTTTGGCTTCGCGAACGTTATTCAGAGAAAACAAAATCGATAAGGCAAACGCCTTGTTGTCTGAGGCCCTAACAGGTGCAGCCGAACTCGGATACGATCAATTTTTCGTTTCTGCCTCCCGGTCAAGTGTGAGATTCCTAGAGCAAGCAATGACATACATGCCAACTGAGCAAATCAAATCGCTTTTGGCAAGAGCGAGCAGATTCCAAACAGGCAAGGCCGCGCTCGAGATCGAGCCTGTGATTCAACAAGCCCCCCAAATGCAAATCGAAGTCAAGGCATTCGGGCGGGGAGAAATCCGTATCAACGGC
>DATDRZ010000024.1:0-4944 GCA_035291465.1 Anaerolineales bacterium
AGCCTCAGAGGTGAGGTTTGCTTCGTCGGCCTTCGGCCTCCTCGCAACTGCTGAAGGCCCATTCGCTTCGCTCAGGGCAGGCTCCGCCTTCCTTGGTTTCTCATGCATAGATGGCTTCCTTCTCGACCCTGGACGGGTCGGCGAGCTCAGGCCCGCCGTTCACTTGGCGGATGTAGGCCGAGGCTGCGGCAGCCGCAGCGCTGGCGGTCACGATGCTGTCTACGATGTCCATCGGGCCCATGGCGGCGCCGGTGGTGAATACGCCGGGCTGGTCCGTAGAGTTGGGCGCAGAATTTGGCGCCGGGACGTTTACGAAGCCGTCAACGTTGCGCTTCAGTCCCAGGCTCAGCGACAAATCCTCGCCGGGCAACATACCTAAGGAGAGCACCACCAGGTCGTGAGTGCGTTCTTCTACACGGCCCTCTTCGGTGAGTTCGACTTTCACGATGGGGTTGTGCTCAGCATCCTCGCGGATGGCGGCCACCTTGCCGCGCACGAAATTGATGCCCATGGCCTTGGCGTTCTGATAGAACTGTTCGTAACCTTTGCCAAAGGTACGGATGTCCATGTAGTAGATGGTCACGTCTGCCAGCGGCAGCGCGCCGTTGATCAGCATGGCTTGCTTGATGGCGTACATGCAGCAGACCCGCGAGCAGTATTCGACGCCCAGGGTCACATCGCGTGAGCCGGCGCACTGCACGTAGGCAATGGAGGTTGGCTCTTTGCCGTCGCCCGGGCGCAGAATACGGCCATAAGGACCGGTGGGCGCAAGCAGGCGCTCCATCATCAAGGGGTCGATCACGTTTTGCAGCACCCCGCCGTTGTATTCCTTCTTGGCATCGATGGGAGTCAGCTTGAATCCGGTTGCCAGGATCACCGCGGTGGCCGAAATCGTGAACGTCTCAGCCTTCTGGGTGAAATCAATGGCATCCACCGGACAAACACTTTCACACTTGCCGCAGAACAGGCAATTGTTGGGGTCAAGCACTGCGGTCTGCGGGACGGCCGTTGGGAAGGGAACGCGGATGGCGCGATAGGCGCCGAGGTCGCGATCGAATGAGTTCGGTACGGTGATCGGGCAGGCATATTCGCACAACCGGCAGCCTGTGCATTTGCTGCCATCTACAAAACGCGGTTTCTGCAGCACGGTAGCAACCGAGCCGGCGCCCTTTTTTGTGATGGATTGCACGTCGCAATACGTGAAGAGTTGGATGTTGGGATGGTGCGCAGTGGCCGCCATCTTAGGGGTGGTGATGCAAGAGGCGCAATCGAGCGTCGGAAAGACTTTGCTCAACGTGATCATCTTGCCACCCACGCTGGGCTCACGCTCCACCACTGCTACCTGGAAGCCCTGGTCCGCCAGGTCCACTGCGGTCTGCAGCCCGGCGATCCCCCCGCCAACAACTAATGCGTCGAAGTGGAAGGAGGTCATGCTGCCACCGCTCCATATCCGTCTTTGCGAGGAGTGCGAACCGAAGGTTCGCCGACGAAGCAATCCCCTAGATGGCTTTCAAATCGGGCTCGCTGTTCCTGCAGAAATGACCTACGAGAATAGAATAGGTTATTCATTAGACTGTTACTCGCTCTGGGATTGCAACCATTTCATCTTTGGCATTGCCGATCTCTTTCAGTAAATCGTTCATCTGGTTGACTTCTCTTAGAAATGGTTTGACGCAAACGGTGCAGATAGCGGTGAGGCGCAGGCGGCGGATATCCAAGCCGCGTTCCTTCATCAGCCCATAGGCGCGATTGATAAGCTTGGCGGTGCCATCGGCTTCCACCGAGTAGGGAGAATCTGTGCCGCTGTACATCACAATGATCCCGTCGATGCCCTGGTCGAAGGCGCGGAGATAGAAATCGGGCGGGAACAGCACCGGGCACATCACCGGCAGGATGTAGGTATTTGCCGGGTATTCGGCATGCGCCTGTCCGGTGGTATTCGCGCCCACATAACCGCCGGAAAACGTGGCCAAGATCAGGATCTTGGGATTTCCACTTGGGGATTGCTTCGTCAGCCTCATTGACATTCGGCCTCCTCGCAAAGACGGAAGTGGCGCACGAAACCCTATTTCTTCCTCAGGACGAACAGACGCTCGTAGCCTTCGCCGGGGAGGGCGCCGAGGAACTCGTGACCGACTTTGTCGCACCAGCGCGGCAGGTCGACTTTGGTGTTGGTTTCGCCGGACCAGATCTCCAGCACTTCGCCAACCTTCACCGTGCCGATAGCCTTCTTGGCCTCGAGCAGCGGGCCCGGGCAGGACATGGCGCGGGCATCGACAACCTTCGCCGCAGAAATTGAAGTTAAATCTTGGGTAACCATCAAATGCCTCCATTGGAAATATTGATTTCGCGGATATTGGGAACTTTCATGGCTGGACAGGTGCTCAGCCATGGCGATTCGTTAAGGTGGTAGTAGATGTGCTGGGCTTCGCGCCGGGCAGAGATCAGCCCGTGCTGCTTGAGCAGGCTTAGATGCTGGGAAACGTTTTGAATTGTGCTGCCCACGCGCGTCGCGATCTCTGTGACGGGCAATTCGCCTTCTTCCAGCGCCCACAGAATGAGCACGCGGCAGGAATTGCTGAAGACGCGGCAAAGTTGGGCTTGTTCTTCCGCTTTGGCAATCAAAGTTTCGTTCATCAGTGGCTCCTTCAGTAGTTGCTTTCGGGGTTAATCAAGAGCCAGCTTGACTCTATTGCTCTCCCCACTTGTGCAACAGGGAACAATGTCCCTGAGCGCAATGTACTTTTCTATCGATGGGGATAGAAGAACACTATGTTGGGATATAGATGATTGCTATCGCAAGCTATAACAAATGACTATTTCAGCAATTGCTTAAATAATTAGGGTTGCTCTCCGGTGCACATAGGAGTGTGGGCGAAAGATTTCGGACTCTCTGCGCCGCGCTTCCTCACAGGAAGAAACGCTTCCTTTTGATCAAAGGAAACGCAACAGATTGAACGGGCGGGTTTAGTCGCGTCGTGGGATCGTTGAGGTCGACAAGGAACCAAACCCGCCCCTACATGAGAAACACTTTGATGCCATTCAGTCATGGAAAGCCTTGTTTCCGCAGTTGCGAGGGAACCTGCTTCCGACGAAGCGATCTCTTGTAACGGCGGGCTTAAAGATTTAGGGCTGCAGTACAACTGCAGCCCATTTAAATTTCCTTATTTGGTTGGCAACCTTGCCTAGTTGCTGGCGTCCTCTGGAGGAGGGCCGCTGACGAAGATCACTTTGGCTGTCAGCCCGCCGCTGTCAGATTGCTCGAAGAGCACCAGCACGTGGTCGCCGACTTCAATGTCTTCAAGACCGGTCACCGAATTGTCGCGGCTCAGAAAATCCGTATCCGCAGTCACATCGAAGGTGAAGGTTTCACCTCGCCGAGTTTCGATGGTCAGCGTATCGCTTCCGACTGCGGTCACCTCGCCGCCCAGGCGGGTCCCAAAAGGCAAGTCATCGCGGGCCGCAATAGCGCGGGCCAAGACCGTGCCTTCGTCGCTGCGCTGTCCTGCCACCGCCACGTCCAGGCCAACTTCGAGATCGTCGAAACCGTCGAGTGAGCCAAGGTAACTGGTGGATTCGTCCACTTCGACGGTCACTTCATTGTTGCCGGCGGTGGTCAGAGTGAATTGGTTGTCGCCAATGGCGGTGATCTCGCCGCTTAGATGCGGCCTTCCCCGCAAGGGCCCTCGGCCGGGACCGCCGCGCGGCCCGGGCGGGTTCGGCGGATCCTGCGGGCCGATGCCGGCCGCTGCCCCGAGCGGGGCAAAGGTGGAGCCGCTAAGCGCCGAGGGGTCGGCGAGACTGGGACCAGCGGCGGCCGCTACGCTCACGATCCCCAGCGTCAGGGCCAGGGCGAACAGCCCAGCCGTCCAATTTTTCTTCGACATAAGTACCTCCTATTCAGGTGAATGTCGAAGATAGGGTAGCTGGCAAGGGTAAGCAGCAAAGCATGCGGATGTAAAAACCTGGTAAATTCAATCTGCAATTCTTGTTGCATATAATAGATAGTTAGCAATTTTCTATGCAATTGCTATTCCGTGGTCTACCCAACTTACTGATTGACCGCTTGCCGTATTGCAGGCGTTCGGGTTTTGCGGATCGCTGGTGTTGCGCATGTTGGGCTTTGCACAAGCTGGCGTGGTAGATATGTACATGTGGTAGCCATGGGCGATTTGGTAGGTTTCGTAGCTGTGGTCGGTGTGGTCGATGTGGTCGATGTAGTAGGTGTGGTAAACGTTTGAAGGCCGGCAGCGCGCGCCAGGAGGAGCGGCTGGCAACTCAAGGAATTCGGATAGTCGCGAACCGCATTCTTGATTGGCAAGGAAAACGAGAAATGAAACATTGCGCCCCTTTGATCAGGAAGGGCATATTATCGACCGGAAACGGATTTTTGCGGGGAAATTGCGGCCCGCGTCAAGGGCTTGGACAGGCGCCGCCCGCCGCCATCCGCCGCTCGGCAGAGCTGCGCGCCCAGGCCGCGGTGGCCGTGGACCGCATCACCGGCGGCTACACGGCAGACGAGGTCGCTGATTGGCACGAAGTGGAGCAGAAGCTGGTGGAAGCGTATTCAGCGCTTAAGTAAACCGCTGCGATTGACTTTTTATTTAAGTGGTTCCCAGACGAGTTCAGACCAATCGATAACAAGCTCGGTTGGATCATCTGGGTTGCTACGGACCTCTCCCTCTCCAACGCAGACCGTATCGTTTAGCCATTTGTATTTTTCATGGCTGCTGAGATGCGTTGCCGAAATCACGATCTGCCTGCGGCTAGGCGGATACGCCCGGCCATAGCCGCGATAGTCAAAATAGATCTCTGCTCCATCTTCGGTTTCGATCACTCCCTGGAAATTGGGCTGATAGGTTCCATCGCTTCGCCGCGCGGGATGGTTGGCGCCCTGGAATTTGCCGGTGATCCTGCCCTCGCAGCGACCAGTAGCAATGAAGA
>DATDRZ010000025.1:0-9623 GCA_035291465.1 Anaerolineales bacterium
TAGTACGAGAGGACCGGGGTGGACAGACCTCTGGTGTGCCAATTGTCGTGCCAACGGCATGGTTGGGTAGCCACGTCTGGCAGGGATAACCGCTGAAAGCATCTAAGTGGGAAACCCGTCTCAAGATGAGATCCCTCATCCTTTATGGAGTAAGGCCGCAGGTAGACCACCTGCTTGATAGGCAGCAAGTGGAAGCGCAGTAATGTGTGGAGCTAAGCTGTACTAATGGCCGAGGACTTAATCGGTAGTGTGGAGAATTCGAAGATTTTCCGTGCATAATAATATAGCTTCGTCTATTTGGTAATATAAGAACTAGAGTTTCAAAGCATCGCAGATGCGAGGAAACTCTTAAATCGAACTTCTTTTGTTCGATAAGTCTCTTGGTGATCCAAGCAACGAGGGTACACCCGGTCCCATCTCGAACCCGGTAGTTAAGCTCGTTAGCGCCGATGGTACTTGGGGGGCAGCCCCCTGGGAGAGTAGGTCATTGCCAAGGGACTTTTCTTTTAATCAAAAACGAACGCATTAGCAGCGTTCGTTTTTTTTTCTCTACGGCGCCTGCAATGGCGCCGCCGCAAACGGCACTTGGTAGGGAACGCACCAGATCACGACGGAGTTGTACTCGCTGAGGTCCAGCGTGCTGGGTATGTCGTAACTCTGGTCGCCGTCCAATCCCTTCAGCTCCCCTAGATCAAAACCATCTGCAAGATCATCTCCCGAGGTGTTCTCAATTGTTTCTTCGGACGTCAAATACACATGCAAATCGGGTCCGTCCTCAACTTCAAATTCATCCAGAATCAAGACGAGATCATTCTCGTCTATTTGATACACAATCGCTGTGCCGCTACCTTCATGTGCCACCGGATAGAACTCGCCTTCTGTCAGCCGAACCGAAGCGTCCCCTTCGAGCAACGTAACATCAAATTCAGATGTCAATGGCTGCGGGGTTTCGGTTTGTGTGGGCTCCGAAGTGGCGGTGGCCGGCCGAGGTGTTCGTGTGGGCATGTAACCGAGCGTCGGCCAGCCCTCGTATCCAATGGTTGCGCGCACGAAAAGCGGTGAGATTATATAAAAGGCTAGAGCCGATCCGAGCAACATGAAACCCAAGACGCCAATACGGATCAATGGCTGTTTCAACATCGTTCGCGGATTATAGCGTTCGGGGTTGCAGTTCCGAGATTAGAAGATGGTGATTCTTTGGGAGAGGGAATCTCATGGGCGGTCGACTTGGAACCACATCTGTTGCCCGTCTGTGATTACTTGCAACCACCCATTTTGATCGGTGCGAAATGAAGGAGTGTTACCCAGAGTTTCTAGTATTGCGCTTTCAACCCGTTCGTTCTCCGAATCAATCCATAGGGCCGATGACCCCAGATTGCTTAACCACTCCGGCGGGTTGAGCGGCGGATATCCCGAGTCCGCTAACAGTAATAAATCGATCGGCCCAAGAATGGAGCCGAGACTTAGTTTTTGCATTTGATCAAAATCCAACCCCAATGGCAGGACGGCTTCGAAGTTGCCCCACTTCAGGAGCAAAACCGCACCTCGCTGGCCAATACTCAGCACTTCCAACCGTGCTTCTGCCCCTAATTCAAATTGGTCGCCGTACTTCAATTCGGTGGTCGCTATCCCCAGTGCAGTTGCCTGCTCTATTATCGAGGTTAAGTCGTCGTTTGGATCGCTGCTCGCCCAGCTGATTGCGTTCGGCGATAAGCGTTCCAAGACTCCCTTTATTCCGCTTAGCTGATCCGGTCGTTCACCGGCAAGAATAACCCAGTCTAGCCGTTGACCCAGGGGTATTTTCCGAGACAACTCATCCATGAGCTGGTTGGGGGAGGCGCCAGTATTGATCAACACATATCTCCCGGCCGGCGATCGGATCAGCAGAGCTTCACCTTCCAAATCCAATAAGGTGAGATGAAGTTTGTCGTCCGGGGCAGCCAATGCGGCGTTCCATGTCCAGAGATTGAGCGCAGCCAGCGCGATCAAACCAACGATGGGTTGTATGCGGATGGACGTAATTCGCTGACGCATGGCCGGAATACTCATCGCGGCCAGAACACCAAAATATAGGAATACCAAATACAAAGGGAATGTAGTCAAGGTCTGGGAAGACCAGGGCCGCCCGGCAAAGAACTCCACAATTCTGATGGTGTAGGCAGCCAGGGTCCAACCTAGGAAGCCGATCAACTGGCCTAACGGAAAAAGGATCATTCCGACGAGCATAGATAATCCGCCAAGCACCATTAGAGCAGGTTGCACCGGCAGAATGAGGATGTTCGCGGGCAGCGAGAAAATTGATAATCGCTCGAAGTAGTATAGAAGCATCGGCAGCGTGGTGATTTGTGCGGCGATAGTCAACAATACGTAATCGTTGATCGGCCTACTAAGCCGCTTTGTCCATTCACTGTGCAGATGGGCATTCATCCACTGGTCCGCGTACACCCGCAACGGCTCGGAATACAAGATCAGGCCCAGAGTGGCGGCAAATGAGAGTTGAAAGCCAATGTCCCAAAGGACCAATGGATTCACAAGCGCCATCGCGGCCGCGGTGAAACCCAGGGTATTCAGCGCATAAGGTTGGCGCCCCGTGCGGAGAGCAATCAGGCCCAGGATGCCCATTATTGCCGAGCGCACCACTGTTGCATCGGCGCCAACCAGCAAGGTGTACAGCGCCACACCGATCCCTGCAAGCCAGATGCCGCGACGCGTACCTAGCCAGCGCCCAAACATTGCCAGGAATAAGCCGGCAATGATGCTGATGTTAAATCCAGAGATGGCAATGATATGCCGCGTGCCGGTATCGTTGAAGGCGGTCTTCGCCTTGTCACTGAGACCGCTTTCGTCGCCGAGCAGGATGCCGGCCAGCAGCGCCGCCTCTCTGGCGGGATACAAGCGATACAAAGTCTCAACCCCTCGCTCACGCAAACCGTAGAGTGCAGTCCAGAAGGGATTGCCGAGCCCGGTTTCCAGCCTTTCGGCGGTTGCGAACGGCATCAGCGAATAGACGCCCTGGCGGGCTAAATAATCGCGGTACGAGAAATCTTCATATTCGACTGGCGTCGTCAGTTCGCCTGACAGCAGCAAACGATCGCCATAGTGCCAGTCATCTCCATACTCCGTTCGCGCCTGAAGCAAACCCTCAACTTCTTGGCTGACTCCATTAGGTAAAGTGATTCCGTCCGCTCGAACTACTAACTCTATGTAACCATCTTTGGAAACTGGCGGCTCTTGTAGCTGACCCTGAATCTCCGCCCAGTTCCCCGAATCGTTAAATGTGGCCAGATCATGAGAGCCAAATTGCGGTTGAGCCACTTGGTATCTCGTCGCACCGAGAAACAGAACGCATCCTGCTGCAAGCGCGAAGAGCGGCGGCCAACTAAGTCGAGTGCGCAGGCTGAAAGCGGCTGCCGCGGCCAAAGCTGAACACAGCAGCCAGAGCCAGATGGGCGCGGCAAGCTGCGAGGCCAGGATTACCCCGGCCAAAAAAGCAATTGATAACCAAAGGAGGGGCAGGGCGCGAAGAACAGTGAAGGACTCTGGTTTTTTGTCCACCAAACCGGAATTATAAATCTCCCCCGTCTTTGCTCCTCGGTGTTAATCCGACCAGGGCGCCACTTTGCGATCCCAACGGTGAGCGCGCAACGTCTCGATGAGCTCAGGGGTCAATGGCTTTCCATCACTAACTGCAATGTTCTGTCTCACGTTTTCGGGTTTGCGCATTCCGGGTATTGAGGTGCTCACCGCCGGATGCGAGATTGAAAAGCGCATGGCCAACTCGGGCAAGGTCATCCCTTCGGGTAGTAGGTTCTTGAGAGCCTCGGCGCGATCTACTGTTTCTCGGAGATTTTCCGATCCAAAGTAGCGTGCGCGCCAATCTTCTGGGGGAAACTTTGTATCCTTCGTAAGCTTTCCGCTCAGCCCGCCCTCATCCAATGGGACCCGGGCAATCACCCCCACACCCATTTCCTGGCACAAGGGGAATAATTCATCTTCAGGTGCTTGATCGAAGATGTTGTAGATCACCTGGATGCTGTCCACTGCGCCTGTGTGGATCGCTTTTAGCCCGTTCCAGGGTTCCCAACGATTCAGGCTCAACCCGAACAGACGAATGAGTCCCTCATCTTTAAGTTGCTGGGCAGCCTCCCTCCAAACAGGGCTGTCCGCCCAGCCGTCATCCCAGACGTGCAGTTGTTGAATATCGATGCGTTCGATACCCAGATAATCCAGGCTGCGCTTGGTGTATTCAATGATGTGCTGTTTTGGAAATACGTCCCCGAGCCTATCCTTGGGATCTGCCGGCCATTTGTCGTTTTTTGGAGGGATCTTGGTTGCCACGATGATTTCTTGGCCCGGGTTGTTTTTGATGAGTTTCCCGAGTAATTTTTCGCTATAGCCATCCCCGTAAGCGGCAGCTGTATCGTAGAAATTGCAACCTAGATCCAGCGATAACTGCATCGCCTCTAGGGAATGTTTATCCTGCGAACCAATCCAATCCGCAACGCCCCAGAGGCCGTGGCCGATTTCGCTTACTTTGAGATCCGATTTACCGAAGTTGAGATATTGCATGTGTGGACTCCTTTGTGGGACGTCTTAGGGATTTCTTCCTCTTGTCGCCGCCCATTCGCTCCGCTTAGGGCAAGCTCGGCGGCTCACTCGGGATAAGTTTTTGCCTGGGCTTCCTCTCAAAGACGGTAATTAAAGGGCCGCCTTTAGATGCCCCTTCAGGAATTTTCCTGTGTAGCTCTCTTTGATCCTGGCGATCTCCTCTGGTGTTCCCTCAGCCAGCAGGTACCCGCCTCGGTCGCCGCCCTCGGGGCCCAGGTCAATGATGTGATCGGCTACCTTGATGATGTCCATATTATGCTCGATGATCACCACGGTGTTGCCGCTTTCCACCAGGCGCTGTAAGACCTCGATAAGCTTGTGCACATCGGCGGTGTGCAAGCCTACTGAGGGTTCGTCCAGCACATAGATGGTCTGCCCTGTTGGGCGTTTGGATAGCTCTTTGGCTAGCTTTACTCGTTGTGCTTCGCCGCCGGAAAGGGTGGGGGCTGACTGCCCAATGCGAATATAGTCGAGGCCGACAGCGTGCAGAGTTTGCAGTTTGCTCGCCATCGGCGGAAACGCCTTGAACACCTCCAAAGCTTTCTCAATGGAAAGATTGAGCACATCGGCGATGCTCATATCTTTGAATTTCACTTGCAGGGTTTCCCGGTTGAAGCGCGCCCCATGGCAGACATCGCAAGGAACATAGACATCCGGGAGGAACTGCATTTCGATGCGAACCTCGCCTTGGCCTTCGCAGGCCTCACAGCGGCCACCGCGCACGTTGAAAGAAAAGCGGCCCGGCTTGTAGCCGCGCATTTTGCTTTCAGGCAACTCGGCGAATAGATCGCGAATGTGGTTGAATAATCCGGTATACGTACCGGGGTTGGAGCGCGGTGTACGCCCGATGGGCGATTGATCGATGCTGATGATCTTGTCCAGATGCTCCAGACCCTTGATCTCATCATGCGCGCCCGGGCTCAGATGGGCCCCGTTCAATTCGCGGGCCAGCGCCTTGTAGAGGATTTCATTCATCAGGCTGCTTTTACCGGAACCAGAGACCCCTGTAATGCAGATCAATTTGCCCAGCGGGATTTCTACTTTGAGATTCTTGAGGTTGTTCTCGCGTGCACCCAGAATAACTACTTTTTTTCCGTTTCCCGGGCGGCGTTTGCGGGGTAAGGCAATATGCTTGCGTCCTGAAAGGTAGGCGCCGGTCAATGATTTCGGGCTTTTGAGAATATTGCTTACTGGCCCCTCGGCGATGACCTTACCGCCATGTTCACCTGCGCCGGGGCCAAGGTCGATGATCCAATCCGCGCGACGGATGGTTTCTTCATCGTGTTCGACCACCAGAACTGTGTTGCCCAGATCGCGCATCCCGGTCAATGTGTTCAGTAATCTTTCGTTGTCTCGTGCATGCAGGCCAATCGAAGGCTCATCCAATACATAGAGCACGCCCATCAGGCGCGAGCCGATCTGAGTCGCCAGCCGTATGCGCTGCGCTTCTCCTCCGGAGAGCGAAGCGGCAGATCGTTCCAGGGTCAAATAATCCAGACCTACGTCCACCATAAAGCCCAGCCGCTCGCTGATTTCTTTCAAGATGCGCTTCGAAATTAATTTTTGGCGGTTGGTGAACGGTGACTGGTCGCCAGCTAAACGTTGTGACCATTTCAAAGTGTCCAGCACCGGCCATTTGGTGACTTCCAAGATATTTTTATCTAAGACAGTCACTCCCAGTGCTTCCGGCCGCAGCCGGGCGCCTTTGCACACCGGGCAAGGTCTGTCATTCATGTATTCCATGATGCGCTGGCGCATGTATTCGGAGTTGGTCTCGCGAAAGCGGCGCTCCAGGTTCGGTATTACGCCTTCGAACTTCGTCGAGAAAGTAAAATCTCGTCCACTGCTGCGCTGTTTGTAACGCACCGAAACTTCTTTGCCGTTGGTGCCATAGAGGATCAAATCCAGTTGCTTTTGGCTCAACTTCTCGACGGGGGCATTCAAATTTACGCGGTAAGCCTTCGCCGCCCCTTCCAATGTCGACCAGTAGTATCCGCCTTCTTCACGGGCGCCGCTCCATTCGGAGACCGTGATGGCTCCATCTGCCAGCGAAACACTCTTATCGGGGATAAGCAGTTCAGGGTCGATCTCCAACTTTGTCCCGATGCCCTGGCATTCGGGACAGGCGCCGTGGGGAGTGTTGAAAGAAAACGTACGCGGTTCAATTTCAGGCAATACGCTGCCATGCTCCGGGCAACTGAGCATTTCGGAGAACATGATGTCGGTTGGCGGATCTGCGGAGAGGTTGTGCACCGTCATCGTCCCCTGTCCAAAGCGCAACGCAGTCTCCACAGAATCGGTTAGCCTGGAGCGTGCCGATGCTTTTTCCTTTTCATCCTCTATTTTGCGGATCACTAGCCGGTCCACAACCGCTTCGATGGTGTGCATCTTGTAGCGTGCCAGCTTGATTTTTTCCTTGCCGAGTTCGAGGACTTCCCCGTTCACCCGGGCACGCACGAAGCCGGATTTGGAGATCTCGTCCAAAACCGTTTCGTGCGTTCCTTTGCGCCCGCGCACAACTGGAGCCAGCACTAGCATACGGCTGCCATTTGGAAGCTTTTCGATGGCATCCACTATCTCCTGGGCGGATTGGCGCACGACTTCCCGCCCGCAGATCGGGCAGTGGGGCACCCCGATGCGTGCGAACAGCAGACGCAAATAGTCGTAAATTTCGGTGACAGTGCCAACTGTTGACCGCGGGTTGTGAGACGAACCCTTCTGATCGATGGAAACGGCAGGCGAAAGCCCCTCTATGTACTCGACATCCGGCTTGTCCATCTGCCCGAGGAACTGGCGGGCATAAGCGGAGAGGGACTCCACATAGCGGCGTTGACCCTCGGCGAAGATGGTGTCAAATGCCAGGGAAGACTTTCCGGAGCCAGAGATCCCGGTTATGACCACAAACTTGTCCCTCGGGATATCCACGGAGATGTTCTTTAGATTGTGCTCGTTGGCCCCCACTACTCTGATAACTTTATGGTTCATTCTTTACCTGTTAGGGATTAGGATGGCAATCATAGCACACTTGTTTTATCAATTAAATGGGTAATTTTTAGCGAAAAAGCGCGCCAAATTATACAAACGGGATAGATGCCTTGGTGGCTCATATTCAAGCGCCATAACCGCAAAGCCACAAAGAACACAAAGTATTGATCTTTCAAAGCCCCTTAGCATTGGGCACCGGCTTTGCAATCTTATGGCTTGTCAAGAAGATGTTGTTTGGCAAGTGGCGGGTGTCGTGCATAACTTGGCAAGAACCGGACTAACATAATGACCTTGGAAAAAGCTAATTCCTGCCCATAACGATTAATGACACGTTTCGGAGATTGAGGAAAACCGAAGGCGATGTCAAGCATTTTTGACGCTAGGTTGTTGAAAACTATCCCCGGATCCCAGTCTCTAACGGTTTTCGGCAATCCTTTCATAAGGGACCGTTTCCGTGGCTGAAGAAGTCGGCTTTAAGAGGTTACCAGCAAACACTCAGGGACTTTTTCAATACCTTATTGATAAGCATTTTTGCTTGTTCCTTCCCGTTATTCCAGTCTCTTTGACTAGCATGTTATAGTTGGCGGGCTTTTGCCCCGGAGAGATTAATGCCAATCAACCTAACCCTTGCAGCACGCCTAGCGTTCCTGCAACTGTTCAAGTCAAATGATACGGGTTTACATTTCACGCCCAGACGCCGGGCAGCTGTGCTGCTCTGGTACCTTGTGATTCCCATTCACCAGATACTCACTTTTATCTGCTTTTACTTGGACGAAATCTTCTTTCCTTTGTATCGCAAGCAGGAGATCAAGGCGCCGGTCTTCATCGTGGGGAACTTCCGCAGCGGGTCGACGCTATTGCAGCGATTGTTGGCACGCGACCCTGATCACTTTACCAGCATGAACATCGCCCAAATCTACATTGCGCCTACGTTGACCCAGAGGACTTTCTGGAAATTCATTGGCGCAATTGACCGTGTCCTTTTTGGAGGGCGCGGCCGCAAGTGGCTCCAGGAGCGCGACCGGCGTTGGCTGGACACCATCCAGATGCACAAGGTAGGCTTATTCACGCCCGATGAAGACGAAGGTCTGCTGATCACGATTTGGTCAACCATGTTCCTGCAATTTGTGTTCCCGGTGGTGGACGAATTGCCGCCTTACGATCACTTCGATGAAGAGATCCCGGCGCTTCAGCGCAGGCGCATTATGGGTTTCTATAGCGCCATCATCCGGCGCCATCTATACGATGCGGGTGGAGACCGCATCTATCTGGCCAAGAGCCCCGGGCACACGGCGCGCATCGAAAGCATATATGAATTCTTTCCCGATGCGCACATCATTTACCTGGCGCGCAACCCGCTCAGACTCGTGCCCTCCGCATTGAATTTTTTCAAGTACATCTGGAATTATATGGGCGTCCCTGACGGCGCCCGTCGGTTTCAAGCCGCCATGTTCAGGCAATTCAAATATTGGTACCTCTATCCCATGCAGCGTTTTAGAGACAAGCCCAAGACGCGCTACATGGTGTTGCGCTACAATGATTTTGTGGCTAATGTGGAAGAGACCATCCAGAAGGTTTATGAGTGGATGAATATCCCGCTCAGTGATTCCTTTCGCCGCGTCGTCGAACAGGTGGTGAAAGCCAACCAGGCCTTCGAAAGTGATAATGTGTACACCCTGGAAGAACTCGGGTTAACCAGAGATTTAATTCGACAGGAATTCGCAGAAGTCTTTGACCTTTTCCAATTCAACCGCGAAGCGGATGCCGTTTCCGTCATGCAATAAGACCTCGCTCTAAAGGAAAACAATGATTGATCCCGTAATTTTTTCATTCGACCTCCTTGGTATCACCATTACCTTGCGCTGGTATGGCGTGCTCGCTATGATCGGCTTGCTGGTTGGCGCCTATATTACCGACCGCGAGATCAAGCGCCGCCGCGGCGACCCAGAAAAATTCTGGGATGCGCTGGTCTGGCTGGCAGTTGCCGGGGTCGTCGGCGCCCGCCTTTGGTACGTGATTAATGACATTGC